>JALSJN010000068.1 GCA_026989335.1 Thiotrichaceae bacterium
TCCATTTTCACACCTGCGCCAATTACCGCGTAGGGTGATACTTCAACATCATCCGCTAGTTCAGCTTTTGAGTCGATAATAGCAGTGGGGTGAATTTTGCTCATTCGGTTTATTGTCTCGGGTTACTTATCTTGGTTCGCAGGAACTGCGGCGCATTTAATTTCAGCAACGGTTGCAATCTCACCATTAACGCGGGCTTCTGTTTTAAATATCCACATTTGACCTTTGTGACGCAAAACTTCGGCGCGTAGTTCTAGCTGGTCACCCGGTACCACTTGCTTTTTAAACTTCACTTTATCAACACCCACAAGGATGTATAGCATGTCCGTTTGAGGCTCTTCACCCATTGTACGAAAGCCTAATAAGCCAGTCGCTTGAGCCATCGCTTCGATAATTAACACGCCGGGCATTATCGGTTGGTCGGGGAAGTGCCCGTTAAAGAACGGCTCATTTATAGTGACATTTTTAATCGCTGTGAGTGATTTACCTGATTCAAATTGAGTCACTCGATCAACCAATAAAAATGGGTAGCGATGCGCTAAAAAGCGTCTTATTTCGCTTACGTCCATTAAGCTTTCATTGTTTAAGGCGTAGTTTTCTTGTGTTTCATTCCCCATGTTTATTCTCTTTATCCTGTAGTTTCTTTTCAAGTTGATTTAATTGTTTTGCCATTTTATCAAGGCTTCTAAAACGTGCTGCATTGCGCCGCCATTTTGTATTTTCTTCCGTGGTGATACCAGATGAATATACGCCTGCTGATTTCAACGAGTTTGTAACCATGCTACGACCCGTGATCATAACATCATCTGCAATTTCAAGATGCCCCGCAATCGCCACACCGCCACCAATCTGACAGCGTTTACCAATATGGGTACTACCGGCCACTAATGAGCCGCCGGGCATAATCGTATGCTCATCAATCTGTACGTTGTGACCGATAATAACTTGATTATCAATTTTAACGCCTTGAGCAATTTTAGTTGAACCTAGTGCAGCGCGGTCTATGGTTGTATTTGCCCCAATTTCAACATCATCGCCGATGACTACATTGCCAACTTGCAGAATTTTATACCAGCTTTTATCCTCTTGTAAGACAAAGCCGAAGCCATCTGCGCCTATGACTACACCAGAATGGATGATGACGTTCTTACCAATTTGAGAATCTGAATAAAGGGTCACATTCGCATGCAAAAGTGTGTTTTTGTCAATACTCGAGTTATCCCCAATAACGCAACCCGCACCTATCTGCGCACCATCTTCGATGCTTACGCCTTTCTCAATCACCACATTTGCCGCAATAGTAACGTGCTTAGCAATCGTTGCCGTTTCATCAATCACTGCGCTCGGATGAATACTCGCTTGTTGCTCATTCGGCGGATTAAACAGTCGAACGACTTTGGCAAAGGTTAAATAGGGGTCTTTTGCGATTAAAGCGTTACCCTCATATTGTTCTGCAAGTTGCGCCGATAAGATAATCGCAGATGCTTGGGTTGATTCAAGTTGGCGCTTATACTTTGGGTTACTCACAAAACTGATGTCACCTGCCACCGCATCTTGCAATGTAGCGATATTAGTCAGCAAAGAATGCTCATCACCTTTGAATTCAGTGTGCGTAAGCTCGGCCAAGTTTGAAAGCGTAAATTCCATTGTTACTGTTGATTAGTTTGGGTTGAACTTGTGACAGATTTTTTTACTGTTTGCTTTAAATATTTAAGCACTAAGGGGGTTACATCAACCCGCTTACTGGCCGAGAGATAATCCTGCAAAATGATGTCCAATTTATTCTTCTCTCTTATATGATCAATAGCACTAAACACCCCACGTTGCACATCATCCAAAGCGGTGTCTCTTGCAAAACGTAGCTCCTCCCTGAAGTCTTGTAGCAAACGACTCCGGGCACGTTTTTTAGTGCGTAGTTCGCGTTCTTTTTGACGTATTGCTTCTTTGTCGGCAGTTAAATCAGTCACTCTCTCTAAATCTGCACTTAAACGATTGATCTCATCAAGGGCATCGGCAAGCTTTTTTTCTTGTGGGATAAACTTCTCTTTTAATGCGGCACTTGCAAGCTCTGCCTGAGGTGCGTGCTCCATGAGGTAAGGTACATTTACTACACCTATCGAAATAGCGTCTGCCGCTTGTGCTTGATAACTAACGAGGAAAAAGAAAGCAACAGTAAAGACAAGCGATGATTTAAACATTGAATTATGATTACCACTGTACTTTTTTGCTAAAAAACGTCTCATAAGTGCTGATTGTACCGTGTTGTTAAGGTTTTTTCACACTCTTTTGATCGTACTTTGTGTACAAACAATTCTATAAAAAACTCAGTAGTTCTAGAAATTTGCACCAATTGAAAATTGCAATTTCTGCTCATCATCACCTTCTTTTGCATTAAGTGGTTTTGCATAACTTAGCGTAAACGGCCCTATGGGTGAAATCCATGTGGTTGCTAAACCAGTTGAAAAGCGTAATTGATCGGCTTTAAAATCTTTAGTACCAGCAAACACATTACCCCCATCGATAAAGACGCTCATGCGTAAACCTTTCACATCATCACCAAGAAAAGGCACGGGAAATAAAAGCTCAGCCTTTGTATTAACACTAAGAGCACCACCTTTAGATGCTTTATTAGAATCTTGTGGGCCCAAGCTATTATACTCAAAACCCCGCACTGTACCGATGCCACCTGAGTAAAAATTCTCAAAGAAGGGTAATTCAGAGGTTGATCCGTAGGCATCTCCGTATGAAACCCCTCCTTTTAATGCAAAAGTCATTTTTTCTGTTACAGGTTTATAGAGAGACGTTTTTAATTTCACTTTATAATATTCCAAATCACCACCGGGTAGGCCACTTTCTAACGAGATACTGTGGCGCTGACCTTCAGAAGGGAATAGAAAACGGTTGCGAGTATCGTGAATATAGCTCATTGAACCGATGATATTATTATAGCTGTCACCATTATTCTCATCTTTAATAAATTCTTTAATATGATCCGGTGTGCCTTCAGACGTTTTAATTTGTCGATGTTCACCTCCTAAACTAAAGCGTATCGAGTTATCTTCTGTCATCGGAATCGTATAATTTAGCGTTGCTCCATAAGTATCGCTACTATAATTAGAAATATTATTCTGATTAGCGTCCGATTTATTAAGGTAAACATTGAATCCACGCCCGACACCATCAATCGTATGGTAAGGGTTATTATAATTCAGATTAAAGCTTTTATTTGATGTGCTGTTAGAAGCACTAACCGACATACTTTTGCCCATTCCCATAAAGTTATTTTGCTTTAAACCAACATTAAACAAAAAACTACTGCCAGAGTAACCAATTGAGGCACTAATATCATTGGATGATTGTGCATCTTTCACAATTACATCTAAATCAACTTGGTCACTACGCCCTGCCACTGGTGATGTTGCAATTCTTACACTTTCTATAAATGGTAAACGTTGAATACGGACTTTAGAGCGACGTACTTTTTCTTTGGATAAGAAAGTACTTTCTAGCTGACGCATTTCTCGGCGAATCACCACATCTTTAGTTCTAAAGTTACCGCGAATATTAATACGTCTCACATAGACACGCTGACCTTTTTCAGCTTGGAATATTAAATTTACGCGCTTATTTACATTATCAATTTGTGGAACTACAGCAATTTTTGAAAATGCAAAGCCTTGTTTACCAAGCCGCTCTTGAATACTATTACGCGTATCAGCCAGTTTTGTTTGCGAGAACACCTCACCTTTTTTCATGCGCAATAGTTTTTTTGCTTCTTGTTTTGAAATATCAGCATCACCGCCCACATGTACATTACCTATGTGGAAACGATCACCCTCTTTGATATTAATATTAACAAAAACAGACTGCTTATCATCAGATAATGAAACCTGACTGGATAGGATTTGGAAATTTAAATAGCCTCGGTCGCGATAGAACGAGGTGATTTTATCAATATCACCCACTAACTTTTCTCTGGCGTATTTATCGCGATCACTAAAAAATGCAAAGCGCCCTTTAGAGCCAGACTCCATCATTTTAAGTAATTGTTTCTCTGTGAATGCTTTATTGCCGCTAATGTTTACGCGTTTGATACGGGCAATACCACCTTCATGTATTTTGATATTTACCGCGACACGGTTACGATCTAACTTCTTTAGTTCTGTTTTAACAGTTGCAGAATAATTACCGCCAGCTAGATACTGCTGCTGTATTTGTGCTTGTATTTTTTTGAGCGCCGATTTATCCAGCGGGCGGCCTTGCGAAATACCTGCTTGCTTTAAAGCACCGAGTAGTACCTGTGTTTCTAACTTATGGTTACCCTCAAGATTGATTTCACCAATAACAGAACGCTCATGGACTTTTACTAATAAGGTATTACCGCGACGACCTAATTGAACATCATCAAAAAAGCCTGTTTGGTAAATGGCGCGAATGGTGGATGCCGACATTTTATCGTCAAAGCTTTCACCTATCTTTACAGGAATATTGGCTTTTACGGTTTCTGCTGTGATTCTTTCTAAACCACTCACTTGAATACTTTTTAATACAAAGCTTTCGGCCCAGGCGCTTACAGAGAGTGTCGATATTATTGATAACAACAGTAAACCTGCTACTTTAAGCATTTTATTGTTCATTTTTTAAGTCCCTTTTAACAAAAAACCTTTGCACTAAAAAGTACAAAGGCATTATTTTACACGCTTCCAGCGTATAAGTAAGCCCTCACCATTGAATATGGTGCAGGCAAAGCGTTGTTAATTTATCAAACGCCCAATATCATTATAAATCGCAATCACCATCATTACCCCGACTAGGCTCATGCCGACACGCATCCCCATTGCTTCAAACTTTTCTGACACAGGACTGCCTTTGATAACTTCAATAATGTAGTACAGCAAGTGACCTCCATCTAGCATGGGTATAGGTAATAAATTAAGTACGCCGAGGCTTAAACTAATAATCGCAAGAAAACCTAAAAAGGCGGTTAGTCCATGGTTAGCACTTTTACCCGCATAATCTGCGATGGTAATTGGTCCAGAAAGGTTCTTTAGCGATGCTTCGCCAGTAATTAATCGGCCCATGACTTTAAGCGTCATTACCGACATATCCCAGGTGTTTTGTAAACCGATTTGCATTGACTCTAAAAAAGGCGCTTGGCGTGTAAAGCGCATTTTGTCAATTTCAGCCATTGCGTTATCGTCATATTTCCTTGCTAAACTTACGCCGATTAGGCCACGTGTTTTACCTTCAATCTCGGTAAGTTTAGGCGTCATCTGTAGCGTCATTTGAATGCCTTCACGATCAACTACTAGCTCAACCGATTTTCCTGCGTGTGCGTTGATATAGTTTGAAAAGAATTCGGTTGATGCTACCGGTTGCCCATCAACAGTGACTAATTTATCTTTTGCTTTAACACCTGCCGCTTCTGCCGCTTTGCCCGGCAACACTTGATGAATTAGCGCTGTATGAGACGGCTGCCAGAAGTTTAAGCCTGTTTTTGCAAGGTAATCACCCTCGTCTGCAAGTAATGCTAAACCGTTTAAATCCATATTACGCACGGCTTGAGAGCCTGACTCTGTCTCAACATGGATGGAGAGTTTAGGGTTCTTTAAGTATTCATTTAACAGCGTTAAACGCACTTGGCTCATTGATTCTGTTTTAACATCATTGATTCCAATAATTTTATCTTTAGACTCAAACCCTGCTTTAGCCGCATAACTGCTTTGCGTAACATCACCTACTAACGGACGAATTGAATCAATGCCTAGCATTTGAATCGCGGCAAACGCTGCGATTGCAAAAAGGAAGTTAAACATCGGCCCAGCTAATACCACTAAAAAACGTTTCCACACAGGTTGGGTATTAAACGCGCGATGCTTTTCTGCAGGGTCAACCTCACCTTCGCGCTCATCCAACATTTTCACATAACCACCCATTGGAATTGCCGCTAGCACATATTCTGTGCCATCTTTATCGTTGGACTTGTACGTCCAAAGTGGTTTACCAAAACCAATAGCAAATCGAATGATTTTAATGCCGAGCTTACGTGCCACCCAAAAGTGACCAAACTCGTGAATGCCGACTAAAACTCCAATGGCGACAAAAAAAGATAAGATAGAAATGAGGACTGTTAACATAGTTAGATTTTTCTTATAGATTGTTTACAAATAGAGAGTTGTTGGTCTCTTAGTTTTATTATAGACCGTCAAAAAACACGGTGGTTCTTGCGAAAGTAAGTTAATTTAGACGAGCAACACTTTCTTTTGCATATTCACGGCTCGTTAAATCTTGTGCCAGTATATCATTAATTTTTGCCGATGTCCCTGCTGGAGCCTGTTCTAGTGCCTTTTCTATGACAAGCGGTATATCAGTGAAGCGAATTTTCTTATTTAAAAAAGCCTCCACTGCGATTTCGTTTGCGGCATTCAATGCGATAGTCGCATTACCCCCCAGCCGATGCGCATCATAAGCGAGTTGTAAACAGCGGCATCGTTCAAAGTCTGGTTTTTCAAAATCCAGCCTTGCTACTTCAAATATATCAAGTGCTTTTACGCCTGACGCAATTCGCTCTGGATAGCCCAAAGCATAGGCAATCGGTGTGCGCATATCAGGGTTACCCAGTTGCGCCAGTACAGAACCATCGTTATATGAAACCATTGAATGAATCATACTTTGTGGATGAATCACGACTTGGATTTTATTTTCTGGCACATCAAATAACCAACAGGCTTCAATCACTTCCAAGCCTTTATTCATCATAGTGGCAGAGTCAACTGAGATTTTTTGACCCATTACCCAGTTTGGGTGCGCGACAGCTTGCTCAGGCGTTACCTTGTTTAGGGTCGCTACATCTCTCGTTCTAAACGGCCCACCTGATGCGGTTAGTAATATTTTCTCAACCCCTGCTTTTTGTTGATCACCATTCACCAAAGGTGGCATGGATTGAAATATAGCGTTATGTTCGCTGTCAATTGGTAATAACTCTGCGCCTTTATGGCGATTATTATGAATCGCATCCATAAACAACTTGCCCGACATGACCAGCGATTCTTTATTCGCCAGCATAACGCGCTTGCCAGCCTCAGCTGCTGCGAGATTAGGCAATAACCCAGCAGCACCAACAATCGCCGCCATCACATAATCAACTTCTGGCAAACTGGCTATTGTTTCTAAAGCTTGTTTACCTGATAAAACTTTTGTCGGGCATGATTTCTCTTTAAGCTTTTCCTCTAACTGAGTCGCCGCATCTTCCTCAACCATTACAGCATAGGCTGGTTGCACACTTAAACATTGCTCCACAAGCTTTTCCACATTGCTATTCGCACTCAAAGCCACCACATGATATCGCTGGGGGTGACGCGCTAAAACATCTAGCGTATTCACCCCTATCGTGCCCGTTGCACCTAAAATACAAATGCCTTTTGAATTCACGTAAGTACCCCGCCCCAAAAAATACCCAAGGCAAATAAAGGTAGAACGGCAATTAAACCATCAACACGATCAAGAACTCCGCCATGGCCAGGCAGAATATTACCTGAATCTTTTAACCCCGCTTCACGCTTAATGAGGCTCTCAAAAAGATCTCCCGCTACAGAAAGCAAGGCGACGCAAACGGATAAGAAAATAAAGTAAAACCAGTCTGCCCCAGCAACTCCTAGATAGACAGCACCCAATACTGACCAAATAAATGCTCCAGTTACACCGCCATAAACCCCTTCGCGGGTTTTCCCTGGGCTTAATTCAGGCGCTAATTTCGTTTTACCAAAACGTTTGCCCGAAAAGTACGCACCACTGTCAGTAATAGCGACAAGAAAAATTAAGTAAAGTACCAAGGCTGGGTGATGTGCATGTAACGTTACTAATGCCGACCAGGCAGGTATTAACACAAGGAAGGCCGCAATACGTAACAAGCACTTATTTTCTTTATAAAGACTAATGCCCTTTTCATAAATCGCCAGTAGCACCAAAGCGACTGCCCAAGCAATCACACCTACAACGATAAAAAGCCACCGTGAATCAGGCCATAGAATGGGAATTAAGCTAACCGAGAATAGTATAAAAACAAAAAAACTCTGTGAGTTATCATCGTCAAAACCAACCATTCGCGCCCATTCCCATCCGCCAATACCGACAAAAATGAATAATGTAAGAAACGAAAATACTGAGTTTGGTAACAATGTTACCCCAAGCAATACGGCGATGATTAAAATCACACCCGTAATTACGCGTTGCTTGAGTGCCTCATCCATTTGAAATACCTTATTTATACCTTGCTAAAAAGTGAAGGCTAGTTAGTCTCTTGGTTTTTTCTATTTTTTTCTGCTAATTCTTTTTCGGCAACAACTTGCTCACTGGTTTTACCAAAACGCCTTTGTCGTGATGAATAGTCTGTAATGGCCTTCATTAATTCGCCATCTTTAAAATCTGGCCATAGCGCATCAGTAAAATACAATTCGGCGTATGCCATCTGCCACAAGAGAAAGTTACTAATACGTTTTTCGCCACCCGTGCGAATAAACAGATCAGGATCTGGCACACCCTTTTCACTAAGTTGATAAGTGCTAAGATTTTCTGATATCGAATCTTCTGTAATTTCAGTAGGCTTCATCTCACCCTTAGAAACCTGAGTTGCCAAACTTTGAACTGCTTGTGTCACATCCCAGCGACCACCGTAGTTTGCTGCAACAATTAGGCGTAAGCCGGTACTCTTTTCAGTACGTTGCTCGACTTGTTTAATTTTCTTTTGCAGCTTATCAGAGAATTTTGTAAGATCACCGACAATCTGTAAACGCACATTATTACGCGCTAAAGACTTCGCCTCACGATCTAATGCCATCATAAACAAGCCCATAAGATTGGTGATTTCTTCTTCCGGTCGCTTCCAATTCTCACTACTGAACGCAAACAGGCTTAAGCATTCCACACCCAGCTTTGAACAACTTTTAACAATTTCTCGAACGGTTTCGACGCCTTCTTTATGCCCCATAAAACGAGGACGGTGTTTGCGCTTCGCCCAACGACCATTGCCATCCATAACGATGGCAATATGACGTGGGATATTTAGCTCAGTTTCCATAAATAGTAAGGTGACTATACCTTCATTAAATCCACTTCTTTTTCGGCAATGATTTCATCAATTTGCTTTACGCAAGTATCGGTGATTTTTTGTATGTCATCTTGCGCCTTGCGCTCCTCGTCTTCAGAAATATCTTTATCTTTTTCTAATGACCTAAAGTCGGAATTTGCATCGCGGCGAATATTACGAATCGCTACTTTTGCATTCTCACCTTCATGGCGCACGACTTTAACCAAGTCACGACGACGCTCTTCAGTTAATTGTGGCATTGGTATGCGAATAACAGACCCTGCTGAATTTGGGTTTAAACCCAGATCAGATTTCATAATGGCTTTTTCAACCGCCTGCACCATCGGCCTTTCCCAAGGTGTTACGGTTAACGTTCGTGCATCTTCTACACCGATATTTGCGACTTGATTAAGCGGCGTATCGTTACCGTAATAATCCACGACGATATGTTCAAGTAAACTTGGATGAGCACGCCCTGTGCGAACTTTTGATAACTCACCTTTTAGAGAGTCGATGCTTTTTTGCATTCTTGAATCTGCGTCTTTTATAATTTCATCAATCATAATTTTTTCCTTATTGAAGTCTCAGCTTCAATCTTGAGCTTCAACAATCGTTCCTGTGGTTTTATCACCGCTGACAATCTTACTCAGCGCGCCAGCCTCAAACATATCAAATACACATAGCGGCATTTTATTCTCACGACATAATACCATTGCTGTTAAATCCATCACACCCAGTTCTTTAGAAATTGCCTCATTAAAGCTGAGCGACTCATAACGCACCGCATCAGGGTTCTTTTTCGGATCAGAATCATAAACGCCATCAACCATTGTCGCCTTTAGAATGAGATCAGCTTCGATTTCAATAGAACGCAAACTGGCTGCAGTATCTGTTGTAAAGTAAGGGTTGCCTGTGCCCGCAGCAAAGATAACGACTTCACCTTGTGATAAATAATCGCGTGCGCGATGCGCTGAAAACTCTTCGCCCAACTGATCAATTTTTAAAGCAGACATCACACGGCACTTTTTGCCCTGTTTTTTAATGGCATCTTGCATCGCAAGTGCATTCATCACCGTTGCCAACATCCCCATTTGATCAGCACTTACACGATCAATACCACCCTGTGCCAAGCCTGCGCCACGAAAAATATTACCACCACCAATAACCAAACCAATTTCAGTACCGCTATCGAGCTGCGCGACAATTTCTTTGGCTGTCGATGCTAAAACCTCAGAATCAATACCAAAATTCCCCTTACCCATCAGTGCTTCACCACTTAATTTAAGTAAGATTCGTTTATATTTTTGAGCCATTTAAATTTATCCTAATATTCACAAGACCAATATTCACTAGGTTACACAAAAAGCATAAAAAAACATAGCGTATCTGTGAGTAAATATCTCAATACCATTAATTTAAAGCAAAAAAAAGGAACGTTCAAAACGCTCCTTTTACTAAAAAGATCAATCGCTATTAACTGCCTTTAACCTGCGCCATAACTTCTGCCGCAAAATCTTCTTCTTTCTTTTCGATACCTTCACCGACTTCATAACGAATAAACGCAGTGACTTCGGCGCCAGCGGACTTCAAAAGCTGTTCGATAGTTTGATCGGGGTCTTTTACAAACGCCTGACCAACCAAAGTAATTTCAGCAAGGTATTTTTTCATTCGTCCGCCGATCATTTTCTCAATAATCTCGGGTGGCTTACCGCTGTCTTGTGCTTGCGCTATTAAGATTTCTTTTTCTTTTGCCAACACCTCTTCAGGCACATCAGCTTCTGAAACACAAACAGGTCGACTTGCTGCAATGTGCATTGCTATATCTTTACCTAACTCTTCATCTCCGCCCGTCATAGCGACCGCTACTCCGATACGAACACCATGACTATAAGCGTAAACCGCGCCTTCTGAAGAAACTATTTCAAATCGACGAACTTGCATATTCTCGCCAATTTTCGCAACAAGGTTTGCTCTCGTTTCTTCCACTGTTTCGCCAGAATCTAACGGCATAGCAGATAATGCTGCTACGTCTGCAGGCTTATCTGCAAGTACACGTGCACCTACCGCATTCACAAAGTTAATGAAATTTTCATCTTTTGCAACGAAATCTGTTTCGCAGTTTACTTCGACGATCGATGCTTCTTTTGCATCTTCAGAAACAGTAATAACAACTTTACCGTCTGCTGCAACACGTCCTGCTTTTTTATCTGCTTTCGCTGCACCTGATTTGCGCATAACGTCGATTGCTGCTTCTAAATCACCGTTGGTTTCGGTAAGCACTTTCTTACAATCCATCATACCAGCGCCTGTGCGCTCGCGTAATTCTTTTACCATTGAAGCTGTAATAGCCATTGTTCTAATCCTCTGTTCAATCGAGAAGAGACTTATAAAAAAGCCTCTTCTGATTTATACAAACAATAAGTGGTATTAAACACCACCCATTAATTCATCTTGCAATACTTTAAGTTCGTCCCACTTACCATCTGCAGCAAGTTGCGCCTGCTGAGGCCAAGTTTTTGGTTCTTTTGATTTAAGAGTTGAAACAGTATCTAAGATAGCTTTGATTGCATCACGGTCCATTTTAGCAAGCCCTGCAAATGTTTTTACACCGGCATCATTAAGCGTATCAGCAATCTTAGGGCCAATGCCTTCGATTTTCTTAAGATCATCTGCTGCAGATGCTTTTTTAACTGAAGCCTTTTTAGCCGCAGGCGCTTTTTCCTCTTCTGCTTTCTCAGCTTTAGCTTCAGGTTTTGCCTTTTCTTTTACGTCCTTTGCTGCTGGCTCTGCTTTATTTTCATCCTTCTTAGCCACCTCAGTTACCGCTTCCTTAGCTGGCTCTGCCTTTTTCACTTCAGGTGCCGCTGCTTTTGTAGTTACTTTAGCGCTAGGTTTTGCATCCGCCACTACCTCGGCTTCCGCAGGTGCTTTTGGTTTTGGCGCTGCTGCTGCCATTTCTTCTGCATTAGTTGCTGCTACAAGATGACCTTCTACAACGGCATCCGCAATCGCAGAAGTATAAAGTTGAATTGCACGAATCGCGTCATCATTACCAGGAACGATGTATTCAACATCATCAGCTGAGTTATTTGTATCTACGATTCCAATAACAGGAATACCGAGTGTTTTCGCCTCTTTAATGGCAATACTTTCATGACCAACATCGACGACAAAAAGTGCATCAGGCAGTGCGCGCATATCTTTTATTCCGCCTAAGCCTCTCATTAGCTTTTCTAATTCACGGGTTAGCATTAGCGCTTCTTTCTTTCCTCCGCGATTGATAGAACCATCAGCTTCCATTTTTTCAATATCGTGTAAACGACGCACAGATTGCTTGATAGTTTTAAAGTTAGTCAGCATGCCGCCCAACCAACGTTGATCAACAAATGGCATTTTACAACGTACCGCTTCATCACGAATTGCTTGTTGTGCAGGTCGCTTTGTTCCAACGAACATAACCTTGCCGCCTTTCGCAGCAATTTTACCCGCAAAGTTTAACGCATCGTTAAACATCGGCAGTGTTTGCTCAAGGTTGATGATGTGAATTTTGTTTCGGTCACCGAAGATGTACGGTGCCATTTTTGGGTTCCAGTAGCGGGTTTGATGTCCGAAATGAACACCAGCTTCCAGCATTTGGCGCATAGTTACTTTAGCCATTATAAGTTTCCTCTTGGGTTAGGCCTCCACATACCGGTTATAACGACCTGTTTTGTTTTCAGATGAAAACGCACAAGCACCCCGCTATACCCTGTTGGTATGTGTGTGAATTTGAAGCAGCCAACAAATTGTTTGCATACTTCATTAAGTTTCCGACTACCGCTAGCTACAGCCAGTGATTTATCGGGCGCACTTTATACCATAAAGAACTTCGCTTCTCTAGATAATTTCTGCATAATTCAGAATTATTTGAAGTCGTTACCACTAAAGGCAAAAGCCATGACAAGCATCACCATTAAAACACCTGAACAAATTGAGAAGATGCGCGTCGCAGGGCGACTTGCCGCAGAAGTTCTTGAGATGATCGAACCCCATGTCACCGCAGGTACAACGACAGATGAACTCGATAAAATTTGTCATGACTATATCGTTAATGAACAACAGGCAATCCCTGCACCCCTTAATTATCACGGCTTCCCTAAATCAATTTGTACTTCGGTAAACCATCAAGTTTGTCACGGCATCCCCAGTAATAAAAAACTAAAAAAAGGCGATATTATTAATATCGACATTACTGTTATTAAAGAAGGTTTTCATGGCGATACCAGTAAAATGTTTACCGTAGGCAAGCCCAATGTCGCTGTAACACGTCTTTGCGATATTGCACAAGTGGCACTTTATATTGGTATTGACATGGTTAAACCAGGCATTAAGCTGGGGGATATCGGGCATGCCATTCAAACTTATTCCGAAGCACAGCATTATTCGGTGGTACGTGAATATTGTGGTCACGGTATTGGTGAGCAGTTTCATGAGCCGCCGCAAGTTTTACATTACGGTAAAGCCGATACTGGCGATATCTTAAAAGAAGGCATGACCTTTACGATTGAGCCGATGATTAACCAAGGCAAGCGTCAAATAAAAGTACTGCCAGATAAATGGACAGTTATCACCAAAGACCATAAATTATCGGCACAATGGGAGCACACTCTTTATGTAACTGCCGGCGGTGTCGAAGTTTTAACACTGCGAGGGGAAGAAAAAGACTGGAAAAGCCGTTTACCCGCTTAATTCGCACTCTCATACAGTGAGTTGCTTGACTCTGACCAGCCTATATTATAAATTCCCTCCTGCAAGTACAAATTCTCATGGTTAATACTTAAAATATAGAATCTTACTTAGCAATCATTCTCTAGCAAAAAACTATTTTATTAAAACAGCTTACCGTTTTCTCACTTATTCTATTCATTTCGACTGAGAATTTTAATTAACGGTTACCCGCACTATAAACTGGGAGACGGGTTTGTCATTCTCAAACTTTAATTTACAAAAAGATTTCATCAACTCTATTGAAGAGGCTGGCTATACAGAGCCTACGCCACTACAAGCAGAACTAATACCTTTGGTTGCTGAAAAGAAAAATGTTCTTATTTGGACACAATCAGCATCCGGCAAAACAGGGTCGTTTTTAATCCCTGCGATGAATTACATTCTGGAAAACCCAAACCCTGAAAAACGGGGCGCGCGTATATTGATACTCACATCTCGTCGAGACCGGGTTAGCCAAATTAATTACACGATTAAACGTTTAAGCACTAATCACACCATGCGCTTTGGTTTTGTTGTTAGTGGTAGACCTTATCAAACGCAGATGCGATTAATGCGCCGCCCTTTAGATATTATGATCGCCACGCCGGGCCGCTTGAATGATTTAATGAATAACGGTAAAGCTGATTTTTCACAGTTAGAAATGCTGATTGTTGACGATCTAACCAGTATTTACAAAAAGAATCTGCATGGCTTAGTTGAGAAAATTATTCAACAAGCTGGAGCAAATTGTTCAACCATGGCATTTGCGCATGATGATCAACACGTAACTAGCTATGCCAAAGAACTACTCAGCGATGTAATTGAGTTAAATTTTGAAAATGAGCCGAGCGAGAATCAAAAGCCCAAACATTCGCATGAATCGAAAAATTCTAAGCCACAAAAACAATCAGTAATAACGACTGAGAAGCATGACAAACCAGAAAAACAAAAAAATAAACCAGAGGCCCCACTCATTCAAGTTGACATCAATGAACTTATGCCACAAAAAGTTCATGTCGCCGATGACTATACCCATAAAATCGCCATGATGGACCATTTAATGGATGAGTATGCGGGCGAAAAAACACTCATCTATACCTCTACCAACAAAGTTGCAAAGATACTCTTGGAAAATTTATCGAATCATGGTCATGCCGCCGAGATGCTACAAGAGCTTAGCCCTGATGAGATCAATGACAGCGATATTCTAATCTACTCGGACCAAGACAAAGCACAGTTAACCGCGGAGATTATTGCCGAAAGCGATCTCAACATTATCCACTTTGACTTGCCACACAAAACCGATCAATACCTAAAACGTGCACAAAACCATAACTCAGTTAAAGAGAAAGAATCCCTCTTAATGGTCGATGGGTATAACTATAATGAGCTTAAACACCTCGAAAAAACGTTTGGCGAAACATTAGAGCAAATAACCGTGCCGGGCTTAGAGCCATTAAATCCTTTTGTTAATCAAAGTAAACGACGCTCTTCTAACCAGAGCCAACAAACGAAATCTAATCAACGACTTAATCAAAAAAATAAGCGTAGCAATAATAACCCACGCAACAAAAATGCACGTAACGCACGCAATAAAAACCCACGTAATGCGCGAAATAAAAATGAAAGCAATGATAATCAGAACAGCCCCAACCAAAACAACAGTAATGGCAAACAACAAACACGCCAACGCAAAGGGCCTTTTGGTAGAACTAACGGAGGTGGGCGAGCCAATGGTGGCCGCAATAACAGCAATGCCGCAAACAAGAATAACCGCGGCCGTAAAACCACGGTAGGCGTAAGCAGGCGTGATACACAAGCACCCAATAATGACAGGGCATGGGAGTCAGACTTTGCTGAGCCACAAGAGAGAAAGGCCGAGTCTAAAGCGGTTGTAATTAGTTACAAGAAGCGATCATTTTCGATGGAAAAACCAGATAGTGACGACGCTTAGCATTTATCACTAAAGCTTCTGTGGTTTTGCTACATATAAACTACAGAAAAACACCAAAGAAACAAAAACGGACTACTAAAAAGTAGTCCGTTTTTGTTAAATACTATTGTTTTAAATTAAGCTTTCAGCCACTCTGCAAGATCAGTAGATCCACCGACGTAATCGCCATTTACAAACACTTGTGGCACAGAAGATGAGCCTACCATCGCACGCAAACTGCGATCTGTATAATCTTCACCCATCATTAATACTTCGTATTCCATTCCAGCATCTTCAAGCATCTGTTTTGCTTTAGCGCAGAAAGGGCAGCCTTTACGCGCCATAACGGTAACGCTCGCAGGTATTTCTGCATTTGGTGCAATATAGTTAAGCATCGTATCCGCATCAGAGACATCAAACGGGTCGCCTTCAACATCGGCTTCGATAAACATTTTATCAACCACACCATCCTTAACCAACATTGAATAACGCCATGAACGTTTGCCAAAGCCTAAATCAGATTTATCAACTAACATCCCCATACCTTCTGAGAATTCACCATTGCCATCAGGCATAAAGGTAATATCATTTGCGCCTTGGTCTGCCTGCCATTCGTTCATAACAAAGGTATCGTTGACCGACATACAAATAATTTCATCCACGCCGTTGGCTTTAAATGCGGGAAGTAATTGATTGTAACGCGGCACATGCGCTGATGAACAGGTTGGTGTAAATGCGCCGGGCAGTGAAAACACCACCACTGTTTTACCTTTAAATAATTGATCGGTGGTTACATCAACCCAGTCATTGTTTTGACGAGTGTGAAACGTAACGTTTGGAATATTTTGGCCTTCTTTGTTCTCAAATGACATGCTGTTTATCCTGTGTAAAGTTGACAGTTATTGTGCGTTAGTAATATGTATCTAAATGTTAAAAATACAAGTGTAAGTTAGAGGTTTATCTCAAAAACTTTCGCCATAATAACGAATATTTTTAATTTCGTAAATTATATTGTTTTTATTATAACATCCTATAAAATAGAATATTATGAATTCAAAGGCCCACCTATGAAGTTACCCACAATTAAACAGTTACGTTATTTTGTTGCCTTAGAAAAACACAAACATTTTGGCAATGCAGCTAAAGCATGTTTTGTTTCACAATCCGCCTTTAGTGTTGCGATTAAAGAGTTAGAATCGCAATTGGGCGCACAGCTAGTTGACCGAACCAATAAGAGTGTCACCATTACTCGCACTGGAAGAGAAATTGCCTCCCACGCGCGCCTTTGCTTACGCGATATTGAATACTTAACTGAGTTAGCACACAGCAATCAATCACCACTAACAGGTCGTTTAAACTTAGGAATTATTCCTACTATTGCACCCTTTATGTTGCCAGAGCTATTACCCAGTATTCGCCAAGACTACCCCGACTTGAAACTCTACTTACGTGAAGATACTACCCTCGCATTACACACCTTACTACTCGAAGGCGAGCTTGATTTAATTTTAATCGCGCTTCCTTATAAATTAAGTAATGTAAAAATCATGCCATTATTTAAAGATCAGTTTTTCCTCGCGTGCCACGAAAACAGCCAGCTGATAGACCCTAAAAATTATTCATTAGAAAACTTGCCTAAAGAGAGTGTGATTCTATTAGAAGATGGCCATTGTTTACACGACCATGCCCTATCTGCCTGCAAGATTCGCAATCAAGATACAGTCAGTCGGTTTGCTGCAAGTAGCTTATTGACACTGGTTAATATGGTAGATTCTGATATTGGTATCACCTACCTCACACAAATGGCACAGAATTCTACGTTATTAATGAATACCCATATCAAAACCTACCCCTTAGATAAAAACAGCTTCCGCGAAATTGGCCTCGCTTGGCGTAAAGGGAGTGCACGCGAAGAAGAATTTATGATGTTGGCAGAACTGCTCAAACAATAAGTTCATACTGGTTGAAATATAAGTTTTAAGGACCTTTGCACGAGTCAGTGGAGAAAAAAATGAGCTAACATTTTACTGATTAAGCGAAAAATCAAACTAATAACTGGTTATTAGTGAACTCCCCCAACAAAAAACAGTGAAGTTTTAGTCATTTTTACTCGTCACCTAAATCCTGCAAAGGTCTCGTTTAATAAAATACTCTCAAAGTAATAGTCGATAATCGCTTCAGCTTGCATTCAGTCTTTTTAGACTATTATTACCGTAATAATAATTATAATAACTAAAGGTCACCGTATGTCTTCTGGCGATATGCCAACAATTCAGCCCGCGCTATTACTAATTTTTCCTTCATTAGACTCAAGCCCTGAGTACAAGGAAGATTTAGAGCCGCACGCTGCATGGCATTTTTTCTCCCACTCGGTGGGAAAACACCCTACCGATTTAAAAATGCATACGCACAGAATATTTTTTGCAATTAGACACCAAAATGCAGAATATCTACCGGGGGCATTACATGACTTATTTTATATTCTAAAGGATGCAGGTCAAAACCTGCGCCTACGTTTGTTAAAAGCAGCGGCACCTTACCTCAATGACAATGATAAAAAATATTATGCAACATGGCTGAAGTCAGGCGAAGAGAGTGGAATGAGCTACAAATGGGTGAAAGGCTCAGTATTATCTCAAGGTCTTTTTGATTGCGGCAAACCACTCATCACCAAGCATTCAGACAAAGGTTCAGTTAATTTATCCCCCCTAGAAGAAGCACGCGCTTGTATGGAATACGGCCAGCTTGAAGTTGCACAAAAAATATTAGAAAGCGCACTAGCAATAGAGCCAAATAGCGTACAACTAAAAGAAGAGTTGGTGCTAGTTAATAGCTGTACCCAAGCATCACAAGAAAACCAAAACAATCAAGCTCATAGAATAAAAAATAATGCAACTTCTAAAGTCGGATTTATTGAAAAAATTCGACACATTAAAACAAATCTATTTATTAAAAAAGATACTAGGCATATTGACTCATGATAAGCATACAAAATAATACATCACCTATTGAAATAGGAATTCTTGAAGTCAGCTCACAAAACAGAGCGGTTTTATCATTTTTTATTGACAGCATCGGTGCCGACATTTTTAAAGAAGTCGATTTAGATCAAGCTTCAGCCTTTATTATCGATTTTGACTTTCCTGGAGCAAAAGAAAGCTGGAAGGAACTTCAATCAACTAAAAAACCTGCAATAATTTTATCGGTAAAAGAAGTTATAATGCCTGGAAGTATCTGGGTTAAAAAACCACTAACGGCAAAAGAACTGACTAATGCTGGTCAAAAAATCAATGCTATGATCAATAAAAACTTGGTACAGCCTATAACTGAAGCGGTTGATTTAGGTGAGGTTTCCAGCACTCAAACTCTAAAAATACCAAGCCTTAATAACTTACCAAACGAGCTAGCATCTATTGAAAAGAGTGACCTACCCGCATTAACAACTTTAGAAACAAGCCCAGATTCAATGCCGGCGCAAATAACCGAAAGTATAGCCACTCTAGAAAGTGAGCCTGTGCTAAGCGCAGATACAATAAATCTCTCACCTCACTTAAATGATGATCTCGCTAATACATTAACGCTAGATGCAAGCCAATCTACAGCTGAAATAGTCGATGTTGAAATGAGTACAGCGAGCGAAGGTAGCGGCATAGATGAGCTTGACAGTTTACTAAATGATTTACACTCTGAGCCTCTAACTAGCGAAGGAATGTCTAACAATGAAAACGTTAACGAGGTTAGTGCTGCTATCACACTTGCAGATTCAGTTCCTGCGTTAGCAACCGTAAGTGCGTCTGCTTTAAAGCCTAGCCCAACTAAAACTGCAACAAAACAAACAGCTGTCTCAAGTGATATTACAGACACGCTAACACTAGAAATTCGAGCAGATTCGATACAATCAACAAGCGAAGTTGATGAAACTGAAACCACTGAACTTGATAGTTTACTGAGTGATTTACACACAGAGTCTCAAGCTAGCGCAGTTAATGATGTAAGACTACCGAGCCTAGAGCCTCAAGTTGAAATTGAACCTGTTGAATTACTTAGCGATACAAATGAACCGGATTTTTTCAATGAACTTATTATTGGATCCTCCCCTGATGCTCCTCAAGAGATTCAACCTAACGAACAGAGTACAATAATTGATGATGAAAATATCCCTGATAAAGTAGGTGATAGTGATTTATCAACTGATGCTAATTTGGCTACTGAAGTAACTGAAAAGGTGGCTGAATCTTACGCAGAAGCTACTGACGGCGACTTAGAAGCCATGCTAGATGAGCTTCAGCAAGAAATGGGAGGTGGCGCAGGAGGCGGAGCCGCAACGAATTCTAATATTAACGCCTCAAGTTCAGATGGAACCACTCAAAGAACCTATCAAGGAACCCAAGCACAAGAACGCTGGGCGCTTTTATGTGGCGACAAAAAGTTAGTGAGAAATGCCTCGGATATTAAAAAAACGGCATTCACCCTTAATGAGCACTTCTTATCAAGCTTGCTTAAAACAGTTAAAGAAGGCAAAGCGACAAAGCAAATAAAACGCATAAAATACAATGATTTATTAATTATAATAGATCATGAAGCAGATACAATTTACTCTGACTTATCTATTTATTCTGATGAATACGCGCAAATTTGTTTTGACCCTGTCGAGAGTAAGAAAATGAGAATTCACTCACTGGATGATAGTGAAATCAGAATGCTACACCAACAAATTAAAAGCGATCCGGAAAATGTCTACACTACCGAAGCGTTTATTTGGACAACGAGTTTACTTACATCACGCGGTCGTTTACTAAAAAGCACCAACACCAATAAACCAGTAGGGCTTAAGTCTTGGCCTAACCTTACTCGAATAGAAAGCTTTCCTCATATGATGAATATCGCTGCCGTCTTTAGCAAGAACCCAGGGAATTTATTGGAGGTATCGAAGTGGTTAAATATTCCTCAATGCTATGTTTTTGCATTTTATAACGCTGCATTTTTTCTGGATATGATTGACTTCGATTCAAACGAAGCCGGTAAAAATACGAGTAGAAAATTATCATTTAACTTCGGAACAAAAAAGAAATCTGAAAACAGCGGCCTGTTCTCTCGCTTACTTAATAAAATTAAAGGTTAACCGAACTATGTCACTTGTTAATAAAAAAATTATATTTACTGGCCCAGTCGGAGCAGGAAAAACAACCGCCATAGAAGTCATGAGCGATGTTCCCATTATTTCTACCAATGAAGAAGCGACCGATATGACCAAAGAGCGGAAGCCACAAACAACGGTTGCCATGGATTATGGGCGTATAAATATCGGTAAAAATGAAAAAATTCATCTCTATGGTACGCCAGGACAAGAACGTTTCAGCTTTATGTGGGATATTCTTACCGAAGGTGCTTTAGGACTTATTTTATTACTTGATAACTCTAGAGAAAATCCAAAGCAAGACCTTAAATTTTATACTCAAGCCTTTCAGAGTTTTATCGATAAAGGTGAATTGGTCATTGGTGTAACTCGCCTTGATGAAATAAAATCACCCAGCCTTAATGACTACCGTAATTGGGCTAATGAACTTAATTTGAATGCTCCCATTTTTACCGTAGATGCGAGGCAACGAACAGATATATCATCACTTATTCAAGCACTACTTTATTCTATTGACCCTGGGGTGGCAGCAGCATAATGGACACATTCACACTCAATGATGGAGTTTTCATTAACGTAACCCCGCGTGGCGTTTACTACGCTATTCAAAGTAATCATGAAGATAAAACAAGAGCCCTATTACAGAAGTTATTGCAGTATGAAGAAACACCTTTGTTAACAGCTGAAACGCTTATTGAAATATCATCAGAGAATGCCGATGATACGATGAACTTACTGCATAATATGCAAAAAACAAAACTAATTTCCGGTCACACTGAACCTGAGGTTATTACACAAGGGGCTTTAGAAGATTTATTACCTGATTTGCTAAAAAACCTTTCAGAGTCTGGCAAAGTATTACTGGCAGAAAAAAGCGGCTTATATCTTGGCGCATCGGGCTTTCCACATGAAGCCGCTGAAGAATTGGCGGCTATTAGTGCAAGCCTTTCAGAAGTTTATCAACGCCATAAAGGCCTACTCCAAGGGAATTTAGGCTTTAGCCAACATGCCTGGGGCTTAATTGACGCGGCAGGTAATAGCGAGGTCGGCTTTTGGCCCTTATATGTGGGCGATAATCAATTCACCTTAGTGATTGATGGTTTACCACAACTAAATAGCCCATCGTTTAAACATTTAATATGGGTATTAGTCAAAAGATATGGTCAATAAGCAGCCTTTCATCAGCTTATTCTAACCAATAAACTGGGACTCATTTATAATCACGAGAGTAACAAAAGTTACTTTAATAACAAGAAAAATACTAATTAAAAGGGGAACCTAATGCGTTCTGAAATGATTAACTCAATATTAAGCGACCTTAACGGATCAAGTGCTGATATTGAAGCTTCGGCCGTTCTATCAACAGATGGCTTAATGATGGACTCTCTATTACCAGCAGGCATGGATGAAGACCGTGTCGGTGCAATGAGTGCGGCGATGCTTTCACTTGGTGACCGTACCTCAGTGGAATTAGAAAGGGGTAAGTTAGAACAAGTACTTATCAAAGGTGATAAGGGATTCATCCTAATGACCTATGCGGGTCCTGATGCCGTTGTGACTGTACTAACAAAACCCGAAGCACGTCTTGGACTTATCTTTCTTGATGTTAAACGCGCAGCTGATGGTATTGCTAAAATACTTTAAGTATGTATCTACAGTCTAATAAAAGCGCGTAAAGCATCATGTTGTAAAATCATGATGCTTTACCTAACTTACGAAACAAACAACTTAGCAACACGCTTTGCAGATACAGGATAAGCCGTGCCCAAGTCCTGTGCAAACAGCGACACCCTAAATTCTTCTAACATCCAACGAATTTCTCTTACCTTGGCTGAATACCCTTCCTTGCTACGTAATTTTTTATAGTCATCCCAGAAGGGCTGTATTTGTAACAATAGACCACGGTCTTTATGTGTGTCACCTGTCAGTTTATCAAGTCGTTTTATAATCGCCTTTAAATAGCGAGGGTATTGACGAAGTTCATCCATGCTTAAATCATCTAAAAATCCAACGTAAACTAAAGAGTCAATTTGATCGCGCACGTCGTTTAATGTCTCTAATAAACTTAAATCAATAGTGCCTTTGAGTTGTTTTCTAATCTGATGATTCAAGGGCAATAAGGTCAATAATTGCTGAGATAATTCTTTAAGGGTCACATTCAGGGCATCCTTATTCTCTGCTAAAGCATTGTGAAACTGTGTATTACTTAAGCCAATACCCTGCCTATTTTCGAACAAGTTACTGCTAACAAAATTTAAACGAAAGACATTTTCCACAATACTTTTCTTTAGCTCATCACACTTTCCTGTTGAGTTGTAATGTAAGCACATTTTTGCTAAATCTGGGATTTGTTTTACTAATATTTTTGCCTCATCCGCATATGTTAATAACACTAAACGCAACAATCCTTTTTGCTGTTGTGCTTTATCAGCAGAATCAAACAGCTTAATTTCAACTGAATCGCCTTTATCAACCAAGGCAGGCCATGCTTTAATTTTCATACCAGAAACATCAACGATGGTGCTTTCTGGCAAAGCCTCAAAATCCCATGTGGTTATCCCTACACGCTCAATGCTTTTCTCAGGACTTGCTTTCGTCAAGCTAAGCGATGAAGTATTACCGATGCTTTTCTTCAAGCGCTCTAAGTCACGCCCCGCTTTAATCGTTTTACCCGCTTCATCAATAATTTCAAAGCGCATCAACATATGCTCACTAAACTGGTGCGCTTGTAATAACCCAGCATCAATTCTAAAGCCGGTCATTCGCCTTAATGATTCTGCTATGACAACGACAATTGAGCCTTTTAAATCATCACTTGTTTGTAGTGACTCTAAGCAAGCCTTTGCATATTCAGGCGCAGGAACAAACTGTTTACGCACTTGTTTGGGCAAGCTTTTAATAAATTCAATCACTTTTTCTTCAAGCATTCCAGGAACCAAGTAATCGAAATCTTCATTATGTAGCTGATTAATCGCCGCTGCGGGTATTCGAATAGTCACACCGTCATTTTCACTTCCTGGCTCAAAGTGATAACTCAAAGGCAGCATCATATCCAGCACCTTAAGGTGATCTGGATATTGCTCACCTTGCACGTGGGAATCATCCCGCTGCATTAAGTATTCGCGCGTTAATAATAAGGCTTGCGGGTTCTTATGTTCAAACTTTTTACGCCACTTTTCAAAAGCTGGGCCGCTGTAAATATTCTCAGGGATATGCTGGTCATAAAAGTCATACAGTATTTCTTCATCAACCAAAATATCACGTCGGCGTGATTTTGCCTCTAGCCCTTCCACTTCCTCAATCAATTGTCGGTTATGGCTAAAAAACGCTGCTTTACAGTTATACTCGCCATACACGAGCGCATGGCGAATAAATAGCTGACGAGAAACAACAGGATCAATTGATCCAAAGTTAATACGCTTTTTGGGATTAACGGTAATTCCGTACAAGGTTGTGCGCTCATCTGCCGCAACTTGCATGGCGCGCTTCTCCCAGCGAGGCTCACTGTAATGGTATTTAAGAAGGTGCTTTGCCGCGTATTCAACCCACTGTGGCTGGATGCTTGCCACAGTTCGTGCAAACAGGCGCGACGTTTCTACAATGTCTGCCGACATTAGCCACTTCGGCGAGCGTTTGCGCAAGCCCGACGCCGGGAATATATAAAACTTACGCCCATTTGCACCTAAGTACTCTTGATTCTCCTCTTGAAAGCCGATATTACTCAGTAAGCCCGTTAGTAAGCTTTGATGGATTGCGTCATATTTCTTATCGTATTTATCGTCTTCCTCTTTACCGGTATTTATCTTGTTACGCGTCTTTTTAGACTTCGACTGTTTTGCGTTATTATCCAAAGCACCCGCATCCTTTAAACTCATCCTCAGTTGGCGATAGGTTTCATTCCACTCTCGCAAGCGCATAAAAGATAAAAACTCGCGCTTACATAGCTTGCGCAGTTGACCTTGTGACAACTCACCATTTTTATCATGATAGTAGTCCCATATTTTTAACAGGCTAATGAAGTCTGATTTCTCATCTTTAAAACGACTGTGCTTTTGATCCGACGCTTGTTGTTTATCCAGCGGTCGTTCACGTACATCTTGAACCGATAATGCACTTACAATAACTAAAGCTTCCTCCATTACGCCCAAGTCTTTTGCGGCTAATAACATCCGGCCAAGCCGAGGATCCGTGGGTAAACTAGCTAACTGACGGCCCACTGGGGTGATTTTGATATTCTCACCCGATACTTTATTGACGGCTCCTAACTCAAATAACAATTTATAGCCGTCACGAATCATGCCCGCATCAGGTGCCTCGACATACGGAAATTTATAAACGTCACCTAAGTTAAGTGAGGCTAGTTGTAAAATTACCGATGCCAAGTTAGTACGTTGAATTTCTGGCAAAGTAAATTCTGCTCGTGCTAAATAATCATCTTCTGCATACAAGCGAATCGCGATACCGTTACTGGTTCGGCCACAACGACCAGAACGTTGATTAGCAGAAGCTTGTGAAATTTTCTCAATCGGCAGTCGTTGTACCCTTGAACGCCAAGAATAACGTGAGATACGCGCCATACCCGTATCAATCACATACTTAATTCCGGGTACTGTTAATGACGTTTCTGCGACATTGGTTGATAACACGATGCGCCGAGCGCCTCCGCCACCTTTACCCGATACTTTAAATATTCTATTTTGCTCAGCCGCTGAAAGCCTTGCAAACAACGGCAGAATTTCGACACTTGGCTTGTGATGTTTGCGTAACGCTTCGCTGGCCTCCCTAATTTCCCGCTCGCCCGATAAGAAAATTAATATTCCGCCCGGAGCTTCTGCCATTAACTCATCAGTTGCATCAATTATGGCTTGCACCATTTCTTTTTCTTTAGGCTCTAATTTATTACCAGATTGACTATTGTTGTCATCTGATGAACTTTCAGAGACTAAAGAACGGTAGCGAATTTCAACAGGGTAGGTACGACCAGAAACTTCAATAATAGGCGCATCATCGCCCTTTTTCCCTGTGAAGTTAAAATGCTTGGCAAAGCGCTGCGGGTCAATAGTCGCAGAGGTAATAATGACTTTTAAATCTTTACGACGTGGTAATAGCCAGCGTAGGTAACCGATTAAAAAATCTATATTAAGGCTACGCTCGTGTGCCTCATCAATAATCAATGTGTCATATTGGTTTAAGAATCGATCATTGCGAATCTCTGCCAATAAGATGCCATCAGTCATTAATTTAACGTAACTGTGTTCTTTAGTTTGATCATGAAAACGAACCTTATATCCAACAATACTACCGATTTCGCTGTTTAGCTCTTCAGCGATTCTTGCGGCAACACTCCTTGCTGCAATACGCCGTGGTTGTGTATGTCCGATAATGCCATCCACCCCTCGACCAAGTTCTAGGCACATTTTTGGTAATTGGGTGGTTTTTCCTGAGCCTGTTTCACCACAAATAATAGTGACTTGATTTTCTTTAATCGTTTTTATTATTTCGTCACGCCTAGCCGCAACAGGTAAGTCAGGATAGCTTGGATTTGGCAAGCTTTTTACCCGCTGCTCTCGTTTTTCAATAGAGCGCGCGAATTTATCTTCAAGCCGTTTTAAATTTTGAGTAAATGCCTCATTAGGTTTGAGGGCTTGTTTAGATAATTGTTGTAGACTACGACTAAGATAAAAACGCTGTGAGCCCTGACAATTTTTTAGCGAGGCTTTAAGCTGCTGTAAGATCTGCGTCGGCATGTTTTTGCAAAGCTTCTGAAAGTTTTTGGTCACCACAACCCTGCTCAGACACTTGGTTTCGTCCCTGCTCTTTTGACACATACAAGGCATTATCTGCGGCGGTTAACAACATCGCTGGGAACACAACTTTCTGATCCTCATCCGGTGTGTTACCGGTAAAGTCCCAAGCAGGTTCACAACATGAAATACCAATACTTACCGTAACAACACCAAAGCTTGAACGCTCATGTTGAATATTTAATTTTTCAATTTTGTTGCGTAAACGCTCTGCCAGCATGGCGGCATTTTGTTGTGAAGTTGCAGGTAATAAAATAGCAAATTCCTCACCACCATAACGAGCCGCTAAGTCAGCAGGACGATTTGTAATTGATTCCATCGCCTTAGCAATTGCTTGTAGGCACTTGTCGCCTTCTTGATGCCCGTAGCTATCATTATATTTTTTAAAACTATCAACATCAATCATCATCATTGAAATGGGGTTTTGATCACGCATTGCTCTGCGCCACTCGACTTTAAACTTGCGATCAAAGTGACGACGGTTGGCAAGTTCAGTTAATTGATCGGTATCTGCTAAGGCTTGTAACGCGATATGCGTAGTTTGTAACTCAAACAATAAATGATATATATAAGTCGAAATAAGGACTAATGTTATTGCAAGAATAATCATGGCAACAGCCATTAGTCCATGCCCTTGCTCTTCGCTTAGCAAAAATAAACTAATTATCGGCAATAGAATTACAACAATTTGAAAATAAAATGCAAGACGTGATGCAGCAAGCGTCGGAATTGCAGCCAATAGTACGCTTGAGAGTATAAATGCGAGTAACACTTGGTGAATAAGATCATGCGGAAAGAACATAATGCCCGCGATACCCCAGACTGTACTTAGCAGGGTGGTAAAAAACACATGTCGATTTGCCCAATAAGAGAGTTCATCCTGTGTATATTGGCGATTCGTTTTGAAATTCTTGCCCATCAAAAAACGGACAATGCTTACGGTAATGATAAGCCCATACCAAATAAGTAAGGACATTTTCTGACTTGGAAAATGATTCCAAAAGAAGGCTAAAAATAGACTGGCTAGAACAATATTATTCCAGATTCCAAAGGCTTTATTTTTGTAAAGATAAGCTATTTGCCCCTGCATTAGGCTCGAAGCAGCATTACTTACTTCTTTACCCGTGTCTTTTTCTAATAATCCTTGCTCCATTTTTTTATTGCAAAAGCATCCTTTTAGTTAAGTGTTCTCGCGCTTATCTTACTGAGATAACCATAGGGCGATGCCCTAATTTTTCTGCAGTATGCTTCCAAGTATCAATGTCTCCTTGACCTACTGGCCCAGCTACAACACGATACCACATGCGCCCTTTAACCTTTCTCTTTTTGATATAAGCTTTAACACCTTTTTTTTCTAAACGACCACGGGTGAGTGTTGCCATGCTTTTACGTTTGAATGATGCTACTTGCAATAAGTAATCACCACGTTTTCTTTGTGATTTTTGTTGTGTTGCCTCTTCAATAACGTCTTGTGTTGCAACTATTTCTACGTTTTTCTTATTTTCAGCAATAACGTCTACGCGAGTTTCCAGCGGTTTAGCGGTAACCGGTACATCTAAGTTAGGTAGTACAGCATAGTAGCTAAAAGGAACTGGTTTCTTTGTCTCTTTTTGTATCACTTCTAACGAATCAGCTTGCTGCTTACCCGCTAATTTTGGCGCATTCTCCTGCACCTTGGCAATTTTATTCTGCACGGAATCGGTTGTAGACATTAGTGGCGCATTACTACTGTTAGAAAGGAAGTACATGCCTATTCCAACCATTAGCCCTAACACAATCCCAGAAAACATCCATATGAGACCACTGCCCCCAACAAGCCCATTATCTAAAGACTCAACTTTTTTATAATCTTTCATTTTCAGCCACTCAATTTTGATTATTATATTTTACCGTTACAAACTAACTATTATATTGCAACAGCCTTATTTTCAAACATTATGAAGAGTTTATATCTTCTTCTACACCGATTAATTCGTTTCCCCAAACTTATTAACTATGCAACCGTTCATCGCGGGTTAAGGATATTGCCATTATTTACCGTAACTTACAAGTAACTTCTCACCTATTACATATATAAAGCAATGATTTTAATTTGCGTATACTATATTCTTATAAGAAATCTGAGGGATCAACATCAATAGCCCAACGCACACCACCTGATCGCCTAAAACTACTCAATTCTGCCTGCGCCTGATTCAACAGCCGATGAAGTTGTAATCTGTTTTTAGCTGTTATTAAATATTGAAAGCGATAGCGCTTGGCCCTTTTTTGGATAGGTGAAGGCATTGGACCCATAGTATTCACACTCTCAAAAAGATCGTTATTTGCTTCAATGTAAGCCGATAACTGAATGTTTAATTTTAATAAAAACTTCACCGCTGCATCACTACTTTCGGCATTTGCCTTAATAATTGCTAATGCGCCCACTGGTGGGTAGTCCCATACGCCTCTTTCGTTCAAAATTTGTTCGGCTGTTTGTTTATAGCCCTTAGAAAGCAAACTTAATAATAGTGGATGCTCCGGTTGCGAGGTTTGCAAAACGACACGACCTTTTTTATTTCCTCGCCCCGCTCGCCCCGCAACTTGCACCACTTGCTGGGCCAGCCTTTCTTGTGCGCGATAATCTAAACTAAACAATGCTTGATCTACATCTAAAATTCCGACTAAGGTTAAATTAGGAAAATCATGCCCCTTGGTTAGCATTTGTGTGCCGATAAGAATGACTGGATCACCGGCATGTACTTGCTTTAGTTTTTTATCTAACGAGCCTTTGCTTGATGTGCTATCACGATCTATACGAATTACGTTTGTTTTTGGAAAGTGTGTTTTAAGTACCTGTTCAATTCGCTCAGTTCCTTGCCCTTGCGTAGTTAATTTAGGGCTACCGCAATCAGGGCATTTTGGACTGATTTTCTCTTCTAGTCCGCAGTGATGACAAATCACTTTTGAAGCAAAGGCGTGGTAAGTCATGCCACTGTCACAATGCTCGCAGACTGCATGCCAACCACAGGAAGGACACATAATAACCGGCGCAAAACCACGACGATTTAAAAACAACATGACTTGGTTTTTTTTCTCAATATGCTGGCGTACTTCACTCATTAACAACTGGCTAATTCCGGCCTCTAATGACAACGTTCGCGTATCCAACAACGCCATTTCTGGTGGTTTACTTTTACCTGGGCGGCTTGTTAAACGCAAATACTGATAGCGTCCTTGCTTAACATTTTCTAACGATTCTATCGAGGGTGTTGCGCTCCCTAAGAGAATTGGAATACCTTGGTGGTTCGCCCGTTTTACCGCCATATCGCGACCTTGGTATAAAAACCCTTCTTGTTGTTTGAAGGATGCATCGTGCTCTTCGTCAATCAAAATAGCGCCAAGCTTATTCATTGGTGTAAACACCGCTGAACGTGTGCCGATAATGATATTTACCTCACCGCTACGTGCGCCCTGCCAAATGCTTACACGCTCACTATCTGCTAAGCCTGAGTGCAGTGCATTAATCGTTAATTTAGGGAAGTGTTCTTTAAAGCGAAATAATAACTGGGGTGTTAGACCTATCTCAGGCACCAGCACTAAAACCTGCTTGCCCGCTTCTAATATTGGCGTGATACTCCGCAAATAAACTTCGGTTTTACCGCTACCGGTAATACCGTGTAATAAAATAGGTTTAGTAGACTTCTGTTGAAAAGAATCAACAATACTTTGTATCACGCTTTTTTGCTCATCACTTAAGGTGATATTACCTTTTTCTGGTATCGACGTGAGTACTGTCTGTACGGCTACGGTAGCATCTACCTCTCGACTTTCTACTAAGCCTTTGTTCTTTAATTCACGCAATGTATTACGCCAATTTGTTGAAAAATCATCGCGCAACTGGCTTTCAGTAGACTCACCCAGTTTTAAGCGCTGTAAAAAAGCTAACTGCTTCGGTGCTCGCTTTAATTCACCCTCAGCACTTGCTTGCCCTTGCTTGCTTGCTTTCCACAATAAGGTCTTAGGCAGAGGCTTACCTTTACGTAAAGTACTTGGCAAGGCATGAAAGAATACTTCGCCAATGGGATAGCAATAATAACGACTCGCCCAGTTGAGTAACGCCATCATGGATGAATCAAATAAGGGCTTATCATCTAAGACTTCAATAATACTTTTTAATTTTTCAAATTCACTTTCAATCGGCATCTCTACCACGATTGCTGTGATAACAGAATTTCCTAGGGGAACTCGTACTCGGCAACCGGTTTGAGGAAGCAAACCTTGTTTGCCATTTACATTGCTCTGACTAGCAAAGCAATAGTCAAGTAACTTATACAGCGGGCGCTGAATTACAACACGAACAATATTATTTTTATTGTCTTGAGCCAAATTATTACGATTATTTTTTTCCACAATATGAGTATAACAAATAAAGGTTTAATTGCGGTTCTAGGCTGCTCATAATTAATACTTTTTATAATGATCACCCTGTGGATAAGTCTGTGGATTAAAGCCTTATAAGTAAGCTAAGTCATTGTCTTAATGGATGATTTTTAAACAGTGCAAACTTTCTCGAAATATCTATTTATCTATAATAATCAGATACTTATGAATATGTTGTTCTCTTTTTCACAAACTTATACAAGTAAACAGCACTATGCTACATAGCTTGTGCATAACACAAACAAAAAACGCCTCACTGTAGAGGCGTTTTTAAAAATTCAAGTATTATTTTATTAAAAAATGCAGAAAAATAATGAACCTGATTTTGTGTTAAAAATAATGATTAAAGCTCCTTTAGACTGGTAACAAGATCATTTGCGACATCCTGACCATCGCCGTAGAGCATACGCGTGTTATCCGCAAAGAAGAGGTGATTTTCAATGCCTGAGAAACCTGTACCTTTGCCCCGTTTAACAACAATTACGTTCTTCGCATAATCAGCATTCAAAATTGGCATCCCGTAAATTGGGCTACCAGGATCGGTACGCGCTGCTGGGTTTACAACATCATTCGCGCCAATAACAAGTACTACATCCGTAGTTGGAAATTCCTCATTAATCTCATCAAGGTCATAAATAATATCGTAAGGTACGCCTGCTTCCGCTAACAATACATTCATATGGCCGGGCATTCTTCCCGCTACTGGATGAATTGCAAATTTAACCGTTACACCACGCTCTTGAAGTTGTTTGGTCATTTCCCATACTTTATGTTGTGCTTGCGCTACTGCCATACCGTAGCCAGGAATAATCACTACCTTTTCAGCAAATGCCATCATGACTGCAACATCGGTCGAATCGATTTCTTTCATACTACCAGAAACAGCCTGCGCTTCGCCGTCACCGCCATCGCCAAAGTTACTAAACAGTACATTTGAAATTGGGCGATTCATCGCTTTTGCCATTAGTTGAGTTAGCAAAGTACCCGCTGAACCTACCACAACACCTGCAATCATCATTGCTGGGTTACCCAGTACATAGCCCTCAAAACCAACTGCTAAACCAGTAAGCGCGTTGTACAAAGAAATAACCACCGGCATATCTGCTCCACCAATCGGCACAGTCATCATCACACCAAAGGCTAGGGCAAGCACAAAAAAGGCTACTAAGGTTGCTATAGCGTAATCATTACCACTTAAAATAATTGCCAGACCCAGCGTTAGTGTAATAACAAAAACCAGCGCATTCACCCATTGTTGCATGGGGAAGCGAATAACACCTTTCATTAAACCCTGCAGCTTTGCAAAAGCAATTAATGAACCAGAAAAAGCGACTGTACCGATGATTGCACCGAGTACTGCTAAGGTCTGTACAATACCGTTAGTGAATTCCATTTTAAGCAAAACCACCGCTGCAATCGCCGCCGCCGCGCCACCACCCATGCCATTATAAAGAGCAATCATTTGTGGCATATCAGTCATTGCCACTTTTTTGCCACTGATATAAGCAATCACGCCACCGATAGCAATTGCCAACGTCATCCAAATATAGTTATGCGTAATTTCACTGTGGAAGTAGGTAATAAGAGTCGCTAACAGCATACCAACACCCGCCCACACAATACCTTTTCGTGCGGTAATAGGTGAGCCCATCATTTTTAAACCGAGTATAAATAAGAAGGCACCAATAAAGTAAATAATTTGAATGATTAAATCCATGATTAGTGTCCTCCCTTATTTTTACTTTCTTTTAGCTTATCACTGGGTTTGAACATTTCTAACATACGCTCTGTCACCACGTATCCACCTACTGCATTTCCTGCAGCCAGTAAAACGGCGATAAAACCGATAATAGTTTCAGCGGCTCCTTCGGCGTGCCCCATAACAACCATCGCACCGACTAATACGATACCGTGAATGAAGTTAGAACCCGACATTAGCGGGGTATGTAAAATTACCGGAACTTTTGAAATAAGCTCATAGCCTACAACGGCTGCAAGCATGAATATATATAATGCAACAAAGCCTTCCATTACTTTTCCCCTCTTGTTTTATTGAGCAGTTCTAGTGTGCCTTCGTGCATCACCTCGCCATCTTTAGTTAACAATGCGCCGATGACGATTTCATCTTCAAAATTAGGAACGTAATCGCCCTGTTCGTCGATAAGCAAAAGCATAAAGTTATAGAGGTTCTTGGCATACATTTCACTTGCATGCACCGGTACTTGGCTAGCTACATCTAAAGGCGCATGAATAATCACATCGCCATGTGTAATTGTTTTGCCCGGCTCAGTGAGTACACAGTTTCCACCGCCTTCTGCGGCAAGGTCGATAATGACCGCACCTTCTTTCATGCCTTCAACCGTTTCAACAGGAATTATTTTTGGCGATGGTTTACCAGGAATTGCAGCCGTAGTAATGAGCACATCAGCCGTAGCAATATATTCTGCCAATTCTTTTTGTTGTTTATCGCGCTCTTCGCTACTCAACTCACGCGCATAACCACCTTCACCCGTTGCTGAAATAGAGAGCGTGATCGCTTTTGCTCCTAAGGATTCTATTTGCTCCGCTGTTTCAGGGCGAACATCATAAGCTTCAACCACTGCACCTAAACGTTTTGCAGTAGCGATTGCCTGCAACCCCGCCACGCCGACACCAATAACGATGACCTTAGAAGGGCGAATCGTGCCTGCGGCTGTGGTTAACATCGGGAAGAAACGAGGTGCAATATCAGCACCCATAACCGCTGCTTTATAACCTGCAATTGCCGCCTGAGATGACAGCACATCCATTGATTGAGCGCGTGAGATACGGGGGATAAGTTCCATCGCAAAACTGGCGATTTTCTTATCTTCCAAGGCTTTGAGCATGGCAATATTATTATGTGCCATGAGTGTCCCAATCAACACGCTACCATCGCGCATCATTGCAACTTCATCTGCCGTTGGCGCTTGAACACGCCAAATCACATCTGATTGCTCTGAAAGCTCTTTTGCATTAGCAACCATGGTTGTGCCTTCAAACTGTGCATCTGAAATTAACGCAGACTTGCCCGCCCCTTGCTCAACAAAAATCTCGATACCGAGTTTTATCAAACGAGAGATCACGGCGGCATCAATTGCGACACGGCGCTCACCTTTAGCGGTCTCTCTTGGTATACCTAACTTAATTGGCATTGAATTTATCCCCTTTTCTAGCAGCTTCGATGTTGTGTTAGCACTTAAAACTGCAGTCCATTAATAGCACGCTACTTTACCAGAGGTGGGTTACAATGGGAATGATGATTAAGCCTAATCGGCAGATAGAAAACAGGGCGATAGCAGAAGTAAAGGGTCTATTAGCCATCTTAGGAATGAGCGAGACGCTTAATAAAACCCTCACGCGATCCCGCATTGATCCAGCCAGTGGCGATCGTCTTGCTTAACTCATTATTCACTCGACCACGATGAATGTGAGAAGGAGAGGCCGGAAATATCACGAGCTTACCGCGCTCAGCTACCTCATGATGCTCCTGCCAATGGAATTCTGTACCTGCCTGATCCACAGAGTCGCAGTAAAGGATCCAAGCCAGCACGCGATGCACTGGCTCAGTGGCTTCGTCACTAATCGTCCAGTCACAGTGCCACTGCCGAAACCCCTCACCAGGGGCGTAGCGCTGCAGATTAAATATTGGCATCACAAATAATTCCTGGTCTGGGCAAACCTGACGTAATAGAGGTCGCTCTTGTAAGTAATGATCAAGCCCTGCTGATACGGCCCGCACGATCACATCCGCAAGTGCGAATGCCTCAGAGTCAGAACCGTGGTGTGCCACAAGGCTAATATCTGTCGATACTTTGGCAGGTTCTGCTTCGCTACCTCCGGGGCCAAAAGCGACACCTGGGCGCTGTAAATCTTCGCGCCGTTCAAAAAAATCCATAACGCCATCAGCAACAGACTCGAAGCCAGCATTGTGATAGTGAGCAATCATCTTCATTTTAATGTCCTCTGGAATCAAAAACTTGTTATTGTTGGGCTTGGCTCTCTATCTAAGAAACTAAGGGGCTTCCCAGTACACCTCTAAAGCCAGCTTATCCGCTAACCGCTGCCCTTCCTTTTCACCTAGCACCATCAAGGCCGTGGCATAAGCATCAGCCATCATTGCCGAATCATGCAGAACAGTAACGGACATTGCCTTTTGCGTTTTTGGTTGCAACGTTGTTGGGTCAAGTATGTGCGAATAGCGAATCTTATTTTTTATAAAATAGTTTAAATAGTTACCAGAGGTTGCAACTGCTTTGTCGCTTAACAAGAGTGTTTTTTGCTTAATGTTTGGGTCATCAAGCTTTGGATTACGAATGATAATACGCCATTGCTTTGCATCAGCCGCAAGTCCTTTTACACGTACCTCCCCCCCTATTTCAACCATGAAGTTTTTGTAATCTTGACTAATTAAATACTCACTAATCTTATCTACCGCAAAACCTTTAGCTATGGCAGACAAATCAATTTGTAAACTTTTATTGCTTTTTTTCAATGCCGGCGGCGTATTACGAAATAGGAGCTTTTTATAACCTATTGCCTTTTTCATTAGCTCAAGTTGCTTTGTGCTAGGTATTTTAGTTTTACTTACTTTAGCAAAGCCCCATGCTTCGACTAATGGTGCCACTGTAATATCAAAAGCGCCATTTGTTTGTTTACTGATTTTTTGAGCGGCTTTTACTACAGCCAAAAAATCTGAAGCCACAGGAAACCAATCTAATGAAGCGTTGTTATTAAACTGACTTATTTGAGAGTCAACTCGATAAGTTGACATACGAAGGTTAATAACTTGAAGCAGTCCCGATATTTCTTTGCCCAGTCTTAATTCATTCGAATTACTGATCGGCTTATTATTAAACAAGGTGATGTGATAACTTGTACCCATCGTTCGACCGCTAAGCTGTGTTTTGTGCAAATCATCTTGAGCGCCAAAGTCACAGCCACTCACTAGACTTGTCAGGCACAAAAAGCCGAGCATTCTAAGCACAAATAAGTGACGGTGCTTAAAAAGAAAGCTCAATGAATATCTCTTGATCACCACGTTTTACTGTTGCTGAAACTTGTGCTGCTTGTGCCAGTTCAGCTAAAACTTGTGCACCTTTTGAGGCATCATCCAAAACGATACCATTCACTTCGGTAATAATATCATTCGGGCGAAAGCCTAATTCACGAAACATTTTTCGGCGTGCCCCTGGGTGTACTCTAAAGCCAATAAATTGTCCGTCTACTATCGCAGGAGATGGGGTTGCAATATCCATGAGTTTACGTGGGTTTGCCATAACCTCTTCCCTAAATGCACCAATGTCAGGCATACCACCGCTGGGTGCGCCGCCGCCCATATTATCCAGAGGTGGTGGCGCGTTGCCATTCGGTAAGTTTGGTGATGCTGATGAGGCTGACTGGCGCTTATCAATCGTTTTACGTGGCAACATTAACTCTTCGTCTTCCCCGTTATTAGAGATTATTACTTTTTCTGGAAAGATCCTTTTTATTGTGACGTTTTCTTCTAGCTCATCACCTTTACCATATACTTTTTGAGGGCCACCCGATGTTGAAATAAGGGCATAACCTGCTTTATCTGATTTGAAAGCAACCACCCCATGCAGCTTAAGGCTTAAACGTTTGCGTGGCGCAGCTTGTTTAATGGCTTCAGCTTGCTTTACTGGCGCGGTGCCTTTTTTTACAACACCAAACAAGTGCTGCTTGGCAATAATGCTACCGTAGTTCTTTTTGGTCGCAGTTGGATTTTGGGTATTATTTAGCTGAGTCGTTTGTAACTGAATTTTTTGCACTGGAGTAATAGCCAGCCAAAGTAATTTAGCCAAAGTAATACCCAAGGCAACAACCAAGAGTAAACTTAGCAATCCTACTAACTTTGATTTCTTTTGAATTTCTGTACTCATTGTGACTCTTTTTTATAAATTAATTAGCTCAATAACAAATCAGCGACTTCTTGATATTTCGCTGCACTTTTATCTAAAATATCTGAAGGCAAATGTGGCCCAGGTGGTTTTTTATCCCACTCTAACGTTTCTAAATAATCACGTATAAACTGTTTATCAAAAGAAGGCGGACTAACACCTGCTTGATACTGATCTACCGGCCAAAAGCGTGACGAGTCTGGCGATAAGATTTCATCAATTAAGACTAATTTTCCCTTTTCATCTAAGCCAAATTCAAATTTAGTATCGGCAATAATAATACCTTTACTAAGTGCAAATTTAGAGGCTTCTTGGTATAACTCAAGACTTATTCGTTTAACTTCATCGGCAAGATAACCACCGATTAAGGCACGCATTTTATTGAAGCTAATATTCTCATCATGCCCGCCGACCTCAGCTTTAGTCGATGGCGTAAATAACGTTTCTGGCAGTTTATCGGCTAGTTTTAAGCCTTCGGGTAGGTCAATCCCACAGACTTTTCCCGTCTGTTGATAGTCTTTCCAACCTGAGCCAATAATATAACCCCGCACAATCGCTTCAACAGGTAGTGGCTTAAGTTTTTTTACAACCACACTGCGACCTTCTAAGGTTATTCGCTCTTCTTTATCGAGTTTAAGGTCTTTAAGAGTAAGCGTACTAAAATGGTTAGGCACAATATGAGAAAGTCTACCAAACCAAAAGTTGGAAACCTGCGTCAGTACAATGCCTTTATTCGGTATAGGATCGGGCAATACGACATCAAAGGCCGATAGGCGATCCGTCGTAACAATCAGCATATGCTGATCATCAACATCGTAGATATCACGGACTTTGCCACGCATAAGCAGTGGCAGGTTTTTTAAGTTAGTTTCAAAAACGGACATTTTATTGCTACACGTTTATAAATGATTTGCTTATTTTATCAGCTTATAGGAGATAGAGCACTCTTGCTTTTCTTTTAAACTCATCAAGAATAAACAGGGGCTCTAAAAATAGAAAGGGCGATTCATTAATTAAAGCACTCTCGTAAGCTGGTAAATTCGCTAACGACTTCTTTATTTATTCATTCTAATAATCGAGTTATCCATTTGAAACAACCAAATGGTAAGCTCGCTAAAAGTCGGCATGCAGTCCTACAAAGTAACCATCTGTTTTAATATCAAACGTTTGCCCACCGAGGTCTTGCGTATTTATACTCTGTACACGATAACCCGCCTTAACACCCAAATCAGCTGCGATAAGATTAAAGTCATAACGCACACCCGCTATCGCATCTGTAACCGTGTTGTCGTTATAGTCCATGTATTTAATATCGGTATAAAGTGTTGAGCTTATCATCGGTAAAGAAACTTCCGCATCAACATAAAGGTGAGGAAGCGTACCTTCAAAGCCCACTTGTTTAAACTTTCCATCCATGTATTGTGACGCACCTAAACCAAGGTCAATGGATACTAGATCATTATCTAAGATTTCATAATAAGCGGTAGCATCTAGTTTTGTGTATTCGTAGTCATCACTTTTAACCGTTGAGTACGAGCCTTTTAAATTTGGCAACATTGGCACTGGGTGCTCAAACGTTGCGCTGGCAAAAACTGATTTACTATCACCTTTCACCGTACCGCCACTTGAAGAGTATGTGGGTTGCCATACACCAATTTCAACATCTGAACCGATAATAGTATCAGCGTGTAAAGATCCAGCAGTTAACAATGCACCGATAAGAAGTGTTTTATAAGCCTGATTTATTTTCATTTTGAGTCCCTAAATTTATAAGATTTATTAGAGACGTAATTTAACACGTTTAAGATGTGCTTTCAAAACTTGTACCAACCCCTTTGACTCGTCTAAGTTGTCGTATTAACTACTTTATGTTTTTACCAGTTCAAGTCATTTACCATGCGATGAACGTATCGCGCCTAAGATTAAAAAGTGGTTGAAACACTCTAAAGTGTTCGTGTACAACGTAAATTCCTTTATGAACAGAAGGTTTTGAGGAGACCATTGAAACTATCTTGGTACGCCGCATTACCGAGGAGTGGAATGCGCTGGATTTTTCTACGAAATAAAGCTAAATAAAAAATAAATATAATTTCATGCGGTTCAGTTTAGATTAAGTATTGCAGGTATATTCTATTAACAACTTCAGCAAGTAGTCACTTTTTCAAAGGGGTTTGTGATGTGACTTGAGGGTAAGGAATTTCAGACTAATAAAAATAATAGAGTCACATAAGTGACCAACGAAATTTCTACCATGCTGAGTTGTTGTTAGTTTTACGGGGGTACTACTAACAGCACGCAGAAATGATTTCATTTCTGCAAAATTATGAAAGCGGACATTCTTTGTCCGCTTTTTTATTGCCTAAAAATTGTCTAGCATTTATGCCTCAGGCAACTGGTATTGCGAGCTTTTAGGAATCACCCACCGCACTCCACCTTTAGGGTTTTCAACATCGCCTGCATAGCGTGGAATGATATGAATATGTAAATGAAAAACACTTTGCCCCGCGGCTAAGCCATTATTAATGCCGATATTGTAAGCATCGGGGGAGTACTGCTCATTTATGTGTTGTTTGGCGAATAAGATTAACTCACGAAATCCCCGATTTTCCTCCTCGCTACAATCAAAATAAGTTTCAATATGACGACGAGGAACGACTAGACAATGACCTTTGCTGACAGGAAAAGAATCAGTAATTAATAAAGCATGTTTTGTTTCTTTAATAATTTCATGCGGCTTGGGGCTACAAAAGAGGCAGGGGTTATTCGGATCAAATTTTTTCTTTTCGCTCATGTGTTTAATGCTCTTTTTCTACGCGATTAAGCCGACGTGTTTACATTCATCGTGTGTCATTACGCGCTCTTGAATGACTCGCCACACACTGTCTTCTTCTTTTTCTAATAATATCTCAACGCCATGGCTTCTTTGCATTCCATCGGTAGCAAATACTGACTCCATAGTTTTAAACATAACCTGTTTATCGTTATGCGCTGACATCTTTAAGCCATTGTAAGTCACTTTATCAAGCACATTATCTTTAAATTCCTGCTCTGACTGCCTTGCCCAATCATCATAGCTAATACCATCGTCATAACCCGGTACACCAGTGACTCTAACTTTTTTAGAAATCAAATTAAAATGCGCCGTAAAATCTTTATCTGTCGCGGTTTTGGCAGAAGCATCTAGCCATTCTTGCGCAATAACTTCTGGCGACTTTAAATCGTGAAATTTTATTTCTTGCTCTTGTGACATTGAGTAATCCAATCTTTTGCGTGTCAGAATACTAACCTGCTTTCAAATTTAAGCAAGTGAAGATATTTTTCTGCTTATGCTACAATTTGGTTATGGCACGATCACTCACATTCACACTAGGTAAAGCTTGCTTTGCCTGTACGATTCACAAAGTTGATCGTAGCAAATTGTATGGCTCACGCAAAATTGAAACGCTCGATATGGACGGCAAACAATGTCATCTAGCCACCTTACTAGATGACGGCAAAACCCTTGTTCCCTTCGGTGGAACAGCCTCAGGTTATATTAACCCCGATGGTAAATGGGTCTGCCGCAAAGATATTACCCCTGTCGACTTTGATGGCAATAAACTCAAAAAAGTCCCTTCTAGTTTTGATACTGGAATGCCGCTTGATGAGCGCGTAACGGCCGAAGAATTTCTCGATCACAGCATTCGCCTTACTTACGCCTTAGAAAGTGCAGAAGGGATGAATGCTGAATTTTTAAAAGAAATTAACGACGGCACAATCTTTAAAACATCATTCAGTTACCGTGGTGGCGTTGACCCTGACCCTGCTTTTGTAATGCAAGGTGAAGATGGAACCATTTGGTTAATGATCGGCGCTGAAAACCGTGTTTCATACTCTAAACTAGAACAAGCCGCAGTCATTGAAGCGACTGCAGAGAAGGATGAAGGCGCTGAAACCAGCAGTGATGAACTCGACTTTGGCATGTTATAAGCTCTCTACTCAAAATACATGACTATGAATAACTTCCTCATCTATTCTATTATCGGTTCAATCGTTTTAACCATTATCATGAATGTGCTTCCGCTATTATTTCCTAATGCAACCGCAAAAATGCGACGCAAAATTGAAGAGAATGCACGACGCTCAATTGAACAGCATGAGGATGATAAGCAACCCAGTGTTAAAACTTTCTTTCCTTGGAAAGCAATGTTGGTCGGCTCAATTGTATTGACTGTGCTGGTTAATATTATTGCTTATTTTTCGCGTTGATTCTGCCTGACTTTTCCGCATAACTGATTTTTAAGGGACGTAAGCGACCCCATGAGTTGGATTAAATAACCAGCAATAAATTTTAGTAGAGGTAGCAACTTAAAAATACGAATTCCAAATTGCTTAGTTACTACTTGTAGCTTTCTGCATTAACTAATGCGACCCTAGCTATAAATTACTTGCTTTTCCTTCATGTGCTTCATGGTGAAAAGCTCTTTAAGTCTAACCCTTCTTACGCGCCCGAGGGTGTGCTTTATCATAAACCTTCGCTAAATGCTGAAAATCCAAGTGGGTATAAATCTGAGTGGTGCTAATATCCGCATGCCCTAATAGCTCTTGTACTGCGCGTAGGTCACCGGATGATTCTAAGATATGGCTGGCAAAAGAATGGCGTAATTTGTGTGGGTGAATATGTTGCTCTAGCCCTTGCTTTTTTCGCCAGTGGTTTAGTCTTTGCTGAACTGAGCGAGCACTAATACGAGTGCCACGTTGACTTACAAACAGTGCGGTTTCATCTTCTTTGGCTAGAATTGCGCGGTTCTTTTTCCATTTCAGTAAGGCTTCTTGAGCTTTTCTTCCAATCGGTAAAACACGGGTTTTATTACCCTTACCAATAGCTCTTAAAGTGCCTTCATCTAGATCAATATCCATCACATCTAAATGGGTCAGCTCAGATAAGCGTAATCCAGATGAGTAAAACAACTCCATAATGGCGCGATCACGTATTGCTAAAATGCTGTCTCCCGGAATTTCTAATAATTGGGTAAGTACTTCAGCATCCAGTGTATCAGGCAGGGTGCGACTTGATTTAGGTGCGCGAATATCTACCGCAGGGTTATTTTTTAATTGTTGTTTGCGGATTAAGAATTGGTAAAAGCTACGTAGCGATGAAAGTTTGCGTTGTAAGGTTGTTCCACCAATGCCTTGTCTATGAAGTGCGGCTACCCATTGCCTAATATCAAGGCTATCGGCTTTGACAATAATGTTTGCCTTGTCATCCTTTTTGTTGAGCCACGTTTGAAATTGCAACAGGTCGCGTTGATAACCCTTTAAGGTATGAACCGAGTAACGCTTCTCATGTTGTAGATAATCTGAAAATTGTTGTAGCCCCGTTGGCATTGCATTATCTACAGGTATGTTACAAATAACGCGATAAGCTAGTAGAAATCAATTCGCCCAAGTGGCTAAGAAATACCACACCCATACCCGGGTGAAAACGAGATTCATCTTTTGAGCCTAATGCTAGCAAGCCCATGTTTTCTACACCCATCAGCGGCACGAGCGCGACAGATTCAATCAGGCCAGCATTTTCAGTAAATAAAAATTCATGCTGTTGTGTTTGCAAACGACCACATACGGGGCGTTTAGAGTCAAATATTTTGTCAAATTGTTGTAACTGAGGGCTATTTTCAGAGACGAAATGCATCGTATCATCGTTACCAATTATTTTTAAGGTTACGAAATCGGCATTAAAGTCTTCACGTAAAATTTCCTGACAACAAGCAATGACATCATCAATCCCTTCGGCGCGCATTAGCTCCAACGTGAAGCGTTGTAAGCGTGTCACGATTTGTTCATTACCACGTGCAGTACGAATTAGACCATTAAGTTGCTCTTCTAAATCTCTATTCTTTTCTTTTAAAACCGAAACTTGACGCTCGATTAGTGACGCTGTGCCTGCACCATGAGGAACTTGCAACTTAAGTAATAAAGCGGCATGTCGCTGAAAAAAGTCTGGGTGAGCGCTTAAATACTCGGCTAATATACTCTCGTCCATACTAGCATCGGCAAGTATCGTGCTGTTTTCTGCAATGCCCGCAGATTCTTTTATATCGTTATTTTCGTTTGCTGATGTGCTCATGCGTCCCCTTTATTCTATGCTTGAGTGTCTTTTTTGGCTGTGCCTGTGGTGCTTATTTAATTCATTATAAAGTAATAGTGCCTTTGAATACAGTCGCGGTTGGGCCTGTCATCATTACGGGGTGGTCAAGCTCTTGTGCAGAGCCTAGCCAGCTAATGTTAAGCTCACCGCCTAATAAACTCACAGTTACATCTTCATCCAACACACCCAATAAACGCCCCGCAACAACCGCCGCACAAGCACCTGTACCACAGGCCTGTGTTTCACCCACACCTCGTTCGTATACGCGAAGGCTAATATTGTCTTTATTATGAACTTGCATAAATCCAACATTGACTGATTGCGGGAAGCTTGAATGTGCTTGTAATGCCTCGCCAATGGCTTCTACTGGCGCTATATTAATATCATCGACGAGTATAACGGCATGTGGGTTTCCCATTGATACAGCGCTAAACTCCACTACGTTTTTGACCGCATTACTATCTATAGTTAATTTATAAGTAACGGACTGCTTATCAGTTTTAAAAGGGATATTTTTAGGATGAAGAATCGGCTTATCCATATCAACTGTGACACTGCCGTTGCTCTCTATCTTCAAAAGAATTATCCCTGTCTTCGTAATAACAGAAATTTCTGTTTTGTTTGTTAGCCCCTCATCGCGCACAAAACGTGCAAAACAGCGTGCGCCATTACCGCATTGCTCAACTTCTCCCCCGTCTGCATTATAAATGCGATAACGAAAATCAACCTCTGGCTCATCGCTATTTTCTATAAGTAAAAGCTGATCAAAACCAATACCCGTATGACGATTACTCAAAAAACGAATCTGTTCGCTAGCGAGAGAAATATTCTGAGATATGGCATTAATCACCATAAAATCATTACCTAAACCGTGCATTTTTGTAAATTCTATTTGCATAATTTTTGACCAGTTTCGCTTGAAATCTACCGTTTTAGCCCAAATGTAAGGAGGAGATGTTAATCATAACATTGAAAAGTTGATGCGTAAGATGGTTTTTAATGATAGAGTACCAACCGCATATCAGATTTTACTAATATACACAGGAGAAGAAATCAAATGAGCGATTTCAAAGAGGAGTTAGATGCACGCGGTTTAAACTGTCCACTACCAATTTTACGCGCTAAAAAAGGCATTAACGGCCTAGAAGCTGGTGAAGTACTAAAAATTATTGCAACTGACCCTGGTTCAGTTAAAGACTTCGAAGCATTTTGTAAGCAAACTGGAAACGAGTTAGTTTCTACTGCTGAAGATGGCGGCGAGTACACTTTCTTTATTAAGAAAGGCGCTTAATTAGCACCATTCATAATTAAGTTAGATAAAAAGCACCTTCGGGTGCTTTTTTATTGCCTATGATTTATGCTTGCTATGCATGCAAAACGACCCTAAAAAACTACAAGCCTTTCTCAAACAAAGGCAAGCCCAGCACCTTTATCGCACCCCTCTTATCTGTGAGGGCGCGCAACAACCTGCCATGAAAATCAATGGCAAAAATATGCTAACCTTTTGCAGTAATGATTACCTAGGTTTGGCGAATCACCCCAAAGTAATAAAAGCTTTTAAGCAAGCCGCTGATAAATATGGCGTAGGTAGTGGCGCAGCGCATTTAATTAATGGTCACTCGATTGAACACCAAAAGCTTGAAGAAGAATTAGCAGACTTTACTGGTCGTGAACGGGTACTGCTTTTTTCTACCGGTTATATGGCTAACATGGGAGTGGTTAATGCCATTATGGAGCGGGGTGATGCAATCTTTGCAGATCGCTTAAACCATGCCTCTTTGATAGATGCAAGTTTGCTAAGCAAAGCAAAATTACAACGCTATGCGCATAATAACATGAATGCCTTAATCAAGCGTTTCACAACAACAAGCAGTGAGAATACACTCATTCTCAGTGATGGCGTGTTTAGCATGGATGGTGACTGCGCACCCGTCAATGAACTAGCAACACTTGCTGAGAAAAACAAAGCTTGGCTAATGATAGATGACGCGCACGGCTTTGGCATTTTAGGAAAGAACGGCGCTGGTTTACTTGAGCAACAGAACTTATCGCAACAACAGGTACCTATATTAATGGCAACGCTAGGCAAAGCCTTTGGCACGGCAGGTGCTTTTATTGCGGGTAGCGATGACTTGATCGAGTATTTAATCCAAACAGCTAGAACGTATATTTACACCACCGCCATGCCGCCTGCCATAGCCGCAGCTACCCGGGCTAGTTTAAAGCTGGTACAGCAAGAGCAGTGGCGACGTGAGAAACTAGACTCACTTATTTTGCAATTCAAACAAGGGGCGAAACAATTAGGCTTAGAACTTATGCCATCAGACACTCCCATCCAACCAATACTCGTGGGCGAATCAAAAAAGGCGATTTCAATCAGCGGCAAGCTACAACAACAAGGGTTGCTCGTTACGGCAATTCGCCCACCCACTGTAGAGAAAGGAACCTCACGTTTGCGCGTAACTTTTTCAACAAGTCACAATGAAAGCGATATTAAGCTACTATTAGATAAACTATCATCAGCATTTAAAAGCATAAAAAATCAATGAACAAAACACTTTTAAAAATACTACTGCTAATTACTTTAAGTAACCTAATTAGCGTGACTACTTGGGCCGAAGGCGAACTCCCCATACCCCCTGTAGCTCCAACAAGCACACGTAATGAAACACTTTCTACCCTGCTAAGCTTTGTCGAATTACAAGACCAATTACGCCGCGATATTACTGATTTACGGAAAAGCCTAAAAAAAGCCACCACTAATACAGAAAAAGCAGACATTAAAGAACTGCTAGAAAAAGCAGAAAAAAAGCTCAAAGGGACAACCGTTAATATCGAGAACATAGCAGCCGATACTGACCTTAGCTTATTACGTGTTAGCAAAGCACGTCCGTTTAATCTACAAAAAGAGCTTTTTTCTCTGATTGAGCCAGCACTTAAAGAGATGAAACATGCCACCAGTGACGTTCGCCTTAAATCAAACTTACGCGACAAAATTGTTTATTACCAACAGCGTGAACCCGTTGCCAGACAAGCATTAAAAAACATATCTGGGCTCAATAAAGCCAATAGAAACCCCAAAATAAGAGCCGCTTTGGTCAAAATGAATAAGAACTGGTCAAAGCAGTTAGTCTTTATAGAAAGTGAGATCCAAGCCAAAAAATTACAGCTAGCCAAACTCGAATCACAAGAAGAAAGTTTTACCCAAAAATCAGAAAGCTACTTTAAAGAGTTTTTTCAACGCCGTGGTTGGACATTGATACAAGCACTATTCTCGATTATAGGTGTGCTAATTTTTTCGCGTATTATGCATAATTTATTCACGCGGTTTATTAAGGGTTATCGCGCAGAAAAACGCGGTGTACAACTTCGTGTTATTGACATTATGCATCGATTCTTTACCTTCTTGCTAGTTATCATTGCGCCAATGATTATTTTTTATATTGAAGAAGATTGGGTATTATTTAGTTTAGGTATACTCTTTTTAATTGCCTTTGCATGGACGCTACGGCTAGCCATTCCACGCTACTGGGGGCAATTAGAATTATTCTTAAATGTAGGCCCGGTAAGAGAAGGCGAACGCATTGAGCTAAATGGAATCCCTTGGCAAGTTAAAAACATCAATATGTACTCATTACTAGAAAATCCTGTCATAGGGCTAACACAACGCATTGATATTGATGATCTGGTTGATTTACGCTCCCGTCCAATTGGCAGTAATGAGCCGTGGTTTCCTTGTAAACGAGGCGATTGGGTGCACCTTAGTGATGGCATGCGCGGTAAAGTGACCGGTATTTCTTTAGAGTTTATTCAAATGATTCAGCGTGGCGGCGCATCGACAACCTATCAAATGGCTGATTTTTTAGCCTTATCACCAAAAAACTTATCAAAGAGTTTTCGGATCAAAGAAACATTTGGTATTAGTTATGCACACCAAATCAAAAGCACCAACGATATTGTTGAGATTATGCAAAAATTTATTACTGAACGTGCAGTTGAAGAAGGCTATAAAGAGGATGTACAAAATATTCGTGTGGAATTTGAATCAGCCGCAGACTCATCCTTGAACCTTGTCGTTGTGGCTGACTTTAAAGGCAGTGTCGCTGATATTTATATGCGCCTGCGTCGTGCGATTCAGCGCTGGTGTGTCGATGCATGTACGGAAAATGGTTGGGACATTCCTTATCCACAGTTGACTATTCATGCTGAAAGCACGAGAACACCCTAAACTTACAAAATATCACTAATTAATTTGACAAAGTCTGATTAATATCAAATGATGCTATTGACAATTAAACCTAGGAGAACCTTATGTCAACACTATCAATGCTTTGCCTTAGCGCCTGTTTACTACTCGGCTTTTCAACAAGCGCATCAGCCACCACTGAGGACAGCGGAAAAAAAACCTATGATGCGGCCTGTGCTGCTTGTCATGCAACTGGCGTTGCTGGCTCACCAAAGCTTGGCGACAAAGAAGCGTGGAAAGCACGTATCGAACAAGGAAAAGAGGTGCTTTACACCACATCTCTAAAGGGAAAGGGCGCTATGCCAGCCAAAGGCGGCCGCGCTGACTTATCCGATGATGATGTGAAAGCTGCCGTTGACTATATGATAAGCAACGCAAAATAAAAGTTTTACAAAATCTACTCTGGTAGGTTTTGTAAAAAACCAAACGCATCCGCTTCTTTAATTTTACGAAACTGATCTGTTTGTAAGTCTTTATATTCATAAACCCCCGCCGAAATGCTTCGGCTGGAAATAACGACACGATGACGAACCCCCAAGAATTCAATCACCTCAAACATATTTTTAGGTTTTTGACCACGATCATCAACTAGCACCTTCAAGCCCTTATCGACTAACTGTTGATAGAGTTTGTCAGTCGCTATTTTTACATTCAAGAACGTTGCTGGTTGCATCGGTGCTAGGACAATTTGAAAACCTCCTTCTTTTTCCACTGTCTCGCGTAATTGTATGATGTTGGTTTTGGATAAGTACATTATTAGTTGGCACCCACGTTATTAACGCCCACGCCATTTATTAATTTGACGGCGTTCTTTTTTGTTCGGTCGAGAATCTGACTGATGCACACTCGCGCTACTTAGCTTTCTTATTTCACGTTCTTGCTCACGCGAACGAATACTTTCTTCCCCTTCCTGATAGAGTAGCTGCGCCTCTTTGGCTGGGCGACGTTTATCATTCAGCCCGATAACGTCAATATGATATTTATAATTATCACGACTAATATCAAGCTGATCGCCTATCTTAATATTGCGTGACGGTTTAACACGAGTTTTATTGAGATGGACTTTGCCGCCGCTAATAGCTTCTGTTGCTAGTTTACGGCTTTTGAAGAAACGTGCCGCCCACAACCATTTATCTAGGCGTACTGACTCTAAAGTTGGTTTTTTATTACTCATGATTACAGTGTAACGCAAAAAGTCTAAGCAGCTAAATCGGCGCTTTACTCAAACGTAAAGCATTGGTCACCACCGTAACCGAGCTCATGCTCATTGCCGTCGCCGCAATAATCGGGCTGAGCAAAATACCGAAAAAAGGGTACAAAATACCTGCTGCGATAGGAATACCGATCAAGTTATAGATAAACGCGCCAAACAAATTTTGCTTGATGTTTCTCATCGTAGCGACTGATAAGCCAATCGTTTTGCTTACGCCGTCAATGGATGGGCGCATCAATGCAATATCAGCGGCTTCAACGGCGACATCTGTTCCTGTGCCGATTGCGATGCCGACATCTGCTTGTGTTAAAGCAGGTGCATCGTTGATGCCATCACCGACCATGGCGACGATTTCGCCTTGCGCTTGCAGTTCTTTTATTTTATTGATTTTATCTTCTGGCATGACTTCAGCAAACACATCATCAATATTTAAGGATTTGGCTACGGCGTTTGCGGTGGTTTTATTATCACCAGTTAACAACACGGTTT
>JALSJN010000069.1 GCA_026989335.1 Thiotrichaceae bacterium
TGTGACCGATTTATTGAGTAGTGCTGTATATAACTTAGATGCAGATGTTGAACAGGGCGAAGGTCGCTTTCAACGGCAACTCGTTTATAAAAATGTACCAAATAATGTTGCTGATGAATTTCAAAAACTGAGCAGTAAAAAAGCACAGGCACTGTTAGAAGAGCTTAATGCATGGTTAGCAGAAAAAACAAAGGTAGATTCAACTCATTCAAACACAGAAGATACGAAACAAACTGCCACGCAAAATGATTCAAATAAAAAACGAGTCGGGCTTGGTCTATATTATTTTGAAAATGACGCTGATTAACAATTAAAAAGCAAGGAAAATCCCTATGAAACCTTTTACCACATCAAAACTACGCTTAAAAGCATTTGCACTCGCTTTTACCCTGTCCTTACTCACTGCCTGTGGCGGTGGTAGCGATGGTGAAGAAACCGCAGGCAATGAGGGAGGAGAAGGTGGAATCATCGGAACCGCTAAAATCATTGTTAAGTCAGATGATGTTAAAGCCAAAGCAAAAAATGGTAATTCTTATAAAGCTAAAATTGGTAAGAATGGCAAATATAAATTCACAAAATTAAAGAGTGGTAGTTATTTATTACGCTAAGAATCAAAAACAAGGCAGTTCTACAGTGTTGCATATGTCAGTAAAGGTAAAACAGTCACGAGTAATGTTCACCCAATTACGGACTTAATTCTCCGTAACTGGTTTAAACAAAACGGACAAGATATTGATGCACAGTTTAAAGGCGCTGGCGCTATTGCTAAAATGCCCAGCCTTGCTGAAATCAATAAAATAGAAACGGCGATTGAAGGTATTTTAGCCCAAGCCCTTAAACAATCAGGCGTGAAAGGTTCCGTTAATTTGATAGGTAATACCTTTGAAGTCAAAGCAGGGGATACTTTTAATACCTTTCTTACTAATAACCAAGTGATTATTAATAACAATCAGGTAACCCTAATTTTTACGGGTGACAAGGTACAAACTATTAGTATCAGTGGTAAAGGTTTAGAAACGGACTTCACCGCAGATAAAGAAAATCCTACGACTCCAACTGAGCTTCGTGCGCTGCCTTCTGGCACACATGAGATTGTTGTTGTATGGAAGCCTTCTACCGATGATCGCGGTGTTGCGGGTTATAATATTTATAGAAATGGCAGTTTAGTTGCAACTACGCCATACCCTGTATATACCGATAAAAAACTTTCGCAAGGCACCAACTATGATTATATGGTTGAAGCGATTGACGGTGTGGGCAAAAAATCCGGCAAAGCAATTTCAGATGCGGTTACAACCTTATCTGCCCCAGATAAAACACCACCTCCAGCCATTGCTAACCTTAGCGCAACAGCCAATGATGATGATGTCGCGCTACGTTGGGATATAACTCAAGTCAACGATATAGCCCGTTTTATAGTTAAACGCGGTTTAAGAGGTATGGCGAAAAGTGAGCTTGCTAGTATTACGGCAAACACCTTTACTGACTTCAATCTCAATGACGGCAACTACTGTTACAGCATCACAGCAGCCGATGCAGCGGGCAATAAATCAGCCGAAAGCGCCGAACAATGTGCGTTAATTAATGCCGGCGGGACTACGCCATCGGAAACCCGTATGATTACTTGTAC
>JALSJN010000070.1 GCA_026989335.1 Thiotrichaceae bacterium
GTGCTTTTTTGACACCCGTCGGGCATCAATCAAATACCTTAGTGATGGGGCCGGGTGGTTATCAATTTGGTGATTATTGGCGAATGGGTTTACCGCTTGAAATAATTATTGTGACAATATCTGTGCCACTACTATTATGGGCGTGGCCTTTATGAAAAACACTAAACTCAGAAACAGATGTGTCTTCGATGGTTAAAAAACATCCTTACTGACCTTAACTAACTGGTACAATTTTTACCCTTTGTTTCGTAATAATAATCCCATGAATTCTGACTTTGATGAACTCCTACAGTTTGATAAAAAACACATTTGGCATCCTTATACCAGTATGTCAAATCCAACAACGGTATTGCCTGTTGCTTCTGCTCAGGGTGTCACGTTAACACTTGCTGATGGTCGGGAGCTTATTGATGGTATGTCGTCTTGGTGGTCAGCACTGCATGGCTATAATCATCCACAATTAAATCAAGCGCTTATTAATCAAAGTAAAAAAATGTCGCATGTGATGTTTGGTGGACTAACGCATGAACCCGCTATTTTACTAGCAAAGAAATTAATCACTATTACCAGTGATAATCTACAGCATGTGTTCTTCTCAGATTCAGGCTCGGTGGCAGTAGAAGTCGCGATTAAAATGGCATTGCAATATTGGTTTGCACAGGGCGACTCCCAAAAAAACCAATTACTCACTGTGAATAAAGGTTATTTCGGTGATACCTTTGGGGGAATGGCAGTGTGTGACCCTGTTAATGGCATGCATGAAATGTTCAATGGGGTACTTGCACAACATATTTTTGCTGACGCGCCAGCAAGCATAGGGGAGGGCGCTTGGAAGGATGAATATATAGATGATTTCAAGACCAAACTCAGTGAAAACCATCAAAACATTGCAGCCGTAATTATTGAGCCAATGGTGCAAAATGCAGGTGGCTTACGCTTTTACCATGCAGAATATCTGCAAGCAGTCAGGCAGTTATGTGATGAATATAATGTGCTGCTTATCCTTGATGAAATTGCCACCGGCTTTGGTCGTACGGGTTCATTATTTGCCTATGAACAAGCTGATATAGAGGCTGATATTTTATGTTTAGGTAAAGCATTAACAGGGGGGTATATGACTTTGGCCGCCACATTAACCTGTGCAAAAGTTGTGAAGGGGATAGAGGCTGATGGTAAGGGGATATTAATGCACGGCCCAACGTTTATGGCAAACCCATTGGCTTGTAGTGTTGCCAATGCCAGCCTTGATCTGTTGTTAGATTCACCTTGGGAGAGGCGTGTTGAAGGGATAGAAAAACAACTTAAGATAGAACTTGAGCCATGTAAGACTTTAAAATGTGTAAAAGAGGTTAGAGTAAAGGGGGCTATTGGTGTTGTTGAATTAAATCAAAGCATTGATGTTGAATGGTCACAAAAACAATTTACTCAAGCAGGTGTTTGGTTAAGACCCTTTGGAAAGTTGGTTTATGTGATGCCGCCTTTTATAATTAAATCCGATGAATTAAAAAAAATAACAGAAGCGATCTATTTTGTTTTACAGAAGCTAGATCATAATACAGAACTTTAGAAAAAATTGATGTGAAATATAATGGTACGCAATTTTATTTTCATGTTTTTTTAATAAAAAATATCCTAAAATAGAAATTATTAATCAGATAGATAACCTAGTTTCCTAGAATTGAATTAAGCCATGGTTCTTCTTGCCATGTTAATTAACTGAAACTTTTTGCCAGCTCCTAAGTCCTAGAAACTGAAGCGGATGATAATATTGTCACCTGACTTCTTATTCTTAAAATAAACTTACAAGGAGTTACACATGTCACTTTTAAATAACAAACTATCAACATCAATGCTACTCGCAATAGGATTATCACTACCTTTACTCGCACAGGCAGAATCAAAAGCGCCAGTAGAAGGTGAGGCAATGGTTGAGGATTGTATTTTACCTGCTGAGGTCGAGGCTATGACAGATGAGCAAAGAGCAAAACTTACACTGCCCATTTGTATTGATGAAGCTGATGCAGAAAAGGACAAGGCAGCACAAGAGCCTGCTATTGTGAAATAATCACATAAAAGCTTGTACTTAATTGTACTAAAAGCCCTGTCCCCCTAGGACAGGGCTTTTATGTTTTAAAGACAAATATTTATTTTCTTACAACGCTATGAATAACATGCGTATTTTCAAAATATACAGAAAGGTGAGGGTAGTCCCAACGGGTAATTTGAGGGTTAGTTTTAGTCACTTTACCTTTTGATGTTTTTACGCTTTGTGCTTGACCAAATTTTTGTGCGACGCTGCTCATGCTATCACCATGCTTAGGTGCATCCGCTTTTGTTAATACTTTTGCGTTAGGACCAATTTTTAAAATATCAGCTTGTATCGTTGTCATTAGTGCCATTGGGCTAAGGGCTAATGCGATGCTGAGGAATAGGGGCTTAGTGTTCATCGTTTTCTCTCTCTTATTTTTTTAATTGTTAATTATAGTTTTAATCTGTTTGTTTAATGTTTCTTGTATGACTCTGGTCAGGCTATAATCCGCAACCATGTTTAAACCAATTGAACTCTTTGTCGGCTTACGCTATACGCGTTCAAAGAATAAGAATAATAGCTTCATCTCTTTTATCTCACTAGCATCAATGCTGGGGATAATTTTTGGTGTGCTTGTCCTTATCACTGTTCTATCTGTAATGAACGGCTTTGAAAAAGAATTCAGGGATAGAATACTCAGCATGGTTTCACATGTCACGGTTTCTGGGACAAAAGGCCAGCTTTCAGATTGGCGGGCAACACAAACCTTGCTTAATGAAAACGAATTAATAAAAAGTAGTGCGCCCTTTATCCAAAAACAAGTCATGATTACGGCTAACGGTGAGATAAAGGGAGTGCTAATTCAGGGTATTGACCCCGCGCAGCAAAACAACGTCGGCGATGTTAATAAACATATGATTGAGGGAAGCTTTGATGATCTAAAACCACGCGGTTATTCCATTGCATTAGGGGTAGGTTTGGCTGAGCAACTTGGGGTATTCCCAGGCGACAAGGTTACCGTTATCACGCCACAGATTCGTGTCACACCAGCAGGTATGATACCACGTAGCAAACGCTTTACGGTAGCAGCGGTATATCGAATAAAAATGCCTGAATATGACGGTTCAACTGCCTTTATTCATATGCGGGATGCAGCTAAATTATTTCGCAGCAAAGATAATGTGACAGGTATTCGCCTTAAACTTGATGAGTTATTTAAAGCCCCTGCGCTTGCTCAACAGTTACAAACAAGCCTTGGCGATAAATTTGTGGTTAAAGACTGGGGTGATGAAAACAAAGCACTGTTTCAAGTCATGAAAACAGAACGGATTGTGATGTTTTTTATATTATTCTTAATTGTTTTGGTGGCTGTTTTTAATCTGGTATCTACCTTAGTGATGGTGGTTAATGATAAACAATCCGATATTGCGATATTACGCACGCAAGGCATGTCGGAAAGTCAAATACGTAGAATATTCATGGTGCAGGGAACCATCATAGGGTTCGTTGGGGCTTTGATTGGAGCTATTTTAGGCGTGCTTTTAGCCACTAATGTGGGGGCCGTGTTAAGTGGCTTTGAAAGCCTGCTCAATATTCAAATAATGTCCCCCGACGTATTTGTTGATTCGACTTTACCCACCCTAATTAAAATACCGCAAGTAATCGGTATTGCCGTTTTAGCCTTTGTCTTAGCCATCCTCGCCACACTTTATCCTGCAAGCCGTGCGGCTAAAGTACAACCCGCTGGCGCACTGAGGTATGACTAATGTTTAAACCACTCAGTATTTTTATGGGTTTGCGTTATACCAAAGCAAAACGAGATAACCATTTCATTTCATTTATATCCTTAGCATCGGTAATTGGTATAGCCCTAGGGATTATTGTCCTGATTACGGTTTTATCACTAATGAATGGCTATGAGTCAGGCATGCGCGAGCGTTATTTAGGGATGTTTTCACATGTTACTTTATCAGATGCGGATTGGAATCTTCCGCGCTGGCAAAAGCGCCGTGAACAAATTCTTGAAACGAAAGATGTCGTTGCCGTTGCTCCATTTATTGAAAAGCAAGTGATGTTAAAAGAGGGAAATCAGGTTCAAGCAACCTTCTTACAAGCTGTTTTGCCTAAGCTGGAAAAAGACATTAGCACGGTAAATCAACATATGACTCCAGCCAATAGTTTAGATAAACTGAAAGCAGGGGACTACAATATTATACTGGGTGAGACCTTAGCTAAAAACCTTGAGGTTAGTATTGGTGACTCGATAACACTGTTAAGCCTTAATAAACAATCTTTTAGCAGTGCTAACACAACAATGCCACAGACAACACCCGCTGATGAGACATCACCGATACTCAAAGATTTTACGGTAGTTGCAACATTTAAAGTCGATAAACAAATCTACGACAGTGCCTACGCCTTTGTTCACCTTGATGATGCCTTAGAAACCTTTAACTTAAACGGTAATATAACAGGCTTACATATTCAATTAGATGATGCTTTTAAAGTTAAAGAAGCAAGCTTTGCAATTGCAGATACTCAAGACAAGTATAAAGAAGAGTACGTGATCACTAATTGGAAAACCTCAAATGCCAATTTATTTAAGGTCATTCAATTACAAAAAAGTATGCTCTTTCTGGTGGTTCTTTTAATTATTGCTGTTGCGGCATTCAACCTTGTTTCTACGTTAATTATGATGGTCACAGAGAAGCAGTCTGATATTGCAATATTACGCACAATGGGCATGTCACCGGCTCAAGTGATGCGTATTTTCGTGGTACAAGGCAGTCTCTTAGGTTTACTAGGTACTATTATTGGTGTCGTAATAGGGCTTTTGGTGGCCAATAACGTTACCGATGTTGTGCATGGGTTGGAGCAACTTTTTAACTTTAGTTTATTAAAAGCTGAAGTGCATGAAATTACAGATATTGATGCTGAAATTAACCCTTACGATGTTTTATTAATTGCCGTCAGTGCTATAACCTTATCCATATTAGCAACTTTGTTTCCTGCATGGCAAGCCGCTAAAGTACCACCGGCAGAGGCGCTACGCTATGAATAAACTTTCAACTAAATGCATATTATGACCACAAAAAAAATAATTTCTTGTAAAAACTTAAGTAAACACTTTAACGAAGGAAAGCTTGATGTTTCAGTGCTTAAAGGAATCAACCTAGATATACAAGCGGGTGAGAAAGTTGCCATTGTAGGCACATCGGGAAGTGGTAAAAGTACCTTATTGCATATCTTAGGCGGACTAGACTTGCCCAATGAAGGAAGGGTAGAAGTACTAGGAAAAGATATTGCCACATTAAGCGATACCGCTCGTGGAAAACTACGCAATGAATCTTTAGGTTTTATCTATCAATTTCATCACTTGTTACCCGAGTTTACAGCACTTGAAAATGTAGCCATGCCATTATTGATCCGAGGGCTTTCGGTATCAGATGCCAGCGAACAAGCAACTGCAATTTTAGATAAAGTAGGTTTAGGTGAACGACTAACACATAAGCCGGGACAACTATCGGGAGGAGAGCGCCAAAGAGCGGCAATAGCTAGAGCTTTAGTTACACAACCTAATGCTGTATTAGCAGATGAGCCGACAGGTAATCTGGATCATAAAACAGCGATGCATATTTTTGATATTATGCAAACTCTGAATCAAGAGATGGGAACTGCCTTTATTATTGTCACACATGATAGGCAGTTAGCAGAAAAAATGGATAAAATTTATACTTTGGTTGATGGTGAGCTAACGACTTCCTAGATTTTCTGAGTAATTAATGCTTTACTCCGCATTTTCACTTGCTCTCTTTAGTTCTTTTTCCATCGCCTTTTTCGCTTTACGTGCGGCCCTGCATTCTTGGCGGTCTTTCCAGCGGCTTTTGGTACTTTTTCGCCACAGTAGATTAATAATCAAATAACCAAGAGCGGAAGAAATTATTGCCAAAATCAAACTTCCAAATAATAACGGTTGCCAAATATCACCGAGTACCGTTGTAAACCACTGCCAACTTAAGTCCATCGAAACAGACTCAGTATCCATGCCCAATAAAAAGCTGCCTAACTTATAGGCTGAATAGAACATCGGTGGAATTGTAATTGGATTAGTCACAAAAACTAAGACTACCGAAAGAGGTAGATGAGCACGATAATAAATCGCTAATACCGCTGCCATTACTGTTTGGAAGGGGGTTGGAATCCATGCGCAAAATAAGCCAATAGCAAAAGCTTTAGCTACAGAGCGCCGATTCATATGCCACAGACTTGGCTTATGAACACTGTCACCTAAGCATGATAAGGCCTTATTTTCCTTAATGGTTTTAGAGCTAGGTGAATATTTTTTTAAAAATTTACGTGGCATTGTTTATCTTATCTTGGATAAGTGTCGCTGTGTCCATTATTTGGGTGTTGTAAAAGTTGTTTCTACCTATGGTAGGTTATTATAAAGTGTCGAGTTATTAAGGTCATCTGATCTCTTGATAAATGGCTTAACTATTTCTCAAAGTACCTGATAAATTAATAAATGCTTAAAACTGCTCTTTTATTCTTACTTGGATCGTTTTCAATTCAGTGGTTCCCGCAACTAGCGCCACTATGGAGTATCATTCCAGTTTTCTCTAGTTTTCTTAATATGACGCTAGTTTGTTATAGTAAATCCATTTCAATAAATAAATATTACCAGAGTTTTATTACCGCCGGCTTAGTGTTTTTGTCAGGGGTATTATTGGCTACTATTAGTGCGCAAAGTCAACTCGATAACCGCCTTCCCAAACAACTAGAAGGACAAGAACTTCTCATAACAGGAACGGTGACCGGCTTACCTGAAATACGTGATAATAGTTTACGTTTCCGTTTTTATGTAAGTAGCGTGTCTGTGCCTTCAAGTTCAAATCTGTTTACCCCAGTCCAAAATTTTAAAGGGATAATACGTTTAGGATGGTTTCATACTCAGCAAAGAATAGTTCCAGGTGAAAAGTGGCAATTTAAAGTAAAGCTTAAGAGACCTTCAGGTTTTTTAAATCCCGCAGGTTTTGATTATGAAAAGTGGCTATTCAGTCAACGTATAACATCGACAGGGTATGTAAGAAAATCCAAATCGAATGAAAATCACAAAATCACTTCATCGCCTTGGTGGTCAGTAGATGCGGTTCGCCAAGAGATTCATCAAAGGATACAAAAACGCCTCAAGAATAAAGCTTCTGCTGCTGTCATCAGTGCCTTAGTGGTAGCAGACAGGAGTGCCTTGAGCGCAAACCAATGGGAACAGCTTCAAAAAACGGGTACCAGTCATTTAATTGCAATTTCAGGTTTACATATAGCTGTCGTTGCAAGTTTTGGTTTTTTGCCTATTTGGTTATTGTGGTGGTTATTTCCACGCTTAAATGAGCGCATACCGCTAAGAGTCGCGGGTGGAATAGTTGGTGCAATTTTCGCGATGGTTTATGCCATGCTCGCAGGGTTTACATTGCCCACACAGCGAGCATTGGTCATGGTGCTTGTGGCACTTTTTAGTATTATCATACGGCGTAACTACACTAGCTTTAATGTCTTAGCAGTCGCGTTGATCGCGGTGTTGCTACTTGATCCGTTAGCACCTTTAAGTGTCAGTTTCTGGTTATCTTTTTTAGCGGTGAGTTTAATTCTAATTTTTCTGAAACGCCAGCTTCAACAGCCTAAGCTTAGCTTAATCAAGTTACAGCTTATTCTTTCATTAGGTATGATACCCCTGACATTGCTATTTTTTGATTCTGCATCGCTCAGTGCACCCCTTGCGAATCTTGTAGCAATACCTTGGGTCTCTTTTATTAGCGTGCCATTAAGTTTAATCGGCATGCTTCTAATGCCACTGTCAAGCTCTGTATCAAATGCGATTTTAAGCTTATCAGCATTATCAATTGATTGGTTATTCAAGGTGTTAGACTATTTCATAGAGGTCATTGATAACCCTTTTAGTATCTCAGGATTACCACCTAGTTATCTAATCATTGCATTTCTAGGTCTTTTGGTTTTGTTGCTACCTAAAGGTTTTCCGGGACGCTGGCTTGGCTTGTTGGCTTTCCTCCCTGCCTTTTTGTTTGTGCCAGAAAAACCTGCACAAGGCGAGTTCTACTTTACTTTATTAGATGCAGGGCAGGGAATGGCATCTGTGATTCAAACTAAAAACCATACCTTAGTTTATGATGTGGGTACGCGTTTAAGTGATCGCTTTGATCTTGCAAAATTAGTGGTCTTACCTTATTTAAAAAGACAGCGTATTCAAAAACTGGATACATTGGTGTTATCACATGATGATATTGATCATATGGGAAGTACGAATACGCTATTAAATAAAATTGAAGTAGCTGCAATCTTAGGTAGTAGGTTGACCAAGCTGAAAAATAAAGCGTTTAAACCTTGTTACGCAGGAAGTCGCTGGACTTGGGATGGCGTTGATTTTGAAGTGTTATCGCCCGCTAAAGCCACATTGGTCGAAAATAACACGATTAGTGATAATAATCTCAGTTGCGTGATTCGTGTATCCAACAAAACTCATTCACTTTTGTTAACCGGTGATATTGAGAAAAAAGTTGAAAAACAATTACTTGCCGCTTACCCTCAAAAAATTCAATCAACAGTAATAACAGTGCCACACCACGGTAGTAAAACCTCATCATCAGATGTATTTTTAAGCGCAGTGAAACCAGAACTAGCATTAATACCCACTGGATATAGAAATCGTTTTAAACACCCAAGGCCCAGCATAGTCGCACGCTATCAAGAGCATAATATAAAACTTATGGACACTGTGAAGGATGGCGCAATCAGTATGAAATTTCCTGTAAAAAAGGCATTTACCGTAAAGTCATACCGTCAAGAAAACAAAGGGTTCTGGAGTCGCGATGATTTATAAAGCTAAAATCTTTTTACAGGAAAGGTATCTACCTCCCACCACCACCGCATTCTGGCGAGTCAGCCACTTTACCCGACTTTTCAAAGTATTCATCAGGTGTCATGGTATGCAGTGACAGTGCGTGAATAGCCTCTAACTCGTCCGACAAGGCTTGGTTAATCATTCTGTGTCGAGCAATTAACATTTTACCTTCAAAAGCATCACTCACCGCAACGACCTTGAAGTGTGAATCTGTGGCGGGGCCACTGTGCATATGGCTTTCGTTGATGACATCAAGAATCTCTGGTTGGAGTAATTCGCTGAGCTTTGTTTCGATAATAGTTTGCATACTCATATATTAAGCCTTGTTCTTTTCCTTAGTTATAATCCACAGATTATTTGGGCAAAACCTGAGTTATCAAGCGATACATTTCGTATATTAATCTAGTCATGGTTAAAATCATTTAAAATAAATTTCTAAAAATTTGTGCAACGGTATTTTTCATGGATGTGTAGGTCAACATGATTGCCCGACCTGTTGACACCATTGGGTTTAATACTGATACAGCATGAAAAGCCACGAAAACCATTTTTTGTTCGCTATCAATAGTAACTACTCTTAGCTCTGCTTCATCAACGCCCCACAGTACACGATCATCTTTGAGTTGCGCCCGAATATTTGGGTAATCAACTAGCTTATCCAGTTTAGGTGTGGCTAACGAGTTACTCACCTTTGCTAATACAATTTGATTTTTATGTAAGGGGGTAAAGGGTGTATTTTTGATTGTGAGGCCTCAGTCCATTACCAAGAAATAACACTGCCATCAATATCAAAAAATGTACCGCTATCTTCAATGCTGCAGTTATCTAATATTTCAGCCAACATTTTTGCCGATTGCTCCGCCGAAATCTCCCCATTCGGACCACCCATATCGGTACGCACCCAGCCAGGATGAAGTATTAACGCGGTAATATCCAAGTGCCGTAAATCCTGTGCTGCGCTCACCATAACAGCGTTTAATGCCGCTTTTGTGGCACGATAGGCATAAGCTCCACCTGAGCCATTATCATCCATGCTACCCATCTTACTACTCATGCTGGCTATAATTTTTTTACCACTAATGGATATATTCTCAACAAAATGTTCCATCATTTTCATCGGTGCTATTAAGTTGACAGCAACCGCCTCATCCCATGCTTTATCATCTGTTTTACCAAATTGTGAAGCCTCTAAGGCATAAACACCGGCATTGTTGATGAGCATATCCACCGGCTTATTATGTAGCGTTTCTTTTAATGAACCCATTTGACTTTCATTAGTCACTTCAAGCGCATGAATAGTCAGCATATCTTGATAGTTTTTAGCTAAGTCATTTAGCGCATTGGCATCGTTTGGCTTGCGGCAACAAGCATGCACCTGCCACCCTTGAGCTAAATAGTGTTTGCTGAGTTCTAGCCCTATACCACGATTGGCACCGGTAATAAGCAATGTTGGCATGGTTTGATCCTTTTTACTTTTAAAGAGTTTCCCCATCTTATTATATTTAGTCGTATAATCCGACTTTATCTAACAACAAATTATAACGTTATTGATCTGAATGAATAAAAATCCAATTAAAATGACCGAATACAGTCACGGCTCGGGCTGTGGTTGTAAAATATCTCCTGCCGTACTCGATGTAATGCTGAAGAGTCAAATCCCTGCTTTTGTTGATGATCAATTGCTCGTGGGTAACGATACTCGTGATGATGCGGCGGTTTATGATCTTGGCAACGGAACGGCTATTATCAGTACCACAGACTTTTTTATGCCGATTGTGGATGATCCTTTCACTTTTGGCAGAATTGCAGCAACTAATGCGATTAGTGATATTTACGCTATGGGTGGCAAGCCGATTATGGCAATTGCTATTTTCGGTTGGCCGTTAGATAAGTTGCCCGCTGAAGTAGGGCAGCAGGTTATCGAGGGCGGCAGACAAGCCTGTAAAGATGCTGGCATGTCACTGGCAGGTGGACATAGTATTGATTCACCCGAGCCTATCTTTGGACTTGCTGTAACAGGCACGGTTGCATCTAATCAAATTAAGCAAAATTCTACAGCGAAAGTAGGAAATAAGCTTTATCTGACAAAACCCTTAGGTGTGGGTATATTATCAACCGCACAAAAGAAAAAGATCATCCTCCCTGAACATGCGAATTTGGCACCAGACACCATGTGTATTTTAAATAGAATTGGTGAGAAATTGGCTCAGCTAGACGCTGTTACCGCAATGACTGACGTGACTGGTTTTGGTTTAGGCGGACATTTACGTGAACTTTGCGAAGGGAGTAATCTTAAATCCACAATAAATTACAATAACTTACCGGTCTTACCGCATGTAATGACTTATCTTGAGAAAGGTTGCTCGCCAGGTGGTGCAAAACGAAATTTTGAAAGTTATGGTGATAAGTTAAATAAACTAACCGCTGAACAGCAA
>JALSJN010000071.1 GCA_026989335.1 Thiotrichaceae bacterium
TTCGACCAATTCAAGCATTTCGTTGTACTCTTCCGTACCAACACCACCACAATCTTCAGCAAGAAGGTCGGCTTTGTTCAAAAAGACAACAATGTAAGGCACACCGACTTGTCTTGACAACAAGATATGCTCTCTTGTTTGCGGCATAGGCCCATCAGTCGCACCACAAACCAAAATGGCACCATCCATTTGCGCTGCACCCGTAATCATGTTTTTTACGTAATCAGCATGACCCGGACAGTCAACATGCGCATAATGACGTGTTTCTGATTCATATTCCACATGCGATGTTGCAATCGTAATACCACGCTCACGCTCTTCAGGTGCATTATCAATTTGGTCAAATGCTTTAACTTCCCCACCCATTTTTTCTGCCATAACTTTTGTTAGGGCAGCTGTTAGAGTTGTTTTACCGTGGTCAACATGACCAATTGTACCAACGTTTACATGTGGTTTGGTACGCTCAAATTTTTCTTTAGCCATCTCGCAAGAACCTTAAAATTAGTGTTTGCAAATCAATGTAATGGAGCCCATAACTGGACTTGAACCGGTGACCTCTTCCTTACCAAGGAAGTGCTCTACCGCTGAGCTATATGGGCATTATTATGGAGCGGGTGATGGGAATCGAACCCACGTAATCAGCTTGGAAGGCTGGAGTTCTACCATTGAACTACACCCGCAGAATTCTTTAATCCTGCATGGTGGAGGGGGGAGGATTCGAACCTCCGAAGGCTGAGCCGTCAGATTTACAGTCTGATCCCTTTGGCCGCTCGGGAACCCCTCCGTACAGAAAGGGCATTATGAATCATGCCCAACATTATGTCAACTTTTTTGTTTATTTATTTTCGAGAGAATGCAACTTTTGCGCAACCGCATCATAATTACCAGCACACAGCACTGGCAACTGCATTACACACTCATCAAACACCTCTTGCACAGACTGCATATCCACCTTTGAGAAGTCAGAAAGAACATAATCAGCAACCGCTTTACCAGACCGAGGCCGACCAATACCGATACGCAAACGCAAAAAATCTTTCTGCCCCATGCTCGTAATTATATCACGCACACCATTATGCCCGCCATGACCACCATTTTTTTTAAGCCTGGCAACCCCCACATCAAAATCCAACTCATCATGCACAACCAATATTTCTTCGGGCAATATCTTATAATATTTCGCTATAGCAGATACCGACTGCCCACTGCGATTCATAAAAGTAAAAGGCTTCAAAAAATACAATTTACCTAACGAAGCACTATATTCAGCCACATCACCCAAAAAACGCACCTGCCGAGAAAAGCCAACACCAACACTCCTTGCCAACTCTTCCAATAGCAAAAAACCGGCATTATGCCGGTTTTTTTCGTATTTTTGACCAGGATTACCCAGACCAACTATAAGCTTAACCACTACTCAGCTTCAACCTCTTCAGCAACAGCATCAGCCGCACCATCATCACCATCACTTGCCGCACTTCTAGTTTTTATAATTTGCGCAACAGGCAAGTTATGATCTTCACCGTGCGTTAATGCCAAAATCTCTATACCTTCAGCAACTACAATATCTTGCAAATGTATGGACTCGCCAATACCGATTTCTGCCAAGTCAACCTCTATAAACTCAGGCAATTTTCCAGGAAAACAAGCAACCTCTATCTCCACCACTGAATGCGTCACAACACCACCTGCTTTAACACCAACAGAAGTCTCTTCATTAATAAAATGCAATGGCACACGAACTTTAATCTTTTCATCCATAGAGACACGCATAAAATCCATATGAATAATGCTATCTTTCGCCGGATGTCTTTGCAAATCTTTCAAGACTGCATTCTGCACCTTACCATCAATATTCAAGGTCAAAATATGTGAGTAAACAGCTTCTTTGGCCAAGTTCTTTACCACTTCACTGTGCTTCAACTCAATTAACTCAGGCTCACTTGAGCCACCATAAACCACAGCAGGAATATTACCTTGACGGCGAACCGCTTTTGCAGTTCCTGTACCTGCATTAGCCCGACTTACAGCTTCAAATTCAAAAACGCTAGACATCCTACCTCTCCATACCCAACAAACTATGCTTAAAAATTATTAATCAATATACAGTGAGCTAACCGACTCACCAACGGCTATCCTTCTTATGGTTTCAGCCAACATATCAGCAACACTTAACTGCCGAATCATCCCTATCGCCTCTGCTTCTTTGCTCAGCGGAATGGTATCTGTCACCACTAATTCATCCAATACAGAACCACTTAAGTTAGCTATTGCACTTCCAGATAACACAGGATGCGTACAATAAGCAACCACCTTAACTGCCCCCTGGCTTTTCAAAGCAGCCGCCGCACTACACAATGTACCTGCAGTATCCACCAAGTCATCCACCATGACACAAGTTTTACCACTTACATCACCGATGATATGCATCACTTCAGCAACATTTGCCATTGGCCTACGCTTATCTATTATCGCCAAATCAGCATCATCCAGACGCTTAGCCAGAGCTCGCGCCCTTACAACTCCGCCCACATCAGGCGAAACCACTATCAAATCTTTATATTTTTGCCGCCACACATCGCCTAGCAACAAGGGTGACGCATACACATTATCAACAGGTATATCAAAAAAACCCTGTATCTGATCAGCATGCAAATCAACCGTCAGAACCCTATCAGCCCCAGCTACGCCTACCATTTTTGCAACTAATTTTGCACTAATTGCTACACGCGCAGATCGTGAACGTCTATCTTGCCTAGCATACCCATAATACGGCATAACTGCTGTTATTCGTGAAGCAGACGCTCTTCTCAAAGCATCTATCATCACCAACAATTCCATCACATTCTCATTTGTTGGCGCACAAGTAGGTTGAATAATAAAGACATCCCTATCCCGCACATTCTCTTCAATCTCAACCGTTACTTCGCCATCACTAAATCGACCAACTGACGCCATTCCCAGACGCATATTCAATCGACGAACTATCCCTCTTGATAATTTCAGGTTGGCATTTCCAGAAAAAATCATCATTGAAGTATCACTCATTGAAGTATCACTCATTGTTGAGCACCTTGTTATTTAATGCCGAACTGATTTATTATGGAAGATAAAATGGCTGGGCTGCCAGGATTCGAACCTGGGTATGCGGAGATCAAAACCCCGTGCCTTACCGCTTGGCGACAGCCCAATTTAGAAATTAAAGAGTTCACTCATTTGCTTATGTAATGGTGAAACAGCCAATCCTTTAGCCAAATAAACCTCTTTTTGCAAAGAAAGCTTATCATAAACTCCTTTCGCTGACATTTCATCATCAAACTGCAAAAATACACATGCACCTGTTCCTGTCAGCCTAGCATCCCCATATTGCGCAAGCTCTTTTAAAGCTTCAGCAACCTCTTTATGGAGCCGCTTAACAACACCCAAACAATCATTTTTTAATTGCCCCGAGTTGAAGTCCGATATTTTGATTGATTTACTGTCTCTTGTCAAATCTTTTGTTGTAAATATTTTACCGGTATCAACATGACAATCCGGCTTAACGATAACAAACCATGCTTCAGGCAAGAAAATATCTGATAGCTTCTCCCCAACGCCTTCAGCCCAAACACTGGTTCCATTGATAAATACAGGGACATCCGCACCTAAACGCACTCCCAAACTCATCAACCGATCTTTTGACAAATTTAGCCCCCAAAGCTTATTTAATACAACTAAAACAGTTGCCGCATCCGAACTACCACCACCTAAGCCTCCCCCCATTGGTAGGTTCTTCTCTATATCAATGCAAACGCCTCCTTGGTAACCTGTCTCTTGCTTCAGCAGTTGCGCTGCTCGCACAGTCAAATCATCAGACTCTCTAACACCAGGTATTGCTTTCTGCAAACACACCCTACCATCACCAACTTTACTAAACACAACACCATCAGTAAGATCAACTATCTGAAAAACAGTTTGCAGCAAATGATAGCCATCAGCTCTTCTGCCAACAACTCTTAACATTAAATTTAATTTTGCAGGGGCAGGCCACCTGACTCCCCAACCCAGCCCTATACCACTTTGCTCTGTCATTCTATTTCCCACTGATCTACAACCAGCTTTAGCTTTAATGAATTTTTAGTTACGTTAATTTTATATGGCATTGCACCCTCTACAGTCTGTAAATAACCCTTATATTTTATTTGCCAACCTAACTGCTCAAAACCGTCCGCCAATAACTTCACTGGCTCACCAGGTAACGGAGTACCTAATACCCAAAATCGTAACGCACCAATCGGTACAACAAACCCTACCTCTTGCGCAATAAAAGCCTCTATATCCTTTGATGCCCTTTTTTTCATTCGTCCTTGTTCCAAAGTAACTCCACTTGCATCCAGCGTAATCAAAACAGCTCCTAAACCTAAGATACCTGCCAGCCTTAATTTATCAAGCAATTTACTATGTTGCCACTGAATGCTAGCAGTTAGCACATCATCCCCTTTTAGCACCAAGCGTCCTTGCAAATGCCAACTATCTGCATTTAAATATCGTTGCGTATTAAATTTTCGCTCTTGGCGTACATCATAAACCTGTTGCGAACTACAGCCAGTCACAACTAATAGCAACAATAAAAAATAATTTTTTAATTGCATTATTTATTACCGAACAACCGTGCCTCGACCTCCAGTAATAATTCATCCTGCGGGTGCTTAGCCAATGCTTTACTTAATATCTTCTTAGCCTCCTCCTTCTCCCCCAAAGCCCACAACACATCAACTAAATGTGCTGCAATTTCTGCTTGTGGCTCGGCCGCATAGGCGCGCACCAAATATTTACGCGCTAGTTCTAATTTATTCTGCTTAAACAACAACCACCCATAACTATCAATAATAACAGGTTCATTTGGCTTTAAAGCAATAGCTCGTTCTAAATACATTTTCGCCTCTTGATAACGAGTCGTCTTATTAGCCAAAGTATACCCTAGGGCATTTAATGCACTCACATCATCAGGTGATTTTTCCAAAATATACTTTAAATCATCCTCAAGCACCTGTAACTTACCTAGTTTTTCAGCAATCAGTGCCCGGGCATACAGAATTTTTTTATTATCCGCATCTGTCAACAACACATCCGTCAACAAATCAAATGCTTGCTGATAATCATTTTTTTGTACATAGACTTCAGACTCAAGCAATATCAATTCACTTTTTTTCTCTGGAAACTCAGCCTTTAAACGTACTAACCTACTTAATGCATCTTGATATTTTTTTTGATCCATCAGCAACAATACTGCACTGATACTTGCCTCAAATTTATAAGGAGCCTCCCCTACCGCATCAAACCATATCATCGCCGCATTATAATTCTGCTCTTTAGCATCCATCCGCCCTAAATAAAAAGCCGCCCTATCACGAAAAACCTTCTCAGTAATTAGGGACTCTAAAATAACCCGCGCATCTTCCACTTCTTCTGTTTGCAGATACACCAAAGCTAATTTAAACTTAAGCTCATTATTCTCAGGGTATTGCTCCATCAAACCTTGTAGAACCTGCTTAGCCTCATCATACCTTTCTTGCTGTATCAACAACTGAGCAATCTGTTCACTGATACGTGCATTCTTCTCTTGCGCAACAGCACGTTGCAAAACCTCTGTGGCTTCCGCTAATTTTTGCTCACTTATATACAACTGAGCCTGCAATACCAAAGCTTTTACCCAATAAGGATCTTGCTCTAGCGCTTGCTTAATTCCCTCCTGTGCCGCCCGTAATTTCTTTTGTTGCATATTAATTAATGCCTGCAAAAAATATAGTTGCGCATTCTCTGGATACTTTTCACTTAAATCAGCAAAAACCTGCCTTGCCAAATTCTGACTCGCTCGATCGGATAAACTCTTTAACATCATCAGAGTCTTTCCCTCAAAACCAATCGCATCTTGCTGCAAAAGATACTCAATATTGACAAATGCCCCTTTCCGATCACCTGACTTTAATGCAGCCACAGCCATAAGTTGATGCGCATCCAAACTATCAGGCTCCATAGCCAACCATAAATCCAATGATTGTTTTAGCCTCTCTTTATCTTGCAAATACAAAGCAATTTTAGCAGCTCGCTTGGTCACCTCAACATCACTAACACGATTTGCCGCCCGCAAGTAGCCATCTAGCGCCAACCCATACTGGCCACGCTGACCTGCTATTTCAGCAGTCATCAGCAAAAACAATACATCGGGATCAATCTCTGTTTTTTTTGCTTCCGTACTTAATGCATCAGTTTTAATAGCCTCTGTTACCGACACACTCTCAAGCTCCCTTTCAGGATTCGTTGATGTTGCACAAGCTGTCAACATAAAAACACCGACAACCGTCATTATTTTTAAAACTATCAATGAAATTTCCTTAAATTTTAAACTGCAATAGACCCAAATAAATTACAATACTTTCCAGCATCTAACATTTAATACTTACTCCCACTCGCCACAACACTAATCAGCCCCAGACATATCAGCAACATCCCAATATAACGATGCACGTAAAAACAATGAGAAGACTTATCTTCGCTACAAACAACCATTATTAATGACAAAGATAATTTATTCCATTTGGCTAAACCAACAAAGTTCCTTAGAATATACGATTAATTTATGATTTCAAGTCTACCCGTAAACTATAAAAGATAACAGACTATAATGACACTTCTTGCTTTAGGCATCAATTATACAACAGCTCCCGTCTCAATCCGAGAGCGTCTAGCATTTCCTGCAGAAATACTCAGTGATGCAGTACAAGACCTATGGCAACAACAACCCATCTCAGAAGCCGTTATTTTATCAACTTGCAATCGCACCGAAATCTATTGCACCACCCATAATGATGATATAACTCCCGTTATTAATTGGATTTCTCACAATAGACAATTAAGCCATACCGAATTTCAGCCCTACCTATATGCCCACACTGACAATGCCTTTATTCGACATATTTTTCGAGTTGCCAGCGGGCTAGAATCAATGGTATTAGGTGAGCCCCAAATATTAGGCCAAATGAAAACAGCCTATCAAATAGCCCTTACCGCCGGCACGCTAGGCAAAGACTTAGGAAAACTATTTCAACACACCTTTTCCACGGCTAAAAAAGTACGCACAGATACCGCAATAGGCTCTAGCTCAGTTTCTGTTGCTTTTGCAGCCGTACAATTAAGCAAACAAATATTTGATAACCTCAACGAACAAACTGCCGTCTTAATTGGTGCTGGCGAAACAATTGAGCTCACTGCAAGACACCTGCATCAAAATGGTATTAGCCGCATCATTATTGCCAACCGAACCTACGACAAAGCTCATACCTTAGCCGAACAATTTAACGGTTACGCTATTGCTCTTTCTGAACTACCGTTACATATTGCAGAAGCCGACATCATTGTCTCATCAACAGCTAGCCAACTACCTATTTTAGGTAAGGGGCTCGTAGAAAGTGCCATCAAAAAGCGCAAACACAAACCTATATTCATGGTTGATCTTGCAGTACCACGAGATATAGAGCCGGAAGTTGCCACATTAAATGATGTTTTCTTATACACCGTAGATGACCTGCAAAACATCATCCAAGACAATCTAAATTCACGCCGCCAAGCAGCTGAACAAGCCGAAGAAATCATTGATGCCAATGTTGACCACTTCCTAGCATGGATGAAGGCGCAAACCGTTCAATCGACTATTGTTGACTACCGCAAACAAGCCACCCTACTACAACAAGAAAGCCTCAACAAAGCTCTTTCTGCATTAAAAAATGGCACGCCTCCCGAAGACGCTTTACAGCAATTAGCGCACACCCTGACCAATAAATTAATACATACACCTTGCAGCCAGCTAAGAAAAGCCAGCGAAAATGAACGTCACGACCTCATTGCTGCTGCACGTGAATTATTCCAACTAAAAAATACACAATGAAAAGCTCGATAAATACAAAATTAGAAAACCTATCAGAACGTTTTGATGAAATAGCCGCACTCTTATCACAACCCGAAATACAAAGTGATCAAAATAAATTTCGCTCACTCAGTCAAGAATATGCACAAATAAACCCTCTCGTTGATTGCTATAAAAAATTTCTAGTCACCCAAGATACCATTAGTTCAGCACAAGACATGCTACAAGAGGAAGATATAGAAATTCGTGAAATGGCCAAAGATGAGATAACGGTTGCCGAACAAGAACAAACTGCACTAGAGCACGAATTACAAATCCTCCTCCTACCACAAGATCCTAATGATAATCGTAATATATACATGGAAATTCGTGCAGGAACAGGGGGGGATGAAGCGGCCATTTTCGCAGGTGATTTAGCACGCATGTACATGCGCTATGCAGAAAACAAAGGCTGGAACATAGAAACAACAAGCGAAACACGTGGCGAACATGGGGGCTACCGTGAAATTATATTACGCATTGCAGGACAAGATGTCTATTCGCAACTAAAATTTGAAGCAGGCGCACACCGAGTACAACGCGTACCGGAAACTGAGTCGCAAGGGCGCGTGCATACATCAGCCTGTACCGTCGCAATTATGCCCGAAGCCGAAGAAGTTGATAATATTGACATCAACCCTAGCGATTTACGTATAGATACTTTTCGTGCTTCAGGTGCAGGCGGGCAGCACGTTAACAAAACAGACTCAGCAGTACGTATCACTCACTTACCAACCGGTGTCGTTGTCGAATGTCAGGATCAACGCTCACAGCACAAAAATAAAGCACGTGCGATGGCAGTACTACAATCACGCCTACTATCTGCCGAATTAGATAAACAACATGCCGAAAATGCTGAAAATCGTAAACTACAAGTCGGTAGTGGCGACCGCTCAGAACGCATTCGTACTTACAATTACCCACAAGGACGCTTAACCGACCACCGCATAAATTTAACCCTATACAAGTTAGATGAAATTATGCAAGGAGGGCTCGCACACGTCATTGAGCCCTTAATCAACGAATACCAAGCGGAACTGCTCACCCAATTAGGCGAGGAAGACTAGAGCAATATGCAAAACATTCAAGAGCTGCTATCAGATGCCACACATAACCTACAGGAAGTATCAGACTCCGCTGAACTCGATGCAGAGGTTCTATTGTGCCATGTGCTAAAAAAAAACCGTAGCTATTTACGCACATGGCCCGAAAGGTACCTTGATAACAAACAATACAAGCAATTTCATAGTCTATTAAGCCAACGCCTGCAAGGGCAACCTATCGCTTATATTGTTGGGCAACGTGAATTTTGGTCACGTAACTTTCAGGTCACTGATGCAGTATTAATCCCACGACCTGATACTGAAACGATTATCGAACTATGCCTACACCTTATTCAAGACAAGCCTAATGCCAAGCTAATAGATTTAGGTACAGGATCTGGCATTATCGCCATAACCCTTGCAGCCGAGTTTCCAAAATTACAAGTAACTGCCGTGGATAACAGCACAAAAGCGTTGAATATTGCACAAAAAAATGCAAAACTTAACAAAACACCACACATAAAATTTCTACAAAGTAACTGGCTACAACAAATTCCGCAAAGCCACTTTGACTTGATTGTCAGCAACCCGCCGTATATCTGTCCTGATGACCCTCACTTAACACAAGGGGATGTTCGCTTCGAGCCTAGTAACGCCTTAATCTCCGAACAACAAGGTTTACAAGACATCATACAAATTTGCGCACAAAGCCGGCATTACCTCAACCACGGCGGCCATCTCATCCTAGAACATGGCTACCAACAAAAAATACAAGTACATTCCATCCTACAAGAATATGGCTACCAAAACATTCATTGCCAACAAGATTTAGCAAACCAACCTCGCGTTAGTTATGCGCAACAGCCAACTTCTTTTTAAAAATACCGACCACTATGCCAAAAAAAATAACAGAAATTGCAATTCCCAGAAAAATTGTACAAAATTTACTGCATCATGCCCAAAAAACGCCAGAACAAGAAGTATGTGGACTCATCAGCAGCCTAAATGATACACCTCACCACAGCTACCCCATTCAAAATGCTTCTATTAACCCTAAGCATTTTTTTAACTTAGACCCCCAACAACAAATTCAAGCTATGGCCACTATGCGTAAAAATAACGAGCAGCTATTTGCCATCTATCATTCACACCCCACAGCACCAGCTGTACCTTCTATCACGGACTTAGAGCAAGCAAGCTATCCCGAAGCTCTCTACCTCATCATATCGATGAGTGTCAAAGGCGTATTAGAATTACGCGGCTACCAAATCACAGAAGCTCAATTTACAGAAATTCCTCTACGCTTAAGTTAAAAAGTTTTATGTAACGTTGCTATGGAAGGTATTAGCTCTTGCTTGCATATAAATAAGTATAAGCAAAAGGCTTAATATTTTTGATAAAAGTGAAAATCAATATTATCAGCCCACTTCACAAAATCCCACAGGCAAAAAAAAACCCATGCTCAGATGAGAATGGGTTTTAGTATTAAGAGCTTGGCAATTCCCTACTTTCACATGGATAAATCCACACTATCATCGGCACTAAACGGTTTCACTTCCGAGTTCGAGATGGGATCGGGTGGTTCACGTTCGCTATGGTCACCAAGCAATTCGTGTTGATCGACCGACGTCGGCAAAGCCTTCGTCGTCGATCGTCTCTTGCCCGTGTAGGCTTCATTATCGAAGCCTACACGAACATCAGGAAATCTGTGAGTTGGTCTTTTCGAGTTTTTCGTTCTCTTACAGTCAAAACGATCGTCGCTTCCACTATAACACCAAACGCATTGGGTGTTATATGGTCAAGCCTCACGGGCAATTAGTACAAGTTAGCTTCACACATTACTGCGCTTCCACACCTTGCCTATCAACGTCGTAGTCTTCGACGGCCCTTCAGGGAACTTAAAGTTCCGGTGAGATCTCATCTTGGGAGGGGCTTCCCGCTTAGATGCTTTCAGCGGTTATCCTGTCCGTTCGTAGCTACCGGGCAATGCCATTGGCATGACAACCCGAACACCAGCGGAACGTCCACTCCGGTCC
>JALSJN010000072.1 GCA_026989335.1 Thiotrichaceae bacterium
GGCAAAGCTTTGTTGTTTCATTGAATAACCCCTTTCTTTGGATTATGCTATTTTCTCATGATCCTAGGACTTAATCAGGAATTCCTTAAAGAACTAACTGGAAAAGAGGTTCCAAGCGAAATAAACCAGCAAATGAGTGACCTTGAAGCACAAGGTCATACCGCGATGATCGTGCATAAAGATCAACAGTATCTTGGTATTATCTCTGTGATGGATGTTGCCCGTGATGAAGCGAAGGCAACCTTATCTGCCTTAAAAGAAATTGGAATTAAACGCATGATAATGCTCACCGGTGATAATCAACAAGTAGCCGATGCTGTTGCTAAAACCATAGGAATTACTGATCCCTTAGGTAATTTATTACCCGAAGATAAAGTTGCCGCCATCGAAAAATTAAAGCAACAAGAAGGCAAAGTAGCGATGATTGGCGATGGCGTAAATGATGCCCCTGCAATGGCAAAAAGCACCGTCGGCATTGCAATGGGCGCAGCAGGCTCTGATGTGGCGCTAGAAACCGCTGATATTGCTTTAATGGCGGATAAGCTAGACAACTTACCCTTTGCAATAAGTTTAAGCCGACAAGCAAAAAGGATTATTAAACAAAACCTGTGGATGAGTTTAGGCATTGTTGCGCTGTTGATCCCCCTAACCATTTTAGGTATCGCCAATATTGGCGCTGCGGTTGTTATTCATGAAGGTTCGACATTACTGGTGGTTGCAAATGCACTTCGATTGCTTCGCTTTGAGAGAAAATAAGTAAGTGAAATTATTTTTCAGCAACAACCGGTTCAATCAAATGACAAACAGGTCTCCCATTTGGATTACCATCGGGTATATCTGCCCAATCTAACAACGCTTTTTCCATTCGATTTTGTAAGTCGAGTAGTTTTTAAATGTTGTCGGTTTTCTACAGTACGGCATTGAAGAATTTACCGTACACGTGGGCAGATAGATTGACCTCATCTCTATCGTGCATAACTTTCTGAATTTCATGCAAGGTATGCCCCAACTTCTTTGCTTGTCGAATAAAACGAAGCCAACTGATTATAAGCCTGCTCATCAGCCTATGTTGGAATATCCAGCACGCTCTCGCGGGCAAGCAACCTAACAAAGTATGGTGCGATGATGTCACCTATATTTGGGCGGGTAATCGTTGGGCTTATCTTTCGATTGTGATGGATTTATTTTCTCGTAAGCCGATAGGCTGGGCACTGTCTTATTCGCCTGATAGCACGCTGACAAGAAAGCATTACGTATTACTTAGAGAAAAATAACGGCCGTTTTATTGCCGTTAAATTCTAATCGACTTGATCAACTCTGCTTAGGAATATCGCAGCCATCCGAATTCATGGGTGTTTATTAGGGTAATTAACACCGTGATGTCTTTTTGAATAAATTGCACTGATTATTTCGTCCCTTCCCTACAAGCCCGTTGTGTCGGGCTATTAAATTAGTCTCGAGACTAAATTTTGTGTATAAACCATTTAGCTTGTGGAAGCCGACTAAATACTTGACCGCATTACTCAGGTACTCTACACTTTAAGACACTTACCTCCCCGTTTTATATTAAAGTTTAGAGTTAACCTCATGAAATTAACCACAAAAGGACGTTACGCTGTAACGGCAATGCTAGATCTAGCATTACATGCTGGCAATGGGCCAGTTTCTTTGGTTGAAATCTCCGAACGCCAAGATATTTCTTTATCCTACTTGGAGCAATTATTTTCAAAATTACGCCGACAAGGCTTAGTTAATAGTATGCGTGGCCCAGGTGGTGGTTACAGCCTAAGCCGTTTACCGAATGAAATTGCAGTCTCAAATATCATTATGGCAGTCGATGAAAACCTTGATGTTACTAATTGTGGCAATGCGGCTGGAGGTTGTCATGATACGAATAAGCGTTGTTTAACGCATAATTTATGGCTCGATCTAAGTAATCGGATACAAAGTTTTCTAGATGATATTTCGTTACAAGACATGATGGATAAGAGAGAGGTTTTGGAGGTTGCAACACGCCAAAACTTAAAACAAAATGAAAGTTTAATTAATTTACCAGAAGCACGATAAAGCAGGATGCAAAATCATGAGTAATATAATCACCCCTATATATATGGACTATTCAGCCACCACGCCAACCGATCAACGCGTCGCGGATAAAATGGCGCAATATTTAACGGTTGATACCGCATTTGGTAACCCTGCATCAAGCAGTCACACTTTCGGTTGGGATGCGGATGATGCGGTAAAACAAGCGCGTCAAGATGTTGCAGACCTAATCAATGCTGATTCTCGTGAAATCGTTTGGACCAGTGGTGCCACCGAGTCTGATAACTTAGCGATCAAAGGTGCAGCGCACTTTAATACCCGCAAAGGCAAACACATTATCACGATGAAGACGGAGCACAAAGCAGTGCTTGATACCTGTCGTCAGCTTGAACGCGAAGGTTTCGAAGTCACTTATCTTGATCCTAAAGATGATGGCTTACTCGATATTCAAGTATTAAAAGACGCGATTCGTGATGACACTACGGTTGTATCAATCATGCACGTGAATAATGAAATTGGTGTGATTCAAGATATTGCCACCATTGGCGATCTTTGTCGTGAAAATAAAATTGTATTTCATGTGGATGCCGCGCAAAGCGCCGGGAAAGTACCCATCGACTTAGGTGAGCTAAAAGTTGATTTAATGAGTTTTTCGGCTCACAAAATTTACGGCCCAAAAGGTATTGGCGCATTGTACGTACGTCGTAAGCCACGTATTCGTATTGAAGCACAAATGCACGGTGGCGGGCATGAGCGTGGAATGCGTTCTGGCACGTTGGCGACACATCAAATTGTCGGCATGGGTGAAGCTTTTAAAATTGCAAAAGCAGAAATGGCAACTGAGAATGATCGTTTATTAATGATGCGCAATCATCTTTACGATGGTTTTAAAGACATGGAAGAAGTCTATGTAAACGGTGACTTAGAGCAACGTATTGCTGGTAACTTAAACATCAGTTTTAACTATGTTGAAGGTGAGAGCTTGATGATGTCACTCAAAGGCATTGCTGTTTCTTCAGGGTCAGCTTGTACCAGTGCATCACTAGAGCCCAGCTATGTATTACGTGCGTTAGGGCGTAATGATGAGTTAGCACATAGCTCATTGCGTTTCACTATTGGTCGTTTTACAACGATGGAAGAAGTGGACTATGCAATTGAACAAACACGTGAGGCAGTAGAAAAATTACGCGATCTATCGCCGCTTTGGGATATGTTCAAGGATGGCATCGACTTGAGTACTGTCGAATGGGCCGCACATTAGTATTATAAACAAATAATTATTAAGTCTTACAGACTTTAGAGGATAAAATCATGGCATATTCAGAAAAAGTAATCGATCATTATGAAAATCCACGTAACGTGGGTGCAATGGATAAAGACGCAACAGACGTAGGCACTGGAATGGTTGGTGCTCCTGCGTGTGGCGATGTAATGAAGCTGCAAATTAAAGTAGGCGCTGATGGTATCATTGAAGATGCGAAGTTTAAAACTTATGGTTGTGGTTCTGCCATTGCATCATCTTCACTTTTAACCGAATGGGTTAAAGGTAAATCACTGGATGAAGTTAAAGCGATTAAAAACACCGATATTGCTGATGAACTAGAGCTTCCACCTGTAAAAGTGCATTGTTCAGTGTTAGCCGAAGATGCTATTAAAGCAGCGGTTGCTGACTTTCAGTCTAAGCAATAATCTAGGCATTAAGTTGAATAGTAGTAGGTAGGTTCGAGATGGCAATTACATTTACAGATGCAGCAGCAGAACGTGTTAGTGCGTTCCTTGCTGATCGCGGTAAGGGCGTAGGTTTACGTTTAGCGACGAAGACTTACGGCTGTTCGGGTATGGCGTATGTGGTCGAGTTTGCTGACGAGGTTGAAGAAACCGATACAGTATTTGAAGATCACGGCCTTAAAATCATCATCGACCCGAAAAGCCTTGTTTACCTTGATGGCACTGAAATGGATTACACCAAAGAGGGCTTAAATGAAGGGTTTAAATTTAATAACCCTAACGAATCGGGTGAGTGTGGATGCGGCGAAAGCTTTACAGTATAAAATTTCGATAAATTTTATACTGTAAAGCCCCCTAGTTTTAAGTGATGGCCTAGTAAGTAGGATTAAATGCTCGCCAGAACTTCTGCATAAGCTCCATGATGTATTTTTCGGTAGATTTCCATGCTCGATTTTAAACAAAGCTACTTTAAACTTTTTGGCTTGCCCGAAACGTTTGAGATTGATTTCGCAAAGCTAGGCTTTGCATTCCGTGAGCTTCAAGCAAAATATCACCCTGATCGTTTCATTAACGCGGATGATAAAGAACGTCTGGTTGCTGTTCAAACAACGGGTTTAATCAACGAAGCCAATGAAACTTTAAAATCATCACGCCTACGCGCGCGCTATTTGTTAAAGCTCGTAGGTGTTGATTTTGATGATGAGATTGATACCACCAGTGATGGTGCTTTTTTGATGCATCAAATGGAAATAAGAGAAGCACTTGAAGAGGTTGGCAGTGCGCAAGACCCGTTGGCAAGAATCGATGATCTTGCTCAAGAAATTAGCGGCGAAGCTGATGCGCTCAAAGATGATTTTGTCGACCAGATGGAAGCAGGAAATTTAGATGCTGCAAAAGAAGCCGTGTTGAAAATGAAGTTTTTTGAACGCTTATGTCAAGAATCTAGACAAATAACCGAGAAACTAGAAGACGATTTATTCTAATCGTTTACAATATACATCATGGCATTATTTCAAATATCAGAACCTGGTGAAACTGCACCAACCGAGCCGCAAGAAAAGCAACTTGCGGCAGGTATTGATTTGGGCACGACCAACTCATTGGTTGCAACGGTAGATAACGAAGGCGTTGCAGAAACACTGCCAGACGAGCAGGGCGAGTCGCTGCTACCGTCTGTGGTGCGCTACCTTGAAAATGGTCAAACAGAAGTTGGTACAGCGGCTAAAAACTCACAGCTTAATGATATTGATAACACTATATCATCAGCAAAGCGTTTATTAGGTCGCGGTATTGGCGATATTAAAACCCTAGCTGGGTCATTGCCCTATAAATTTTCCGATAGTGATTCTAGCGTTCTACATATTCAAACGGTTGGCGGTGAAGTCACGGCTATCGAGGTTTCTGCGGAGATTTTAAAAACCTTAAAAAATCGTGCAGAAGATGCGTTGGATGGTCCACTTAAAGGTGTGGTGATTACCGTTCCAGCTTATTTTGATGATGCACAACGACAAGCGACAAAGGATGCTGCGCGCTTGGCTGATCTCAATGTTTTTCGATTACTCAATGAACCAACCGCGGCGGCAGTTGCTTACGGTTTGGATCAAAAAGATACGCTTGAAGAACGAATAATTGCTGTTTACGATTTGGGTGGTGGTACTTTTGATATATCAATCCTTAAACTTAATAAAGGCGTGTTTGAGGTTATGGCAACGGGTGGTGACTCGGCATTAGGTGGTGATGATTTTGATCATGCCATTGCCACATGGATACTCCAAGAATCGGGCAGCGACTTGACTCATCATGCCATGAGCGAAGCTCGCCGAGTGAAAGAAGCATTGACCAATGACGATCAAGTCAGTGTAAATTTAGAAAATTGGCAAGGTACATTAAGCCTTGCGCAATTTAATGAAATGGTCGCGTCATTGGTTAAGAAAACGCTACTCGCATGTCGTCGTGCACTGCGTGATGCAGACCTAAGTAAAGAACAAGTACACGATGTGGTGATGGTCGGCGGTTCAACTCGTATGCCCATCATTCGTGAAAAAGTTGGAGAGTTTTTTGATAAACCCCCTTTGGTTGATATTGATCCTGATAAAGTAGTCGCCATCGGCGCAGCCTTGCAAGCCGATGTTTTAGCGGGTAACAAACCTGATGAAGAAATGTTACTGCTGGATGTAATCCCACTTTCGCTTGGTTTAGAAACCTACGGTGGCTTAGTCGAAAAGGTGATTGCGAGAAATACCACAATCCCGATTACACGCGCCCAAGAATTTACCACATTTAAAGATAATCAAACCGCAATGACTGTGCATGTTTTGCAGGGTGAACGCGAAACGGTAGAAGAGAATCGCTCATTAGCCAAGTTTGCTTTAAAAGCTATTCCGCCTATGGTGGCAGGTGCTGCGCGTATTAAGGTTACCTTTCAAGTGGATGCTGATGGCTTGCTCAATGTAGAAGCTGAAGAAGAAACAACGGGTGTAAAATCAAATGTAGATGTGAAACCTTCATACGGTTTAAGAGATACAGAAATCGAAGGCATGATTCGTGATTCGATGGATAACGCGCAGGCTGATATGGAAGCGCGTCGTTTGCGCGAGCAACGTGTAGAGGCGGATAGAACCTTAGAAGCGTTAGACTCAGCGATGAAATCTGATAGCGATAAAATGCTCAATAATGATGAAATCAAGTTATTGCTAGAAGCCCGCACTGAGTTGAAAAACATTAAAGATAACAGCGAAGATTCTGCCGAAGTAAAAGCAGCGATAAAGCACATGGAAAAAGTGGCTGAATTTTACGTGGCGCGCAGAATGAACGACAATGTGAAAACAGCCATGCAAGGTCAGAGTGTTTCTGATTTTGCAGACACAGATAACTAGAGAAGCAATAAATTATGCCAAAAATAATTTTCTTACCTCATGAAGAACTTTGTCCCGATGGAGCGATGTTTGAAGCAGAAACAGGCATGACGTTGTGCGATGCAGGTTTAGCTAATCATATCGACATTGAGCATGCTTGTGAAAAGTCCTGCGCCTGTACAACCTGTCATATCTATGTGCGTGAAGGCTTTGATTCTTTAGAAGAAGCCACAGACCTTGAAGAAGATTACTTGGATAAAGCGTGGGGCGTTGACCCAGATTCACGTTTGAGTTGTCAGGCAAAAGTAGGCACAGAGGATTTAGTGTTGGAAATGCCGAAGTACACCATTAATATGGTCTCAGAAAACCATTAGTCATTTCTCTAATCCCTGGGCTTAGAGGGAGTTATGAGAAATACATTTTGTCTCGTCAGCGGTGCCGGCTCTGATCTGTTTTTCTACACTTCTCTGTGGCATCTCAAATTCTTTGAACAGGCACAAAATCAACATAATTCAGAAACACTAAAAATCAGAAAAGGATTTGATAATGAAATACAAATGGACCGATACACTAGATCTAGCTATCGAACTTGATACAGCATACCCTGATGTTGATCCGCAATACGTCCGCTTTACTGATTTACATGAGTGGGTTTGTAAGCTAGAAAGCTTTGAAGATGACCCGGAAAAATCTAACGAAAAAATTTTAGAGTCTATTCAAATGAATTGGATAGAAGAAAAAGACTAACTGCTTGAGTCATTTTTACTCGTCATACGATTCGTGAAAAAGGTCTCAGCTTAAGTGCGAAGCACTAAATATTGCGCCAATCTTTGTGGGTAATATCGGCAAATTTTGCAACTGGGGTGAATCTATACAGTCTCTCTGGCTGTTGTGGTATTAAAATTCTCTAACCAAGTGGTTACGCGAGTGAGTGTTTCCTGTAGTTTGTCACTTTTAACGGGCTTGGTAAGGTAGGTAGTTGCACCCGCAATAACACCTTGTACTTCATCAAGCGGTGATGTTTTTCCGCTTAGCATGATAATGGGTGTTTTTTTGTAGTCAGTAATCGCACGCATGTTTTTACAGGTTTCATAACCATCGATACCAGGCATGATAATATCTAGGAAAACCAAATCATACTGAGTTTCTTTGATCATTTCTAATGCTTGTTCACCTGACTCTGCAAAGTCTGCACTAATATTGGCATCACGTAATTCTAGCTCTAATTGTTTTCTGATTGCGGCACTGTCGTCGATGACTAAGGCGTGATGATTGCAATGTGTAGCTTCTGATGCAGGTTTTTCTTCGTGATTTGAGTTGGGTTCTGAAGAAGGTTTGGATGATATGCTTTTATTTTCAAGGGGTGCTTCGTGTGAGCTATCTTCATCTAGCGTAGTGTTGTTTTTTAGTTCTAGTTTTAAAGTCGTCAAATCAAACGCTTGTTGCAATGTTTTCATTACACGTGTAATCAATAATGGGCGTGTTGTTTGAAAATCACCCAGTTGACAACTTACATCGTTACTAATGACGAGGTGCACTTGGTTCTTATCGTTTTCACCGCGTTCACTATAGCTATTTTCACTGAGTATAATGAGATCCGCACTTTTAGCATTTTCACACTTATGTTGAATTAAGCCATGCGTCACACTAAAGGCTATTACTCGGTTAAAAACGGCTGTTTCTTTAGGGTCTAACGCTACTGTGTAAATACCGATACTTTTTTCAATACTCATTTTTATTATACTCTTTTTTTAGTTAGTTATTTAATGACTAGTGGTGTCTCAAACTTGGCTTAGCTGTTTTAACCATGTATCCATTGCCGCATGTAAATCTTCTGTAACTACAGGCTTTGTTAAGTAGTCATCTACACCTGCTTTTGTGGCAAGATTTCGATGTTTATTCGTGGTACGTGAGGTAACCATCACAATGGGTAGGTCTTTTTTATCATCCCATACTCGAATCGCTTGGGTTAACTCAAGGCCATTCATACGCGGCATTTCTAAATCGGTGAATACCATATCAATATGTTTGTCATTAATTATATTAAGCGCATCGAGGCCATCCAATGCTGTTAGTACATCGTAGTCTAGTTGTTCGATAATCAAACTTAGTGCTTTACGGTTACTGAGTGAGTCATCGACGACTAAAATTTGCGGTATATCTTGTGCCGCAACGGGTGATGATTCCAATATTTGTTGATCATTTTTATTACTTTTGGTATTACTTGCGTCTGCCTCTAATAATTGTGGTAGGTTTATCACGGGTGCGACTGAGCCATCAGCAAGGTGGCAAGCACCGATGATGCTTCTTACATTATTCAACCAAGGGTCCAATGTTTTTATTACAAGTTCACGTGAGTTAATGATTTTTTCTACGTGTACTGCATGAATTTTATTGTTGCTTTTTACAATGATAATATTTTGCGCTTTGTTGTAATCAATTTTAGTCGCAGGCCATGCCAATAAGTTTGGAAGAGCTTGGATGAGGACTTCTTTTTTATTGTACTTAATATACTGTACATTATTTTTATGAATGACTGCTTGAGGTGTCAAATAGATTAGCTGCTCAATAGAGTCCACGGGTAGTGCGACATGGTTGTTAGATGTTTTAAGGAGTAATGTACCTGATGTAACCAGTGTTAATGGGATTTTAATGGTGAAAGTCGAACCTTTATTGGGTGTACTCTCAATATCAATAGTACCTTTTAATTTTTCCACATTGGTTTTTACCACGTCCATTCCCACGCCACGACCTGAAATATTACTAATACTATCTTGTGTGGTGAAGCCTGGTAGTAAGATGAGCTTTAGCGCCTCGTCTTTTGAAAAGGATTGCTCTGGTGTAATGAGCCCTTTATCTATGGCGCGTTGATAGATCTTATCTGGGTTGATTCCCGCACCGTCGTCTTGAAGTTTCATGACGATAAAGTTACCTTGGCGTGAAAAGTCTAGGTTGATTAGTCCTTTTTCTTTCTTTTTATGTTTCTTTCTTTGCTTGGAATCTTCGATACCATGATCGACAGAGTTTCTTAATAAGTGTAGCAGGGGATCGGTTAAGCCATTGATAATATCATTATCGACATTTATATTGTTACCTGTAATGACTAGCTCAGCTTTTTTACCTACTGTGCGACAGGTTTGTCTCACTGTGCGTTCAAGTCGTGGTACTAAACTCTCTATGGATACCATGCGTGAGTTTAGTATGACTTCACTTAGCTCTTTGTTAAGATGGTCTTGTCTGTTTAAATGGGAACTTAGCTCTTTAAGTTGTTGGGTAAGTTTGGTTTCTATTGCTTCACCGTCAAGAATACTTTCTGTTAATAAGCCAGAGATACTGTGTAGTTCGTTATATGAATCCATTTCTAATGAGTCAAGACTATTATCTTTTTGGGTGTTAACAGCCTTGCTTTGATTTTTTTCTTGTTGGTAAATCGTATTTGATAATTCGTTAAGCATTTCATGGACTCTTACATCCTGCTGCTTAGTGAGTTTGTTTGTTTCTATCGCTTTATCTAACTCATCCGACACACGAGTTGCGGTGATGGATAGCTCGCCAGCAAGGTTTAATAACTTATCTATGATAGAAAGAGGGACGCGAACATGTGCTTCTGTTACGTCACTTTGGGCTTTAGGGGGTACTATTGTTGAGGTGTTGGTAGTATTTATGGGGTTTGTAAACACGGGGGCTGCAGCGTTATTATGATCCGATACGTTTTGACTACTCTCTATACTTGAAGACTCGGTAGCGCTTTCTTGAGCTGAAGTATCTTCGGCTACAGGTGTTTCAATAATCTCATTTAAGTTTTCATCAGACTCATCGGTATCTGATTTATTGCTGGTAGTAATAAAGTCAGGAAGATTGGGCATGTCTAGTACAGTAGGTGAAATATCATCCTTTTCTTCTGCAGCTAGTATATTCGCTGTTTTCGTTAATTTATCTAAAGTGGGTAAAAAGTCATCAGGTGCAGTTTGTTGATCTTGAACCGCTTCAAATAGTGTTTCTAAGCAGTCTGAAGCTTCTGCAAGTAAATCAGCAGTTTCTGTGGGTAATTTATGCGCCACAGAATAATCAAGAATATCTTCAAGCTTATGTGTGAACTGTACGAGTGCACCAATGCCCACGACACCACTAGCACCTTTAATGGTGTGAGCGATTCGTGCAGCGTGCTGGTTTTGCTCGGTATTTGCCTCACCTTTTGATATGGCTAATAGTAAGGCTGCGACCTCTGATACTTGATCGGGTGTTTCTTGAAAGAAAACTGAAAGAAGCTCAGGGTGTACATCATCATCCCACTTTAGACTAAGTTCATTGTTTTCTTTAGTGTGTTGCTTGTCTTGACTAAGGTCGTTTAATTCAGAAGAAAGTTGATTACTACTAGTTAATGAGTCATTGAGTAAAGTTTCTTCAGCAGCTGGGTTTTGTAAGAATAGGATAAATGATTGTAAGTCTTCTATCGGGAACGCCTCCGCCCAATCTTCTCGCATCAGTTCTACACTGACAGCGGGCAATAATGAGATATCTTCAGGGTTGTTGAGGCAGGCACTGGTTAGTTCTAGCCACGTCCAAGATTCACCGGTAGCAATAAAGCTTTGTGATGCTTCTGATTTTACCATTGAGAAAGACCGAATATTTTTTTCACACCATGTGCTTGCCGTTGCAATAGCAGGGTAGTTTGTGAGTTCGGCTAATAAATTTAAACGTTGTAATTCAGTGATGTAGTTATCAGTATTGTTAAATACATCTTCTGGTGATTGACTAATAGTTGATAACGTCATTATGATATCATCAACTTCTGCCGAGAAGCTGCTTAGTTCACTTTCATTATTAATTTCAATAGCTTCAATAATATTAGACTGATCGCTAGGCTCTTTATCTGAAGGCTTTTGCGCAAGACTCATTTCTGTTTCTAAATCAGAAGTCTCGGGCATATCATCGATTATATCAATTTCAATATCCAAGCTTGAATCCTCTTGATCTACAGTATTTCCAGAGAGATTAGCTAATATAGTCAGATCATCATTTGTGCTTTTTTCTTCATTTACAAGCAGGTCATCAATGGAACTTGCTTGGGAGTTCTTGTCGAATAAGTTGACGCTAGTTTTTTCTGTTTGAAAAGAAGGTTGCGCGATGCTTGTTGAAGATATTGCATTTAATACTTCAACTTTCATAATTGCTTCATCAGTTTCTAACGAATCACTTATTATTGATTTTTCTAACCAACGATGAAATTTTTCAAGCGATGCCTCTGATGCAGGGGATAACCACTTAGGCGCTGTTAATTCTGTCATAAGCGCAGTAATTAAGGAGGGTTCATGTTCACGCAATGACGCCGCAAGAAGTTCAATCCAAGCTGAAAAGTGACCCTCTAATAATAGCGTATTTAACTGACTACTATTGTCGTCGTTAACAATGGTATTTGAAATCATCCACTTATTAATGGCTTCTAATGCAGGTGCTTCTAATAACTGACAGAGCATTTCTATACGCTGTAGCTCCATGACTAGGGTTTCTAAGGCGCTTTTAGTCACGGTTGTATCTAGCATCGCCAATTGTAAGGCAATGTCTTCTAGCTCATCCGCGATAGCGATATTGTTATGATTATCATGCATTGGTAAATCTCCTGAGGGTTCGATCAATTATACTTTTGCACTTTCATTGTTATCATTTGTAGACTTTGAGTCCAGGGTAAATACGCCAACTGACTGTACTAAGCGTTGTGCATACTCCGACATATTGCGACTTAAGCCCGTTAATGATAAAAGCTCTTGTCCTGTTGATTGTGTAGATTTCAGGATGCTTTCTGCTTTGTGTTTTAGAACCTCTGTAATACCAACCTGTTCACGCGATGTTTCGGCGATATGGTTGACGGCTTCAACTAATTGTGATGTTGTATCCAGTACTTCCTTCATCTGGGTCGCTGCATCTTCTGCTTTAACAGAGCCATTAACGACTTGTTCAATGGTTTTATCCATCGTGGCGATTGTGGTATTTGTTTCTTGTTGGATATTACGAACTAATGTTGAAATTTGACCCGTAGATTCACGTGAGCTTTCCGCAAGACGTTGGATTTCTTCTGCGATAACAGAGAAGCCTTTTCCAGCATCACCAGCTGCAGTTGCTTGCATGGAAGCATTGAGTGCAAGTACGGTAGTTCGTTCAGCAATCGTATTAATGATTTCAATAACATGAGAAATTTCTTGAGAACGTTCACCTAATTGCTTAATGCGTTTGCCTGTTTCTTGTACTGTTTCACGAATATCAGCCATACCTGTTAATGTTTGCGTTACTGATTCATGCGCTTTTTTAGTAGAAATACTGGTGTTGCCAGCCATTGTATTGGTTTTTGCTGCTGTGTTTGCAATACCATCAAGTCGTTGTAGCATGAGGTCCATTTGTTCCGCAGTTTCAATGGCTTGTTCTTGCTCTTGCATCGCAAGTTTATTAACCGACATAAGGTGAGTGTTCACGCGTTGTGATGCGGTGTTTACCTCAAATGCAATATTCTTTACTTGGCTTAGGGTAGCGGAAGTTTCCTCTGCTAGTAAGTTAATAGCATCTGCTACTGGGCCTGTGGCATCTTCTGTAACGGTAGCGCGAATAGTGAGGTTACGTTCACTCAATTCTGCAACGGCTTGTAGCAACTGGAAGATTGATTGGTTAAGCTCTTTGTGTTCTGTATCTACGCTTATAAGTGTTGCTTCACGTTCGTCCAATAGCTCGTTGAATGCTGCACCTAAGTGTGAGAATTCATCACTTCCAGAGATTTCTGCTCGAGCCTCAAATTCACCTTGTGATAACCTTTGTACTACTTGAGTTAGTTTTTTAGTGGGTTTAGTGATTGATCGCATAATGAGAAAACCGAACAATAGGGTGAATAATATACCACCACCGATAAACGCTGATAAAACCTTTGCTTGTTCTTCAAGGTGATGCGCATTTTCTTTGGCCATGGCATTAGATTGTAAACGCGTGCTCTCGGTAAAAGAACTCAATTGTGATATCAGTGAACTACTTAAAGGGTACATTTTTTTAATGACATATGTATCAAGTGCTTTTTTGTTTTCCTCCGTCTCTTTTTTTGCAAATAAAGGTTGCAACGCTTTATACGACTTTAAAAGTCTTTCATAACCACCTTGAATTTGAATCAATTCAGGGCTATTTGATTGCTCTGGTGTCCAATGAGAATTTAGCTTGGCGTTAAAGCTGTTTTGAGCGGTTTCAATTTTTTTAATGGCTTTTTTTGTACGTTTATCAGCAGCACTCCAAAATATAAAGTTTGAATTGATATTGGTTAATAATTGCGTGTAGTTTTTGTTAATCGCTAAGGTAGCTTTATAAGCATCAGTGAATATTTCTGTATTTTTCTGAATGTTTTGTGATGTGACTTCATTTTTATTCATGGCAATAGTTGAAAAATAGCCGATAGTCGATAAGACGATAGCTGGAATAGCAATTAATGAAAATATACGAGTGTTGATTGAAAGTTTGTTTAACATGGGTAAGACCTTTATTTTTATTATTATTGGTTTTATGTGTTCGTTTAATTTTGTGTGAAGTGTTGAAGTAGTTGTGAATGGTTGGCGTCAAAAATTGATGTCCTTCCATCACTAAGGCGATGCTTCACCCAGTTTGGTGTATTTTCAATGTGTTTTCGCTTGGAATATTTGTCGAGTTTGACCATTGAGGGTAGGTTATCCGTAATGAATATGATGGGAGCATAATCTTTATGCTCTAACATCATATAATTATCATTGGCAGTATTTTGTTTTTTAGTGTCTAGAAAATTATGCATGTTTATAACGGGCATTATCACACCACGAACACTAACAATACCTGAGCACCATGCTGGAATATTAGGTACTTTATTAATTATTAACTCAGTTAAATTTTCTACTTTTAAATCTGCTTCAATAAGTATGTTGAATTCTCCTATAGTATAATAAAAGCGTCTGGTGGCTTCATTGCTTGGTTTGTTGCTTAAACCAATTTTTGAATTTAGAGAAGAGATGAATGATGATGTTGATGTATCATTAACATCTTCTTGATTTAAAATATTTTTTTCAATGGTTTCCATTACGTTATCCTAATTATTATTATGTAATGCTATCGGTTATACGTCTACAAGTTTATCTAATATGTCAGAATCTTCATAAGGTTTCACAATGTAGTCTGTTGCTCCTAATTGTTTTGCCCATTGCCTATCAACCGGGTTCGATTTACTTGAAACCATGAATATGGGGGTGTTTGTTAAGGCTGGATTTTTCTTAATTGTTCTACAGGCTTTATAGCCATCGCCATCCTCCATCACTATATCAAGCATGATAGCGTCAGGTTTCATTTTTTCACTGATTGCAATAGCTTGATTTCCTGAACTTGCCGTAACCGTGTTATAACCAGCAGTTTCCAAAATAGCCTTTAAATGCATGAGCTGAGTGTCTGAGTCGTCAGCAATGAGAATTGTTTGTTTTATAGTCATAAGTGCTCCTTATTTTTATTATTAACACGCTATTTTAATTTGATGAGTTTCGTTCATCATTGTGTCGTTAGAGTGACCTTACCTTAGATAAGTGGCTAAATATAGGCTTTTACAGATGAGTGGTCGATAAAGATTGGTCTAATTAGCACAGCTTCTTCTAAAGATAAAGAGAGGTAATTTTATTAGATTATTCGCTAGCATTTAACGACTTAATACCTTTATGAGGTAAAAATATTCCGCAACCTAGTGCTCTTGCATCACCTAAGCCGCTTTGTTGTATTTTTACTGATGATTCACTATCAAGGTCAGCAATCATTAAGTGCCGTGTGAAGAGTTTTTCTGAGGGGGTATTAATGGTGTGTGTTTTCCCGCAGAGCATTTTTTTGACGGTGAAGCCGGTAATTTGTTTAATATCTTGTGAAATACGGATAAGGAAGTCATTTTCACTTTCATCACTGTCACTTAGAACATGGCGTGAGAAAATCACGCTGTCGTTAGTTAGTTCTTTCTTTTTAGATTTTCCTACAGCGAGTTCGTGCCCACCTATTAGCAGTGTTTTTCCCGTAAGTTCATTGGTTTGCTTTAATTTTAAGCTAGGTATTCTTAGGGTCATTTTTGTACGTCGTGAAGGGTATAATAAAGCACCTACCTCGTCATCTGCAGGGCGTATCCAGCCATTATTGCTTTCTGCTACATGAATATGATGTATGCCAACACCTTCATCTAATAACCAGGGAAGGTGTTCTAGTATTGATTGTAATAGGATCCATGCGTGATCTAAAGGTAAGGTCTTACACCGTATTGCAAAGCTTAAATCAATAACATCGTCAGGTATTTGATAGGGAAGACTCTTGTCTTCATCTTCTTGCCAAAACATTAGCTTTTCTCTTTGTATGTGAAACCTTTGTACGTGTCAGGTGACGAGTAAAATGATTAAAATCCCACTGACTTTTCGTGGAAAACGTGCCAATCACTCGTATTAGCTTCATTATTCCATCACAATCAGTGATATTTACCCATTTTTCTTGCGCCACCGATTATCAAGTTTGTTAAATGCAGTTTTAATGGTTGCTGTCTTTAGCGGGCTGATTCAAAGGCTAAATTTAGCTGATCGTGCCAGTCATTAGGGCGATCGGAATAAACGGGGGGTTCTATGTCAACTTGAAAGTAGAGTTCGCCCGTATCAATAGCCTGTTTTTGAATAGTTTTTTTTAGGTCATCAAAGCTTGTTAGCTTGTGTCCTTGTTCTAATAGTAACTCACTGAGTGAAAGCATGGTGGCCTCCGTTAGGGTTGATTAAGTGTGTCAAGATATCGACCTCGGTATAGTAAGCGTTTTTTATCTGATTCCTCATAATCCACAAAACTTGTACGGCGATGCAAAATATTCTTGCAAATTAAACCTTCACCTGCTTGCAGTGTGTACTTAAGGATATAAGGTGAATCGCTCTCAAAGAGTTGAGTTAAAAAACTCACTGCTTCTAATATAAGGGCAGATTGTTTCCATTCAATATTTCTTGTGCGTGCAGAAAAACGCATATGGAGTTGCCCATTGGGTAACGTTGAAAATATGGGTCCTGTTTGCGCTTTACGGATGACTTTATTATTTAAAATATTAGCAGGAATCGTCATAGCATCTTTTTCCATTAAAGCATGGATAAATTCAGGGTTTTCATCGCGTAATAAAATATAGGCAATTTCATGATCCATAATCAGAGAAGCACCGCCAGATTGAGCGGGTTGTTTGCAATGTAATAACATGGCGTTTATTTGTTTATCAGTAGTGTTGTAGTAACCATCCGTATGCCAGCTCAAACGTTTATTAGAGTAGGGTATATAGTCATGTTGATTTATATGTCTGGTTTGTGTGATAGAGGTAAGTTTGTCATCATCAGCACAAAAATTGGAGTCTAGCTGTAGAGGTCCAAGTTGTTCTACAAAATTCATAATATTGGACTTTGTATTATCACGCTTGTGGGCTAAACGATAGAAACTAAAACTATATCTCAGGCAGTTTTGGAGGACTTGATCAACTTCAGTGCTGGAAGGAGATTGACAGTGAGTGATAGTCACAAACAAATCATTTAAACCTGACTGGTAATTTAGCGCTTGATGAAGCTTTTTTTCTCGCCATGTTTGATAACTTTTATCATCGGATAAATTAAAAGGTGAATGCATTCTATATCTCCAAACGCCATGTAAGCAAGCTTGCCGTTTTTTTGCCGCTGTTCGTGTAAAGGTCTCAAGTCAGTAAACCAATACTAAGGTTATATACTTGTTTTAAATTAATAGTAGTAAAGTATATTCTATATTTTAAGGTATACTGTGTAATCTAGAATAGATATTTCAGTAAAAGCACAGGTTCTATCTAATAAGGGGTAGAATAGTTTTAGCTTAGCCTCCCATGGGTGAGGTTTATATTTTAATGAAATGAACTAGAATACATGCATTCGAGAATTTGAGTATATCTACTTTAATGAATTTAAAGCAGAAGTATTCGTAAATAAGTTTGAATTTAAATGGTAGTCGTACTTTGATAGTTTGTGCGATACCAACAATTGATTTTACTAGGAGGCAGTTATGGCTGATATAAAGAAGTATCCTACGCCGATGTTAGATGTTTTAGAAGATGGTCCTTGGCCGAGTTTTATTACGGGTCTTAAAAAGATGCGTGATGAGCATCCGGATGAGCGCATTAATAACGTTATTAATGGTTTGATGGGTCAGCTTGAGCATTCTTACGAAACCAAAATGGGCTACTGGAAAGGTGGAACAATTTCTGTGTTCGGTTACGGTGGTGGTATTATCCCTCGTTTCTCGGAAGTAGGTGATGCATTCCCTGAGTCAAGAGAATTCCATACTTTGCGTGTGCAGCCTACTCCAGGTAATTATTATACAACGGATATGATGCGTAAGCTTGCCGATAGTTGGGAGAAGTGGGGTTCAGGCCTTCAGACTTTTCATGGTCAGACAGGTAATATCATGTTTATCGGTGCTGATAATAATAGCTTTCAGCATTTCTTTGATGAGATTAATGACTACGGTTGGGATCTTGGTGGAGCTGGTCCATGTGTTCGTACAGCAATGTCATGTGTTGGTGCGGCGCGTTGTGAAATGTCTAATTGTAATGAACATGCGATACATCGTCATCTTGTGAATAACTTTACAGATGATGTCCATCGTCCTGCGCTACCTTATAAATTCAAGTTTAAAGTTTCAGGTTGTCCTAATGATTGTCAAAATGCAATTGAGCGTGCTGACTTTGCAGTTATTGGTACTTGGAGAGATCATAAGAAGATAGATCAAGATCAGTGGAAAGCATTTGTTGCTGATAAAGGTGTTGATTATGTAATGGATAACGTGATTTCACGTTGTACTTCTAGCTCTTTGTCGCTGGGTGAAGATAATTCTTTGATCGCTGATGAGAGTAACTGCGTTCGTTCAATGCATTGTATGAATGTTGTTCCTAAGGCAATTAGCCCAGGTGAAGATAAGGGTGTAACTATTCTGTGTGGTGGTAAGCGTACACTGAAGATTGGTGACTTGATGGGTACAGTGCTTGTACCATTCATGAAGCTTGATACGCCAGAAGACTACGAAGTTATCGTTGAACTTGCTGAAGAGATTATTGACTTCTGGGCAGAGAACGGTCTTGAGCATGAGCGCACAGGTGAAATGATTGAGCGTATTGGTTTGGTTAACTTCTTAGAAGGAATTGGAGTTGATCCTGATCCAAATATGATTGCCCAGCCTCGTAACGTATCTTATTTTCGTTCTGACGGTTGGGATGAAGCTGCTGAAGAGTGGTTTAATCGTAAGCGTGAAGAGAAGGCTGCTAGCTAGCTCATTCATACTGGAAGATATTTTAACTTTTAAACTGGGTGAGCTTCTCATTCGGTTAGTACAAGATTTAGGAGTAAATTATGGCAGCACCGGAAATGCGTGAACCGATTGAATCAGGTTGTCCTGACGGTTTTCAATATATGCACCCTACAATGCGTCGAAATTTCGGCCTTTGGGATTATCATGAAGATCCACAACCAGGTGTTATGGTTCATGTCGCTAAAAGTGGTGATAAAGTTTGGACTGTAAAAGCAGGTACCCAACGTATACTAGATGTTTTCACTTTGCGTGACCTTTTAGATATCGCTGATGAGTTTGCAGATGGATATATTCGTTTTACTATCCGTAGTAATATAGAGTTTTACACAGATGCGGAAGCAAAGGTTCAGCCTTTAGTTGATGCACTTAAAGAGAAGGGGTACGCAGTAGGCGGAACTCGTAACTCTGTTGCATCTATATCGCATACTCAGGGCTGGTTACACTGTGATATTCCTGGTACTGATGCATCTGGTGTAGTCAAGTCTATGATGGATGAGTTATACGACGAATTTACAAACTGGAATATGCCTAACCGTGTTCATATTACAACATCTTGTTGTCAGATTAACTGTGGTGGTCAAGGTGATATCGCAATTAACGTACAGCACACTAAGCCACCCAAGATAGATCACTCTCTTGTTGGTAATGTTTGTGAGCGCCCTTCAGTTGTAGCACGCTGTCCTGTTGCTGCTATTCGTCCTGCAATGGTTGATGGTCTTCCTTCATTAGAAGTTGATGAAAAGAAGTGTATTTGTTGTGGTGCTTGTTACCCTCCATGTCCTCCTATGCAGATTAATGATCACGAATTCACTCAGTTAGCTGTATGGATTGGTGGAAACCACTCAAATGCACGTGGTAAGCCAACATTCCAGCGTCTTGTTGCTGCTGGTATTCCAAATAATCCTCCTCGCTGGCCTGAAGCTACGGCAATCGTTAAGAAGATTCTTGATTGTTATAAAGAAGGTGCGCGAGATTGGGAACGTATCAATGAATGGGTTGAGCGCATCGGATGGCCTCGTTTCTTTGAAGTGACTGGTCTACCTTTCACAAAGTACCATATTGATAACTGGCGTGGTGCGCGTGCAAACTTAAACTCATCAACACACATTCGTTTCTAAGAACGATTTTAGATAGGAATATATAGATGAAATTTACAATAATGATTAATGAAGGTCCTTATCAGCATCAATCTGCTGATTCGGCTCTGCAGTTCTGTCGTTCACTATTAGCACAGGGTCACGAGATTTTCCGTGTGTTCTTTTACCATGATGGCGTAAACAATGGTTCAAGTTTAAGTGTGCCCCCAGCTGACGATCGTTTAATTCAAAAAGAATGGTCTGAACTATCAAAAGAGCATGATCTTGACTTGGTTATTTGTATCGCTGCAGCTCAGCGTCGCGGTCTTATGGATAAAGATGAAGCAAAGCGTCAAGGCTTTGAGTCTAATAATATGATCGAAGGTTTTCGTATATCTGGTTTAGGCCAGTTAATCGAAGGCGGTATAGAATCTGATCGCACTGTTGTGTTTGGAGATTAATAGAAATGGCTACTAAAAAATTCATGTTTGTTAATCGAAAAGCACCTTACGGAACTGTCTATGCGCTTGAATCCTTGGAGGTTGTATTAATCTCTGCTGCTTTTGAGCAAGACGTGTCTCTCGCTTTTATTGATGATGGTGTATACCAAATTACTAAAGGTCAAGATACTACAGGTATTGGTCAAAAGAACTTCTCAAATACGTATAAAGCATTGGGCGATTATGAAATTAAGAAACTATATGTTTCTAAAGAGTCTTTAGAAGAGCGTGGTCTCACTCAAGATGATCTAATGGATCTTGTTTGGGAAGATGAAGATGATGATTGGGCAGAAAAGCCTTCAATTATCATGGTTGATCGTTCTGAAATGGCTGCTGTAATGGCTGAACAAGAAGTTACGCTAAGTTTTTAGATCCTAAACGGAGAATATTGGAATGGCAATGCTACATATTGTAAACAAGTCACCGTTTGAAAAGGTGTCTTTTAGAAGTTGTTTGAATCACGTAAGTAAAGGTGATTCGGTTTTGATGATCGAAGATGCAGCAGTTGGTGCAATCGAAGGTACATCATTTTCTGAAAAGCTTAAAACAGCAATGGGCGATGTGTCTGTTTATGTTTTAGGTGGTGATCTTGCTGCACGTGGATTAAGCGAAGATCGTATGATCGATGGTATCAAAGCTGTTGATTATGCAGGTTTTGTCGACTTAACTGTAGAGAACGAGACGACGCAAAGCTGGCTATAAAACCTGTGTAACTCAATTTTTAGAAAGTTGAGCTATGTGATTTTTAGCTAATTTAATTTATATCTATATATAGAAATAAGAGGAAATATTATGTCAACACTAGAATTAAATGGTGAATCAATCGAGTTAGACGAAGAAGGTTATTTAGTAGACCTTAGTTTGTGGACACGAGAAATCGGTGAAGCGCTTGCAAAAGGCGAAGATGTTGATTTAACCGACGAGCACTGGGATATCATTGATTTCTTACGTGAGTACTATGAAGAATATCAAATTGCTCCCGCGGTACGTGTTCTAACTAAAGCTGTTGGTAAGCGACTTGGTAAAGATAAAGGTAATTCAAAGTATCTTTACTCTTTATTTCCTTACGGTCCTGGTAAGCAAGCGTGTAAGTACGCTGGCCTTCCAAAACCTACAGGTTGTGTCTAAGTAGTAATACAGTAAAATTGAGAATTTTAGGAGTGTTTTGTGCACTCCTGAATTCTTTTTCACAAGTTTATAGCATAAGTGTTTGTAAACTTATGAAAAAGAAGACTATTGGGAGCTTCAAATGGTTGTTGGTGTTATTTATGCGGTTTTATTTTGGACTGCGACATTAGTTTTGGTATTGGGTGTTGCCAATAAAATTCGTATTTATGCGAAGACACCTGCGCCTCTAAAAATACCAACAACTCCAGCTCCAGTTACTCAGAGTGGTGTTTTCTTACGCATGTTTCAAGAAGTTTTCTTTTTTAAAAGTTTGTTTCGTGCGGATAAATTACTTTGGGTATTAGGCATGTTGTTTCATTACACCATGTTGATTATTGTGCTTCGTCATTTTAGATATGTACAAGAACCAGTTTGGGGTGTTATTCAGTTTGTGCAGCCTTTTGGTATTTACGCTGGGTTTTTATTTATTATCGGTTTGTTAGGTTTAATGGCTCGTCGTATTTTTATAGATAGAATTCGCTATATTACAGCGCCTTCTGATATTGCCATGTTACTTTTACTCATATTAATTGGTGTATCAGGTCTTATGATGCAGTTTGTTAGCCCTACTGATATTCTTATGGTTAAGGCTTTCTTTAGAGGCTTAATTACTTTTGATTGGCAACCATTGCCTTCAGATGTTGTTTTGCTTGTTCATTTGGGTTTGGTGGCTGCTTTGATGTTGATTTTCCCTATAAGTAAATTATTGCATGCGCCGGGTATCTTTTTTAGCCCGACACGTAACCAGATCGATAATCCACGCGAAAAGCGTCATATCGCACCATGGGCTGCTGAACTTGAAAAACAAGGTAAAACTTACCTCGATGAGTTGGATTAAGGAATATAACTGATGGCTGCTGATTACGACGTTCCAAAAATTACAGGTGAAGATGGGATTGTAGATATACCTAGTCTCCAGCCTGATGCGATGAAAGGACATGGTCCTTGGGTGTCGAAGCCTGAGTTTCAAGAAGATATGCATTTTCCTACCGATTTTACGATGCCAGAAAGCATCGAGAATTATGGAGATGCAGGTACTCTAGTTGAAAATTGGAAAGAACGTGCTTTAGATAAAATGGGTGATCTAAAAGGTCGTTACCGTTCGTTACAAGTTTTCTTGGATATTTGTGTTAAATGCGGAGCATGTACTGATAAGTGTCATTATTACATCGGCTCTTCAGATCCTAAAAACATGCCGGTTGCACGTCAAGATTTACTTAGAAAAGTCTATCGTCGTTATTTTACTTTTGCAGGCAAGTTTTTTGGAAAAATTGGCATGCCGGGTTTTGTTGGTGCGGCTGAGTTAACTGAAGATGTTGTTAAAGACTGGTATAATTACTATCATCAGTGTTCTCAATGTCGACGCTGTTCGGTTTTTTGTCCTTACGGTATTGATACTGCTGAAATTTCAATGGCTGCACGTGAAATTCTCGACCATATTGGCATGGGGCAAAAATACTGTACTGAAATTATGGGTAAACTGAATAAGATTGGTAACAATTTAGGTCTGCCTGAAGCTGCTTTAGCAGACACTCTAGAAGGTCTTGAAGAAGATATCTTTGATGAAACTGGAGTTGATGTTAAATTACCTTTGGATAAGAAAGGTTCCGATATTCTTTTAATTACCCCTTCGGCTGATTTCTTCGCAGAACCTCATGTTGATGGTTTGATGGGTTATGCGAAAGTGCTACACGAACTAGGTCTTGATTGGACGTTAAGTTCTTATGCATCAGAAGGTGCTAATTTTGGTATGTTTATCGGAAGTTACGAGAATATGCGTAAAGTTTCTCTACGTATCCGTAAAGCAGCACAAGATCTTGGTGTAAAACGCATCGTATTTGGTGAGTGTGGTCATGCTTGGAGAGTTGCTTATAGTTTCTTAAATACACTAGCGGGTCCATTTGACTTTCTTGATCAAAATTATCCTGTTCCTCAGCATATTCTCGAGATTACCGAGCCAGCATTAGCTGCTGGAAAATTAAATATAGATAAATCTCAGAATGATGACAAGGTTCTTACTTTTCATGATTCTTGTAATATTGCTCGTGGTTCTCGTATGGGTGATAAACCAGGTGGTCAGTTTGTTCTTCCACGAAATGTAATCAAAGCAGTTTGTAATAACTACGTTGATATGCCAGCAGATACCATTCATGATGCAACTTATTGCTGTGGCGGTGGTGGTGGGATTTTAACAGACGACCTCATGGAAATACGTGTTAAAGGTGCTCAGCCACGTATGGAAGCCCTGAAACATGTAACTGATAAGCATCAAGTAACGCACATGGCAGCTATTTGTGCTATTTGTAAATCCCAATTTACTAAAGTAGTTCCTTACTATGGATTTACCATGGATATGATTGTTAGTGTCCATCAGTTGGTGAGTAATGCAATTGTCCTTAAAGGACAGTTGACTGAAGAAGAAATTGAAGCACGTGATGCAGCTGAGGAAGCTGAGCGGATTGCTGCAAAAGAAGCACGAGAAAAAGCCGCTGCTGAGAAAGCTGCTAAAGAATCAAAAGATACTTAAAAAACTACAAATAAACATTTATTACTGTAGTTTTAAGTAATTTGTTACATATAATTTAGATTAACTGATCCAATCTACGGATTGAACTAGGAGAATAAGCATGGCAACTTCACCTGATGATAAATCATTAGCAAAGGGTCTCACGTTTAGACGTTATGACGACGGAGACTATACTTGGGATAGCATGGAAGAGCATATCTTCCAAGAAGATACTTCTTACAAGTGTCCTACTTATATTCAGAAAACGCCACCTTGTCAGGGCAGTTGCCCTTCCGGTGAGGATATTCGTGGTTGGTTACAGATCGTCCGTGGCATAGAAAAGCCAACAGGCGATATGTCAATGCAGGAATATGCATTCCGTCGTTCTACAGCTGCTAACCCGTTCCCATCAATGATGGGTCGTGTATGTCCAGCACCTTGTGAAGAAGGTTGCAATCGTAACGATGTTGATGATTTTGTTGGTATCAACTCCGTTGAGCAATATATTGGTGATGAGGCAATAGCCTTAGGTCTTGGTTTTGATTATTCTGCTCCTTCAACTGGCAAGAAAATTGCTATCATAGGTGGTGGTGTTGCGGGTATGGCCGCTGCTTACCAGCTTCGTAAAATGGGTCACGCATCAACTATCTTTGACGACCATGCACAATTAGGTGGAATGGCTCGTTATGGTATCCCAGGGTATCGTGTACCGCGTGACAAGATGGATGCAGAGATCAAACGTATTACGGATATGGATGGTGTTGAAGTTAAACTAAACACTCGTGTTGGCAAAGATGTCACTGTTGAATCTTTAGAAAAAAATTATGATGCAATTCTTTGGGCTTTAGGTTGTAAAAATGGTCGTGGATTATTTGTTGATAATTGGAATGATGTACCCAATGCGATTACAGCAGTAGATTTCCTAGAAGCATTTAACTTGGGCGATATGAAATATACCGCGCCAAAAGTTGTTTGTGTGGGTGGTGGTGATACTTCTATCGACGTGGTTTCTGTATCACGTCGTATCGGTACGCTAGCGGATTACACTGAAAAAGGTGAAGATTCAGCAACTGGTGTTATAAAACATGATGCCGAGCCAGCTAGTAAAGTTCCTGCTGAAGTCACTTTAACGTCATTGTTTCCACTCGATCAAATGACGGCTGCTGAACATGAAGTTCAAGATGCATTGATTGAAGGTGTGACTATCCTAACAGAAGTTATGCCAACTGAAATTTTGGTTGATGATAATGGACGTGCCGTGGGTTTAAAGGTTGTTGAGTCTGTCATGGAAGGTAATGTGCCTAAGCCAAAAGAAGGTGGCAAAGAGACTATTATTGAAGCTGACCTTATTGTATCAGCAATCGGTCAGTTCGGTGATCTTGACGGCGTAGAAGAATACGGTAACGATCGTAATGCGATTGATGCAGATAATTTCTACCAAGTTCCTGGGAAAGAAGGGCATTTTGTAGCTGGTGATATCGTTCGTCCGCATCTTCTAACGACGGCAATTGGTCAAGCATCTATTGCGGCTGAAACAATTAACCATTTTTTGACTCAAAAAAATGAGAAAATGGATAAACGTCCAAAAGTTGATAAACATCACTTCGATTTACTCGATAAATTAAAAGAGTATGAATTAGCGCCTGTCGCTTACGATGAAGGCAAAGAAGAAGACTTACGTGGTACAGACAGTGATAATTATGCTGTACATAACTACGATGATCGTTCTGAACATGAAATCGTTGAGTCTAGTGAGTTATTCTTAGGTCATTTTGAAAAAGTTGAGCGTAATAAACGTACTGAAGATGTTCCAAGTCAAGACGATGTGTTAGGGCACTTTGTTGAACGCATGAATGCACTTGAGGAAGAACAAGTTGTAGGTGAAGCAGAGCGTTGTATGAGTTGTGGTCTTTGTTTTGAGTGTGATAACTGTGTTATTTACTGTCCTCAAGATGCTGTTTTTCGAGTGAAGAAAGACCAGTCTACTACAGGCCGTTATGTTGATACGGACTATGATAAGTGTGTTGGTTGTCATATCTGTGCTGATGTATGTCCTACTGGTTACATTGAAATGGGTCTAGGCGGATAATAGAGCATTAAAATGTAACAAAAATTAAGTCTGTTTTTCAGGCTTTATTTTTGTTAAGTCTTATAAATTATTAAGAATCAAAAGCTTAGGAAAATATGTTAAGTCGTTATTCTAAAATACTAAAATCAGTGATTCTATCATCTTTAATAATAATGATGGGTGTGGGTCTTAGTGCTTGTGATAGCAAGCCACCTGAACTGATGAAAGCCGTAAAGCAGTTTGAAAGTGATGAAATCCGTGATGCACATGTGAAAAATATGCGTGTTAATCATATGGATGAGCTATTGCATAAACGTGATCAAACAGTGATTAAGGGCATACGAACTAAAAAACATAGCCTTAAGGCCTGTATTAATTGTCATGTGCCAGAACAAGTTAACGGTAAAGAATTAAAACATACAGACCCAGAACATTTTTGTTCAACTTGTCACGGCTATGTTGCTCAGCAATTAGATTGCTTCCAATGCCATGCTGATCGTCCCAATAATGGTAACAAAGTATCGAATGTCGCTGCTCCTACGGATAGTCTACATAAGGCGGTAACTGAAAGCTCACTACATATGGCACCTGAAAAATATTTACCTTCAGAGGTTGCTGGTATTAGCCAAGAACTTAAATCAAAATTAACGTCACAAATTAATACTGATATACAAAAAGCCTCTAATCAGTCAGTGGGAGAGCAGTAATGAGTCATATCAATTCCTATCGTCGTAAGTTTTTAGGCGGTTTAGCAGGTACTGCTGCCGTTGCTACTGTCGCACCGGGTATTTTTTTAAGAGAAGTACAGGCAAAACCAGCGGAACAAGAAGTTACTGATAAAGTACGCTGGGGCATGTTAATTGATACCACTAAGTTAACAGATGGTGGTGATGCTTGTGTTGAAGCTTGTAAAAAAGAACATGGCTGGGGTAATGACCCAGAATCAAATGTAGCTCAACAAGCGCAGTGGATTCGTAAAGTTAAAGTCACAGAAAAACTGACGGGGCATACAACAACATTACCAGTGATGTGTCAACATTGTGAGACAGCACCCTGTGTTGATGTTTGTCCTACAGGTGCATCGATGAAACGTGCCGACGGAATTGTGCAGGTTAACAAACATATTTGTATCGGTTGCCGATATTGCATGATGGCCTGCCCTTATAAGGCGCGTAGTTTTGTTCATGAAACTTTAACTAATCAATTGCCTGATACTCCGCGTGGTAAGGGTACTGTAGAATCTTGCAATATGTGTGTAAACCGAGTTGATGAGGGTAAAAACCCTGCTTGTGTTGATGCTGCTCCTCAGGCGCTATTGTTTGGTGATCTCAATGACCCTCAAAGTAAAATCAGTGTTGCCTTAAAAACGTATGGTGGTACACAGATTCGAGCCGACTTAGGTTTAAATACTGGCGTTAGATATTGGGGGATATAAGGAATTATCATGGCAACAAAAGCAATTTTTAGTGAAGTTAAAAATAATGGTCTAGGGTACTGGGGTATTCTAGGCTTATTAGGATTGGTTGTTCTTGGTGGTATATGGGCTTTTAGCTATATGCATCATCATGGTCACTATGTTACGGGAATGAATAATCAAGTCGTCTGGGGTATGCCTCATGTCTTTGCTATATTCTTGATTGTAGCGGCTTCTGGCGCTGCTAATATAGCTACTATAGGTACTGTATTTGGCAAAACTATCTACCAACCTCTTGGGCGACTTTCTGCTTTCTTAGCGGGGTCGTTGCTAGTGGGCGGGTTGATTGTTCTTTTATTGGACTTAGGAAGTATCGGTCATGTGATTGAAATGGCCAAAGGAGCATTAAACTTTAAGTCGATCTTCGCATGGAACATGATACTTTACTCTGGTTTCATTGCTATTATCGCTGTTTATCTTTGGACGATGATGGATCGTAGAAAAACGGCTAAGTCTCTTTATAGATCTGTAGGAATTGCAAACATGGTCTGGCGTTTTTTACTGACAATGGGAACTGGGTCAATTTTTGGTTTTTTAGTCGCACGTCAATATTATGATGCAGCCATTTTAGCTCCATTATTTATTGTTAGCTCTTATGTTTTTGGAACAGCAATCTATATATTAGTCTTAATGGCATCATTTAAAATGACCGGTCGTGAATTAGGTGATTCTGTTCTTAACCGTCTTCGTTATACGTTAGCTACCTTCATCGTATTAGTCTTATTTTTTGAGTTAACACGTCATCTAACTAATCTTTATGCGACTGAACACCATGGTGTAGAAGCTTATATTCTTTCGGGTGAAAGTAAATTTACGAGTATGTTCTGGTATGGACAAATTCTTTTAGGAAGCTTAATTCCTTTATTTTTAATATGGTGTCGTTTTTTAAAGAATAATCGAACAGTATTAGTTGTTGCTGCTAGTTTATCTATTATTGGTGGATTCTTTCAACTTTACGTTATTTTAATTGGCGGTCAATCGTTTCCTTTAGTTTTATTTCCAAATGCAGAAGTTTCTAGTTCTTTCTTTGATGGTGTGAATAATGCATATAGTGCGACCTTAGCTGAGATATTATTGGGTTTAGGTGGGGTTGCTTTAGCATTGATACTTGTTGTTATAGGGGTGAAAATATTTAGATTATTACCTGAAACACTAGCTGATATTAATGTTGACCCTCACCATAAATAAAATTATATATCTGTCATTAAAACAAAAAAAGCCCTTATTAATTTATAAGGGCTTTTTGTTTTATACAGATATTTAATTAATACTGACCATTGCCTTGTTATGCATCATTTCCTAAAATATTCCTTTATTTGAGCCGGTTTATTTCTCTCAATATTAACGGGTAACGCAAAGTGTTTTTTCATTGGTATAGGCCGCTGGTCAGCCTTTGAATAGAAATTGAATATGATTTTATTGTCTTAGCTTTGGAAGGGTTTGTAGTGGTCAAGTAAAACTGGACAGTAAAATCTAAGTCTTTTGATAATTTAGCTCTTTAGCATTCGGAGATAAACCACCATTATGCTGATGGGGCCTCACTGAGGCATAGTACCCAGTAAGATAACTAAGGATGTGGCCTTTTGCAGCAATCAAAGAGGAATAACCTAAACGCGGCACCATTTTGTTTTTAAGCTCCTAAAGAAACGCTCAATTGGTGCGTTATTCCAGCAGTTACCGCGACGGCTCATGCTTTGTCGTATTTGATAGCGCCACAATAACTGCCGAATGATCGGCAGGTGTAGTGACAACCTTGATTGGAATGATACATCACACCCTTGGGTTTACCTCTGACTTTAGTAGTGTAACTAATCATATAATCAGTTTTATAATCGGTAGTACCGCTTGCTGTATACCGTTAATAAAATGGTATTGTTGATACTTTTATAGATTGATGATAGGTCTGCAGAATAGCACTGGTAAAGAATACTGATACCCTCAATATTAATACGTTTGTTGAAGTATGCTTGGTAATATTGTCCCCTTATATGATTATGTTTAAAACAGTAGAATAGAACAGCCCTTGTTGTTTTCATTGTTTCGTAGATCTAAAATATTTTTATTAATTTTGGTCGATATCATATGTTTTCACTCAATAATCTACCGCCTCTCAATAGGGATACTTTCATCGCCCTATGAGCGTGTTACGATGAGACTTTAACCAAGACATGATTATATTGATATGGATGATATGACTTTTATTCCCAGTGACAATCCTGGGGCTTTCGAGCGACACTTAATTAGAAAAAATGATAACCCATTATTTGAACAAAGATCCACAGTGGTGACTAGTGAAACTTTACGCGAAGCACAAGAGAAGGATCATGAAATATTAAAAAAATTCATGTTGGACTTTAAAGAAACTATGCTTAAAGCCGTTGAATTCAAGCCCAATGAAGATAGTGACGTGATTTTAGAAATAAAGGATTCTTTAGATAAACTCTATGCCACCTCTGCTACTATTGCAGATGACCAAACACGCATCCAGGAGTCCATTAAAAAGTTTTTAGCGATAATTATGCAAGCAGTTCGAAAAGGTGCAGGTGATGATATGCAAGCGCTACAAGAACTGGATCAAGAAGATGCTGCACGTGAAGCTAATTTTAGTTTTTTAGTCTCTAAACTCGCTGCAGATATTTTAGATGCTGATTCTCCGATTGAAGATGTTGACTTGGTGCCGACACTATTGTCAGCAGACAAAGATGATTTGGCACTAGCCACTCAGCTTTTTGATAAAGAACAAATCAATTACATTTTAACAGAAGCCGAGAGCCTATTAAATAGACTTGAGGCGCAGGGTCATGATGTTAAGGATGCGGCTGAGAATTTTGTTTTCATCGAGGGTTACAAGCACTATTTGGAGCAACAGGCTTAAGTTTTATTCTTCTTTAATTCTGTTCTTTGGTGTACAGTAATAGAAATTCGATATTCGATCTAAAATAAAGGAACAACCAATGCGTTTTATCAGTCTTTTAGCGTTAACTTTATTACTTCAAGCGTGCGCAGCATCAAGCAAAAATGAGCCAGCACGTGATTTCACTCGCTATACACCTAGCGCTGGTCGTGTTTTAGCACCTGAATTTAAGGCTGATACTACTTGTAATAAAGGAGATGCTGATTGTAATGTGTGTGCCACCGATGTTCAAAAACAATTTCATGATGCAGTGTTAGGAAAACTCAATTGGTCAAAAAACTCATGGGGTTTTGCTTGGGATGAATTTTATGAGCCAGATAACGCTACTCCAAAAAGTGTTTTTGGAAGTCCTGTAAAAGGATTTTTAGGCATTACTGTTGCTGTTAAACATGTGCAAGGTTTTGTACGTACTAATTCTGATTTTTTCCCTTATGCAGGTAGCCAAAGTCACACCTCAACAGGAGGTATTTTTGTTGTAAAAAAGACGGATTCAGGTCTAGAATTAGTTTCATTGCATAAAACAGCAGATGCTCATCCTAGTGGCGTTCACATCTTAGGAAAGTATTTGGTGTATGCTGATGAAAGTCTTGTTTTTAAAGATTTGACTAGCATCAATCAAGTAGATGATATTAAACTACGTATTGATGGTGCGTTTGGTGGTGGTTTGGGTTTAGTGAAATTAAAAAATGGTAAGCATTTGGTGATTACTACAGGGCCAGGTGGAGAAAGTAACATGAATAAGAAAAATTATTTTTTTCAGCTGGATTTCCAAAATGGTTTACCGAACAGTTTAACTAAACTAAACGAAGAAGCTGTGGTTATACCATCTAATTGGAGTCGCAAGTATTTGCTATCAGAAAATAGTTCTGTCATTTCTGAGTGTGGTACAGGTGATATTTATGTGGTCAATGTTAGTGGTGATACGGGGGCGAAATTACTGCGCGGTAATGGCTATTGGCGCTTATCTAAATTAGAAACCATAAATAATGAACTTACTCTAAAAGCAATTAACTATTATAAAAGAAGTCAAAATTCTAGTAGTTGTAACTCAAGAGCAACGGGAACAATTAGTGTCAGTGGAGATCAGAAGCTAGAGTTTTATTGTCACGAACACGGCAAAAATAAGAATGAAAGCGCCAGTAAATACCGTTTTCAGAAAGGTACCTTTTAGGCTGCTGTAAAAAACCTCTGGAAAATTATCGATCATGTTTCATCTGGTTCCCAGTGTGATAGATCACAGTTAGGATCAAACCGCCATTCTTTATGATCAAAATATTGAGTGGTTTTTAGAACACTTAAATATTTTTTTCGCTCAATATTCTCCGCTCCCATGCTAGTGAGATGGGAGTTCTCAATCTGACAATCTATTAATGAATAACCCCAGTGTTGCAAATGCCAAGCGAGCGCTATAAAGGCTATTTTGGAGGTATCTCGCTCATCACTGAACATAGATTCGCCACTAAAAACCCCGCCTGTTGCAACACCGTATAATCCTCCTACTAGTTCATCGTTGGTATTCCATATTTCAACACTATGCGCTACCCCAAGCTTAAAAAGTTGCGAATACGCCATGAACATTTCATTGCTTATCCATGTTCCACCGGAGTTTTTGCGAGACGCTGCGCAAGATTGAACAACGCCTGAGAAGTCTTGATCAAAGGTTATTTTATAGCCTTTGTTGCGGATAGTTTTTCGTAAACTTCGGCGTAGTATTATTTTATTAGGAAATAGTACGGCACGCGGTTCAGGACTCCACCAGTAAATGGGTTCATCAGGGTTATACCAAGGAAAAATTCCCGATTGATATGCATTAATTAATCGAGTAGGGGAGAGGTTCCCACCAAATGCTAATAATCCATTGGGTTCGCTAAAGGCAAGCTCAACAGACGGGAATGGCTCATCACTGGCGTCAGGGTCTAACAGTGTTAAAGGCTTTTTTTCTTGTGTCATGGTTAACGTGTCATTATTATTAACTCAAAAAGAATGTTATTTATTCTCTGATGCCAATTTATCAAGATATTTTTCGGCATCTAACGCTGCCATGCAACCTGTGCCAGCAGAAGTAATTGCTTGGCGGTAAACATGATCCATTACATCGCCCGCGGCATAAATACCCTCCATATTGGTTTGAGTAGCGTTACCTGTTGTACCACTATTAACCGTAATGTAGCCGCCTTTCATATCCAGCTGACCATCGAATATTGCGGTATTGGGTTTGTGGCCGATAGCAATAAAAATACCATGCACATCAATATCCTGGATCTCATTGGTTTTTACATTTTTAATTCGCATTCCGGTGACACCGGCATCATCACCGAGAACCTCTTCTAAGGTATTGTCCCAAACTAAGGTGATGTTACCTGACTCTGCTTTTGCTAAGATTTGATCACGGAGGATTTTTTCAGAACGTAGTTCATCCCGACGATGTACGAGAAAAACCTCCTCGGCGATGTTAGATAAGTACAGTGCTTCTTCTACGGCGGTATTTCCGCCACCAATGACTGCTACTTTTTGGTTTCTATAAAAGAATCCATCACAGGTTGCACAAGCAGACACACCACGTCCTTTAAATGCTTCCTCTGATTCTAAGCCGAGATACATGGCTGAAGCTCCCGTACAAATAATCAGTGAATCACAGGTATATTTGCTTGATCCACCGTTTAATTGGTAGGGTTTTTGGCTAAAATCGACATCGGCAATGTAATCAATAATGATTTTTGTATCAAAGCGTTCAGCATGTTTTTTCATGCGCTCCATAAGGTCAGGGCCTTGTACGCCATCATTGTCACCTGGCCAATTATCAACATCGGTAGTGGTCATTAATTGACCACCTTGCTCCATGCCGGTGATTAATACAGGGTTGAGGTTTGCTCGGGCGGCGTAGATTGCGGCGGTATAACCGGCGGGGCCAGAACCTAAAATAATTAAAGAATGATGGATAACATCGCTCATAGTATTGCTCCTAAAATGTTGGGTGCGTCTAAAGTTGTTGTACTACAACATAAGTTGTTAATTACCACAATTATCAATTTATTATTTAATCTTCATTTTCAACCTTAAACATTATATACTTAGTTATTCGTATAAGGGCTTATACGAATTAGGTTTAGATTATAAAAAATAGAATCATAACCTCGAACGATATTAAATTTTTCTTAATTGACTATTGTTAGTTTATAAATGTAAATGCCAGTGATGGATGTTTTGCGATTGATGTCTTTTAGATATTAAGTCTGAAGTTAACTAAAACAAATAAGACGTTAATAGTTCGAGGAATAGGGGAACACCATTGGCAACAGCAAAAAAGAAACGTGCTTATAAAAAAAGAGCAACAACGAAAGCAAGTTCAGCCAAAGCTACAAAAGTGGCTGCTGACAAGGTTGCGTTAAATGCATCGAAAAGAAGTAGTATTAAGCAAACCACTATCCTGATACTTTCAGGGGTTACGGCCGTGGTATTATTAGCGTTAATGACGTATAACCCAGCAGACCCTGGGCTGTTCCACTATGATAGTAATGCGGTTATTCAAAATAAAGCAGGTTCCGCAGGGGCATATTTAGCAGATGTGTTGTTTGGCTTTTTCGGCTTTATATCATACTTGATACCCATTGCATTCATGGTTTCGGCTTTTCTTATCTTTCGTTCCTCACAAGGAAACTATCGAGGGATTAATTTAGGGGTAACCTTGTTTGGTGTTTTTCTGGTGCTCGTAGCCGGTTGCGGTTTGGCAACCTTGCTTTGGCCAGAAAGCTTGTTGTCAAATACTTCGGGCGGCTTGCTCGGCCACGGTATCGCCAAAATGTTTGTCCGCTTATTTGGTGATATTGGAGCTACCATGATTTTGTTTTCGGGCTTTATCGCAGGGGCTACCCTGTTTGCCGATATTCAGTGGCTAAAATTAGTTGATATGATTGGTGGCTGGATTGTCGGCGTTGTTGATGTGATTACACGATCTGCCACTGCCATTATGCCAAAAGAGTCTTATGAGGGTAGCTCAATGCCTGTTCAGACAGAAGCAGAAAATACCGATCAGGCTGTTTTGAAACACGGCGTGTCAGATTTCGATCATAGTTTTAATGGCACTGGTGGAATCGCTTATTCACCAGAGCAAGATAGTTCAAATGCCTCACAGGGTGGTAGCGTAATTGCCGCTGTGGCTACAGGCTTAGCAGGGTTATTCGCATGGCAAAAAACTAGCGGAGCAAGTGACAATACCAAGATTAAGCCAAAAACCTTGCAGGAATATCAAGAGCCTGTATTAGACCCCTTGGATGAAATAGTCTCTCAGGGGAGTGTCGTGAAAAATTCTGCTCCTGTGTTAGGCGTGCCTGATTATATTACCCGTTCAGGTAATACAGATTTCCATGTGGAAATCGAATCTTTTGAAGAAGAGAATGTAACGGTCGCCGGATTAAATGATGTAATAACCGCAAAGAAAAACCCAGCCGCTATTGCTCCAAGACAAGCACAAAGTTCTTTACAGCAACCCGTACAACAAGATGCATCGAAAGTGGTTAATGCGCAAACCGCTACGCCGGCTAAAAAGCGTACGCCTAAACCACCTAAACAGGGAATGTCATTAGGCAAAGCGATTAAGCTCCCGCCAATTGATCTACTAAATGCTGCTCCAACCAACCAAGGCAAGTTCTCAAAAGCAGAATTAGAAACACATGCACGTAATATTATAGAAACCTTAGAAAGCTTTAAAATAGCAGGCGTTCAGATAGATAGTTATTACCCAGGGCCGATTATTACGCGCTTTGAAATATTGCTACCAGCGGGTATTAAGGCCAGCCGAATTACGGGTTTATCACAAGATATGGCGCGTAGCATGCGTGTACCGAGTATTCGTGTGGTGGAAGTAATCCCGGGTAAAACGACGATAGGTATTGAAGTGCCTAATTCAAATCGTGAGTTGGTGGCGATTACAGAGATCATTGCATCGCCACTCTTTAAACAATCCAAATCACCTTTAACCATGGTATTAGGGAAAACCATTGAAGGTAATCCCGCTGTAGCAGATTTGGCGAAAATGCCTCATCTACTGATTGCAGGTACTACCGGTTCGGGTAAGTCCGTAGGTGTCAATGCGATGCTTATTAGCTTGCTGTATAAATCAACTCCGGATGAAGTTAAGTTGATTTTAATTGACCCTAAAATGCTTGAACTGAGTATTTATGAAGCAGTACCGCACTTATTAACACCCGTCGTTACCGATATGAAAGATGCCTCTAACGCACTGCGTTGGGCAGTAGGGGAGATGGAGCGTCGTTACGCGCTGATGTCGCATTTAAAAGTGCGGGGTATCGCAGGTTATAACGAGAAGGTGAAAGAGGCAATTGCCAAGGGTGATCCCATTATTAATCCAACCTTTGATCCAACCCAGCATGTTGATGTGCGTCCTGAAATTCTAGAACCGCTACCCTTTATTGTTATCGTCATTGACGAGTTCGCCGATATGATTATGGTGGTGGGTAAAAAAGTGGAAGAGTTGATTGCGCGACTTGCGCAAAAAGCGCGTGCTGCTGGTATTCATTTAATCTTAGCGACTCAGCGTCCATCGGTGGATGTTATCACCGGTTTAATTAAGGCAAATATTCCAACACGTATTGCTTTTCAGGTATCAACTAAAATTGATTCACGCACTATTTTAGATCAAGGTGGCGCCGAAACTTTGCTGGGTCATGGTGATATGTTGTACCTTCCGCCCGGTACTGGTATGCCTCAGCGTGTACACGGAGCCTTCGTTGCCGATCAAGAAGTTGAAGATGTGGTTAATTATTTGAAGCTCCAAGGGGAACCCGAGTATATAACTAATGTCATAGAGGATACGGGGTCATCTGATGCTATACCAGGCTTAGAACCTCTTGCAGATTCAGAAACTGATGCGCTTTATGATCAAGCTGTTGCTATTGTTACTGAGTCTCGCAGGGCTTCTATTTCTTATGTGCAACGCCGCCTTAAAGTCGGCTACAACCGTGCGGCATCGATGATCGAAGATATGGAAATGGCAGGCGTGGTGAGTGCGGTTCAATCTAACGGAACGCGCGAAGTTTTAGCCCCAGAGCCAATTAAAGACTAGAACACTTTTTGTGTTTCAACTCTTGAGAGAAATAGTATGAAAAAAGCAGGATTATTATTAACCGCATCGTTCACCTTAATAGGTGCTTTTGCATCGGTCAGTTCAACTGTGGCAAGCGCTGCCCCTGATGCAGCGCGTGAAAGGCTCAATGATTTTTTCACCAAGGTCAGCACCTTAAAAGGTAGCTTTAGCCAGCAAGTCTTTAGTAAAAAAAATAAAATGATCCAAAGTTCAACGGGGCAGATATTTTTAAATCGTCCAGGTAAATTTCGTTGGGTTTATAAAACGCCAGAGCCACAAGTCATTGTTAGCGATGGAAAAAATATTTGGATTTATGACGAAGACTTAGAGCAAGTCACTATCAAGCCTATGAGTAGTGCGATTTCAAGTGCGCCGATTGCTTTGCTTACGCGTAAGCAATCCCCCGATGCGCAGTTTCATGTTAAAGCAATGTCGCTAAAAGTCGCGGGCTTAGATTGGTTTCAATTAACGCCGCGTAAAAAAAGTAAAGACTTTAAGTTTATCGAGATTGGTTTAGATGTAAATGGTCTTCGTCAAATGATTATGCATGATCAACTCGGACAGCGTACCGTCATACAACTTAATGCAAAGAAGAATGTGCCAATTAGTGGTAGTACTTTCTTTTTCAAAATTCCAACAGGTGTTGATGTGATTGGCAAAGCGATATAAAGTAGCTTTGAAGATCACTTTAAAAGCGGCTTTTGAGTCGCTTTTTTTATGTTTGTAAAAAATAAAACAAGCCACAAAACTTATGTCTGAATTTAACCTTATCGAAACCTACTTTAGTTGGAGTGATACAGCGAGCAGTGTCATCAAAGGAGTGGGCGATGATGCGGCGATTATTGATATTCCCAACGATAAGTATTTAGTGACCTCTGTTGATACTTCAATTGCTGGTGTACATTTCCCTATAGAAACGCCCGCAATTGATATTGGGCATAAATCATTAGCGGTAAACCTAAGTGATTTAGCAGCCATGGGGGCCACTGTTAAATGGTTTACTTTAGCGTTAACCTTGCCTTCGTTTGATAAGCCTGAAGATACTCAATGGCTTGAAGACTTTAGTCGTGGCTTAAAAACATTAGCCAATCAAGCAGCGTGTGATTTGATCGGTGGCGATACTACGCAAGGAGCCTTAAGCATCACTATACAAGTCATGGGTGTTGTTGATAAGGGTACTGCGTTACTGCGTAGTGGTGCAAAAGTAGGAGATTTAATCTATGTGACTGGCACATTAGGTGATGCTGCAATTGGGTTGGCAACGATTATCGGCGATTTAAAAATAAAGCATCTAAGTGATTTGGATTATTGTCAAGATCGTTTGAATAAACCCACCGCTAGAATAGTTGAAAGCAAAATAATCAAACAATTTGCCTCATCGTGTATTGATATTTCAGATGGTCTTTTACAAGATTTGGGGCATGTGTTAAAAGCCTCTCAAGTTGGGGCGAGTCTCAATACCCGTGAAATCCCTTTGTCACCAGCCTTAAGTCGTATCAATAGGACTATCGCGATGCAAGCTGCGTTATCAGGGGGTGATGATTATGAATTACTTTTTACAATCCCACAGTCTTGTAATGTCGATTTTTTAGAGACAGTTAACGTCAATGTGACTTGTATCGGTAAAATTAATCAAAACATCAGCATTATTATGGATGAAAATGGCGACCCACTAAAAGCATCAGGCTATAATCACTTTAATGGCTAAAAATCCAAAAATTTCTGGTTTACATAAAACAGTATTAAGCACACCAGTACACTTTCTTGCCTTTGGCTTTGGCAGTGGGCTTGCGCCTTTCGCCCCAGGTACCTTTGGTACTGTAATGGCTGTACCTCTGTATTTATTGATGAGCCAATTATCCTTAACAGGCTATTTGCTAATGACTTTACTAGTTTGTATTGGGGGCTTTTGGATTTGCGGAAAATCCTCGGAAAAGCTCGGCGTACATGATCACTCTGGTATCGTATGGGATGAGTTTGCAGGCTTTTTTATTACGATGATAATGGCACCCAGCGGTTGGCTTTGGATTGTCATCGGCTTTGCTTTATTTCGTTTATTTGATATTTGGAAACCTTGGCCAATTTCAGTGTTAGATAAAAAGGTACAGGGTGGTTTTGGCATCATGGTTGATGATATAGTCGCGGGTCTTTTTGCCTTGGCTTGCTTGCAAGTGTTGGCGCACAGTCAGGTTTTTCGTGAAATAATCAATGGCATAAGCTAATGGCAAAAAAAATTCTCTACTCGGTGATAGAATCTCGTACTCATCCTTATTTGACTCCTTTATATAATAGTTTGAATATTGATGAGCTGTGTTTTAAACAGATGCGAAAGTTGATCAGTAAAATCAAAAAAAAACAGCCCGACTATATCGCGGTAGAGTTTTTTTACGGCTTTGGTAATAACTACGCTGGCGTTAATATCAGTAATCTTGATGTGATGCTTTATTCTTTACAACGCTATTCGGTCACAACAAAAGTTATTGTTTTTGTGGCTAAAGATCAGCGTCAATATGTAGATAAGCTCAATGATATTATGCCTTTATATGCTGTTTTTACCTTACCTTTAGATCAGGCTGAGTTAACAAAAGTATTATAAACGCTGATAAGATAAGCCTTAATTATAAAGAGATTTGTTGTCATTTTTTTACGTTGCGCGATACAATCAGTTTTTTTATAAGTATGTCTATACTCGGTCTTGATAGTGGCCGAGTAATCCCCATATTGACTTAAACATACATTTAACTTTGGAGTACAACAACAATGCCTTGGAATGAACCAGGTGGTAAAGATAAAGACCCGTGGGGTAAAAAATCAAGTGGCAGCTCGAAAGGGAGTGGTGGCGCTGATATTGAAGATATTACCCGTAAAATGAATGAGAAAATCGGTGGCTTTTTTGGTAATAAAAAATCTGGAGGAGACTCTAACGGCGGGCCTAGCTTAGCTTCGTTGGGTGTAATTGCATTAATCGCTTTTTTAGGTTGGCTTGCGACGGGATTTTATCAGGTGGATTCTGCACAACGTGGTGTTGAGTTTCGCTTCGGAGCCTTTCAACAAACCACTAAACCGGGTTTGCATTGGCGTTTTCCTTACCCTATTGATTCCGTCGAGTTAGTCGACATTGACAAAAGTCGAACGGCTGATGATCAAACACGTATGCTGACAAAAGATGAAAATATTGTCGATGTGGGTATTTCTGCACAATACCGTATTAAAAACCCTGAAGATTATTTGTTTAATATTTATCTTGCTGATTATGAACCTAACCAAGTTGTGGGTACGTTATTTCAAGTAATGCGAAGTGCGGTGCGTGAAATCGTTGGTCGCAATACGATGGATTCAATCCTTATCGAAAATCGTCAATCAATCGCCCCTGAAACGCAACAAGTAATGCAAAAAGTATTGGATGAATACAAATCTGGATTAGAAGTGATCAAAGTTAACTTAATTCACGCCAAACCTCCACAAGAAGTAAAGGATGCCTTTGACGATGCAATCCGTGCCCGAGAGGACAGGGATAAGTTTAAAAATGAAGCGGAAACCTATGCTAAAAAAGTTGTTCCTGTTGCTGAAGGTAAGGCCTCTCGCTTAAACGAAGATGCGCTCGCTTACAAAAGTCAAATTGTCTCGCAGGCAGAAGGTGATGCATCACGCTTTAGTCAATTAGTAACAGAATACAATAAAGCGCCTGAGGTTACTCGTAAACGACTCTATCTAGAAACGATGGAAGAGGTTTATGCAAACACGAAGAAAGTTATGGTCGATACAAAGTCAGGCAATAATATGTTGTACTTGCCACTTAATGAGCTACAAAGTGGCACTTCATCAACCAATAAAGCCAGTGGTTTTGACCCTGCCGTTGCGGGTGCAATGCAACAACAACGCTTAAAACGAAAAACAACACGTGATGGGGTCAGAAGTGGCACCCGAGAAGGGAGACGTTAAAATGAAGAATATTGCTTTTATTGTTATTGCGCTGGTTGCTTTTATTTTAGCAACGGCAACCTATACCGTTGATGAGCGTGAAACTGCGATTAAATTTCGCTTTAAAGAAATTGTAGAAACTGACATAAAGCCAGGTTTGCACTTTAAAATGCCTTTTGTAAATACCATTGAGAAGTTTTCAACCTTGGTGCTTACGCTAGATGCACAGCCAGATCGTTTTTTAACGTCAGAGAAAAAAGACGTTAAAGTTGATTTCTTTGTAAAATGGAAAATTGCTAATGTGCGTACTTTTTATAACGCACTGGGTGGTGATTTAACACGTGCCCAAAACCGTTTAGAGAGTATTATTAAAGATGGCTTAAGAAATGAGTTCAGTACCCGTACGATAAAAGAGGCTGTTTCGGGTGAGCGTGGTGAAATAATGACGGCGTTACGTTCAAAGGCTGCGAGTTCCGTTGAACAATTGGGTATTGTTATTATTGATGCGCGGGTTAGTCAGATTGACTTCACTGAATCAATTAGTGACTCGGTTTACGAACGTATGCGCTCTGAGAGACAACGTGTGGCACAGGATTTCCGCTCACGTGGTCAGGCAGAAGGTGAGAAAATTCGTGCGGTAGCTGATAGACAAGCGATTATTATTGAAGCTGATGCTTACCGTGATGCACAAAAAATACGGGGTGAAGGTGATGCAAAATCGGCAGAAGTGTATGCCAGTGCTTATCAAAATAATGCTGAGTTCTATGACTTTTACCGTAGTTTAAGTGCTTATAGAAAATCATTGGGTAAAGGTGGTGATATTATGGTGATTGAGCCTGATGCTGAATTTTTTCGTCACTTTAAAGGAAAAGCATCAACCCCTGCGGCTGCGGTTCCAAGTACTTTTTAACCAGTGCCGTATAAAAGACGACCCTAATGAATTGGCATGATTTACTCAATGCGCTTGCGCTGTTGCTGATTTTTGAAGGCTTGTTACCCTTTGCAAGTCCGGCTAGCATCAAAAAAGTCTATAAAACAATGGTAGAAACGCCTGAAAGTTCCTTGCGTATGATGGGTTTGGCAAGTATCGTTGCAGGTCTTGTTTTACTTTATATTGTTTGAATTTTCATGATAAAAGTTATTGTAAAGATACGTCAAAGTGGGTTTAGTGAACTTAGCTTGAGTACACTCAGGGCTAACGCGCAATGAATACTTGGTTATTACCAGCTGGAATTAATGAATCCTTACCGGATGAAGCTGAAAAGCTAGAGGCCTTACGTCGTCATATTGTCGATTTATATGCGACTTGGGGTTACCGTCTAGTGATGCCGCCGTTAGTTGAGTATATGGAATCATTAAAAGCGGGTATAGGTACACAACTTGATCTTCAGACCTTTAAAATAACCGATCAAGAAAACGGTCGAATGATGGGCATTCGTGCCGATATTACTCCTCAAGTCGCGCGGATTGATGCACATCGTTTATCTAATAACACACCTTCAAACACCACTGCATCAGAAAATACCTCATCAAAAAACACGACAATAAACCGCCTCTGTTATATAGGCACTGTGTTACGCACACGCTCAGATGAGCAAGGTGGATCGCGTTCACCAGTACAGGTTGGGGCTGAGTTATTTGGTCATGCAGGTATTGAAAGTGACAGTGAAATTATCTCACTGATGCTCGAAACACTTGATAGCCTTGATATTAAAGATCTAGTGCTAGACTTAGGTCATGTAGGGCTTGCCAGTGGCTTAGCGGATTATGCTCAGCTGGATGATTCCCAAAAAGCGCATTACTTTGATATGTTATCGCGCAAATCAATTCCAGAAATTGAAACCTGGGTGACGCAATTAGATTTACCTTCAGCAGCGGCGGATATGCTGTTAGCACTACCGATGCTGAGCGGCTCACCTGACATTATTGATACGGCAAAAACCAGTCTTAAAAATGCAGGCAAAATGGTGCTAGATGCCTTAGACCATTTACAAAAAATAAGCCGTTTGTTAAGTAAATGTTTTACAGGGCTAACCTTGCATATTGATCTTGCAGAAATGCGTGGCTATGCCTATCACACCGGTATTATGTATACTGTTTATCAAACAGGGCGCGCCGCTTCTATCGCACAAGGTGGGCGCTATGATGGAATTGGCAAAGCCTTTGGCAATAGCCGACCTGCAATAGGTTTTAGCAGTGACTTAAGAACCCTTGCTAATCTATCATTTGGTACCACACAGTTAATTAACTCATTAGCTGTGAATGGTATTTTAATACCGAATATTCAGGATCAAGCGTTAGAGCAACACATTAAGGAATTACGCGCCCAAGGAGAGCAAGTTATTCGTTACTTAGGCAAAACGCAAGAGTTAGAATTGAGTGCCGAGCAGTTAAAAAGTTATGGTTGTAATCGGGTTTTACACCAGCAGAATGATGTATGGGTTGTAAAACAAGGCTAGCAAACTGTGTCGTGAAGTCAGTTTAATCGTTAAAGATTGAAGGAATGAGAAGATGGGAAAAAATGTAGTCGTACTCGGTACGCAGTGGGGAGATGAAGGCAAGGGGAAAATCGTTGATCTTCTCACCGAAGAGGCATCCGCAGTGGTCCGTTTTCAAGGCGGTCATAATGCGGGGCACACATTAGTCATTGACGGTAAAAAAACCGTTTTACACCTTATTCCCTCTGGTGTTTTACGTGAAGGCGTAGAGTGTATTATTGGCAACGGTGTGGTGCTGGCACCTGATGCCTTGCTTGAAGAGTTGGAAATGTTAGAGAAAGAAGGTGTGCCTGCTTCAGATCGATTAAAGCTTTCCGAGTCTTGCCACCTCATTTTACCTTACCATGTCGCATTGGATATGGCGCGTGAAGTGGCGCGCGGCAACAAAGCTATTGGTACAACAGGTCGTGGGATTGGTCCTGCCTACGAAGATAAAATCTCACGTCGTGGTTTACTTCTAAGTGATTTATTAAACACCGAACGCTTTACTGAAAAACTAAAAGAAGTCATGGAATACCATAACTTCATGCTTAAAAACTACTTTAAAGCGGAAGAAGTTAGCTATGAAAAAGTGCTTAAAGATAGCTTAGAAATGGCAGAAAAACTACGCCACATGATTATTGATGTGCCTAATACCTTACATAAGTTGCGCAAGTCGGGTAAAAATATCATGTTTGAAGGCGCTCAAGGCACGTTGCTGGATATTGATCACGGCACTTACCCGTATGTCACTTCATCCAGTACCACCGCAGGCGGTGCATCGACGGGTTCTGGCGTAGGGCCAAAAAACTTGGATTATATACTCGGTATTACAAAGGCGTACACCACACGAGTTGGCTCGGGGCCATTTCCAACAGAATTATTTGATGATGTTGGCGCGCACATAGCCGAAGTAGGGCATGAGCAAGGCGCAACCACAGGGCGAGATCGCCGTTGTGGTTGGTTAGATGCGGTAGCACTTCGACGTTCTATGCAAATCAACAGTATTACGGGTATTTGCGTTACTAAATTAGATGTTTTAGATAAAGTTGAAACCATTAAAATTTGTGTGGCCTATGAGCTTGACGGCGAAAGAATGGAAGTCCCACCGATTAACACCACTGACTTTGCACGTTGCACACCTATTTATGAAGAGCACCCAGGTTGGATGACCAATACCTTTGGTGTAACCCAATATAATGACCTTCCAGAAAAAGCAAAAACTTACCTAAAACGGATGGAAGAGCTACTCGAAACACCGGCAGATATTATTTCAACAGGGCCTGACCGCGACCATACGATGATTCTGCGTAACCCTTATGATGCGTGAGTCTAGGAAAAAGGACTAATGCGCCTCGATAAACTGTTTTCACAATCAACCGTCTTTACCCGCTCGCAAGCAAAAATTCATATAAAAAAGGGTAAAGTTAAAGTTGATGGGGAAACTATTAAAAACCCCGCACAACATATCACTGATAACGCCACTGTAGAATATATGGGCGTTTCCATTAGTAAGCCCAAACTACGTTATATTATGTTGAATAAACCCACAGGGGTAGTTTGCGCCAATATAGATAAAGATCACCCCACTGTTTTTGACTCTCTTTTTGTGCCCAATGTTGAATCACTTCATGTGGCAGGGCGCTTAGATATTGATACCACTGGTTTAGTTCTGTTAACCGACGATGGGCAATGGCTGCATCAAATCACATCACCCAAACATAATCATAAAAAAGTCTATCTGGTCGATTTAGATTCTGATATTACTGAAAAACAAATTCGTATTTTAAGTGAAGGGGTACAACTTAAAGCAGAGAAAGAACGCAGCAAACCTGCTGAAATTGATATTATCAGTAAGACAAGAATTCGTCTCACAATATCAGAAGGTAAGTACCATCAAGTTAAACGGATGATGGCGGCGGTGGGTAACCATGTAATAAAATTACATCGTGAAAAAATTGCTGATATTATTTTGGATGATGCGTTAGCGGCAGGACAGTGGCGAGAGCTGAGTGATTTAGAAATTAAGCTTTAAGCTTCTCCATTTTGCGCATACTTATACACATTAAGTGTGGGTCTCACTTAATGACAAACAGCAGCAAATTTTTCTTCGCAAAATTTTAATCGACTTAATCAGCTTCTCCTTTTATCGCAGTCAGTGAAAAAACCATACCATTTAGATATGTTTCAGGCTTTTTAGTTTTAAGTCCTAATTTTTCAAAGAGAGTACTGACCTCTGAAACTGTCATTTTGGGTGCAAGTTTATGCCATGTTCTTAAAGCTTCAAAAGAAAATCCTGTAGTTTGTAATAACGATTTGAGAGCATTCAGTTTTATATCATTAAAACCCACCAACGGAACTAAAATACTAATTGTTCCCCCGCTCTTACAAACTCTAACCATCTCTGTTAAGGCTCTTTCTCTATCGGAAACTATATTTAATAACGAGGCGGAAATAACTGAATCAAAAGATTCAGTCTCAAAGGGTAACTTATTAACATCTGCAACATGAAAAGAAATTTCAGGGTTATTCTTTTGAGCAGCTTCAATCATGCTTTCAGATATATCTACACCTGTAAGGTCATGATCTGAATCTGAAATATACCGAGATAAAATACCTGTGGCACAGCCAATTTCTAAGATCTTGCTATTCGCTGAAAAGTTATTTTGTTTAACCCAATCTTGTAATGTTTGTTGATACCAATCAAGCTGGTTTAGAGCTTCAAAAAAAACTACTGGCTTTGTTGCCAGTAGCATTCTAATTTTTAATCTATGAAATAACTCATTCATTATGATTTATTTTTCTTTGGCATCCACAATAATAAGAGAATCGTGATCCACGAAGCATTAAACATTGGGAAGCCCGAATCTTTGATATTTACAACACCTGTGAGTGTGTAGTATATGCCACCACCTAAATCAATAAGCTGAATCAAAACCATAAACCAAATCCAAAGGACATGCTTGAGAGGATCTTTTGCTATTACGATGAACGCAATACCATAGGCAATAAATCGAGACGCAAGCATAGCGAGAGGATATTTTAGATCAGCAGGTGGAACTGAATGACCAATGCTTTTTAAGAAAAAATCAGGGGCGAATAAATAGAAAAGTCCAAGTATTATCTGTATTGCGCCTACGACATAAAGTAAATAAGTTGTTTTTTTCATCGGTAAAATCCTTTAAAGTAAATGTTCAAAAAATAATAGGGTAGTTACTTTACTTTTAGAAGTAGTTACCAAAAGGATAGTAATGGTTAAAAAAGATAGCTTGTTGCAAACTGCGCTGTGTGACGATGAATGCCCCGTAAAAAAAACAGCAGGGGTGATTGAAGGAAAGTGGACAACCTTAGTAATACGTGAATTATTACCAGGAAAGAAACGTTATTCAGAAATTCAAAGAGCTTTAGAGGGTATTAGTCCAAAGGTTTTAACGTCTCGCCTACGGCTATTAGAAGAACGAAAATTAGTAACAAGAACCGTATACGCCACAGTTCCACCAACCACTGAATATGAGCTAACGAAGCTTGGAAATAAACTAAAAGGCGTTTTAAATGCAATGGCTGAATTTGGGCAAGAATTATAAAAACACTAACGAATAAGGTTGATGCTTGTCTATATACATTTCATATCATCCATTGGTTCTCTCTCTATAACCACTAAAAGTGGCAATTGATTTGGGTCTTATGTTGTTCTTTTCTACGCTGACAATTCTTCAGTAAGAAAATCTATCAACACCCTAACTCGTCGGGTTAAATTCCGATTGAGTGGATAGAGTGCAGAAATTGAAACAGAAGGAAGGTAGTAATCTTCAAGCAGTAAACATAACTCGTTTTTTTCAAGATGATGTTTGAACATGATGCTAGGGCCAAAGCAAACTCCCAACCCTTTAAGTGCAGCATTGAGAATATACTGACCATCATTACAGCTTAAGCTACCATGTGCATTGACAGCGATTGTTTCACCGTTAGGTAAGTAAAAAGGCCACTGTCGGCTGAGCTGTGAGGCGCTGTAAATTAAACAGTTATGCTGGGTAAGTTCCTTTGGCTCACTAGGTTTACCATATTGTTTAATGTATTTTGGAGAGGCTACTACTTGAAACTCACAATGAGTTAGCTTGCGACACATCATGGTTGAATCTTCTAGCTCACCTATCCTCAAAGCTAAATCTATACTCTCTTCAACCAAGTCTACATTGCTTCCACTGGTAATAATGTCTAGTTCAATGTCTGGGTACGCTTGCTGAAATCTTATCAGTACCGATCCCATTTCAGACATTATAAAACTTT
>JALSJN010000073.1 GCA_026989335.1 Thiotrichaceae bacterium
GCGCTTTTGTAGACTCTTATCTGTTTCTGTTAGTGGTTTCTATCAATGGCGCAAGCAACCAGTGTCTTTACGTGAGCAAGCTAATAATGCGCTGGATGAGATTATCCTTATGCTGTTCAAAAAGCATAAGCGCCGTTATGGATATCGACGTATTTACAAGGCTTTAGTTACATCGCATGACTACAAAGGCTCTAGAGAGCGTGTAAGAAGGCGCATGATAGCGAAAAGCTTAAAAGCCAAGCAGCGTAAGGCGTATAAAGTGACTACCGATAGTGATCATGACCTTTTAATCTCTCCCAATATTTTGAATCGCGCATTTGATGTATCAAAACCTAATCAAAAATGGGTGGGTGATATTACCTATATCAACACGGATCAGGGCTGGCTTCATCTTGCTACTGTGATTGATCTTTATTCTAGAAAGATTGTAGGCTGGTCAATGCAGCCTCATATGAAAGCAGCTCTGGTCTGTGACGCATTAAATATGGCGTTTGTTAATCGAGGTTACCCTATAGGCGTTCTTTTTCATTCAGATCGTGGCAGTCAATACTGCAGTTATGCCTTTCGTGACATTATGGATGAATATGAATTTGTGCAAAGTATGAGCCGAAAAGGTAATTGTTGGGATAATGCAGTGGCTGAAAGCTTCTTTAAAACGCTAAAGTCGGAAGAAACCGATGATAGAGATTTTAAGACAATAGAAGAAGCAAAACGTGTGGTGTTCAATTATATTGAGGTTTATTATAATAGACAGAGAATGCATTCGAGTATTCAGTATCAAATTCCTGCTGAGTATGAAGCGCAGTGGCTTATGAAAAAAGCTGCTTAGAATCCTCCGTTTTTATGAGGGCACTCCACATGTGTGTAGTGAATAAAAGTGAATAAAAGGGCACCCACAATTAAATCAGCTAAAAACAACTACAAGCATAATACTTCCGCGTATTTTTGGTTAAACTTAGTTATCTAGCAGATGAATCCAGTGAACCACTGGCACATCGCTCACTTCTTGCAAGTGAGTTTGACAACCGATATTTCCTGTAACAATCATTTCTGGTTGGTGTTTGGTCAGGTTTTTAATTTTATTGGCTTGTAGTTGTTGCGATATTTTAGCTTGTAAAATTGAATAGGTTCCTGCCGAACCACAGCATAAATGCGAGTCATTAACGGGTAATAAATTATACCCTTTGTCTGTTAATATTTTCTCCACCACACCGTTAATTTTTTGTCCGTGCTGTAAAGTGCAGGGCGGATGCCAGCTTATATTCTTTGTTTGCCGCTGTTGTGTCTGTGTCTGTAAAGGGGTGAGGTCTTCCTTGCTGATGACTTCTGAAATATCTTTACAAAGCTCGGTGACTTTTTTAGCTTTATCAGCGTAGTCTTTATCATCGCGTAATAAATGCGCGTAGTCTTTCACCATTGCGCCACAGCCGCTGGCGGTAATAATAATGGCTTCAGCGCCGTTTTGGATGTGTTCCCACCAAGCATCAATATTCTGTTTTACGAAGTTTAATGCTTTTTCTTCATCGGATAAATGTTGATTTACTGCACCACAACAGCCTGCATTCTTTGGGCGGGTCAATGAAATGCCGAGACGATCTAATACTCTTGCGGTCGCTGCATTAATGTCAGGTGAAAGTGCTGGTTGTACGCAGCCTTCTAGAATTATCATTTTTCTTGAGTGTGTATTGCTCGGATATTTTCCTGCATTAATTTTTTTCGGGATTTTTTTAGCTAAAATCTTTGGTAAAAAAGGTTTGAAAACTTGCCCCAGTTTAATAGCAGGCGTAAATCGGCTTTGGTAAGGTAATAAATTTAACAAGGCCTTACGAGTGAGGTTTTCTTTAAAACCACGGGTGGTTTTTTCTTCCACCACTTTTCTGCCAATATCGATGAGCTTGCCGTACTCTACACCGGAGGGGCAGGTTGTTTCGCAGTTTCTACAAGTCAGGCAACGGTCAAGGTGAGTGCGTGTAGCTTGGGTTACGGGTTTATCTTCAAGGACTTGTTTGATGAGGTAAATGCGTCCGCGAGGGCCATCATTTTCATCACCTAGTAGTTGGTATGTTGGGCAAGTTGCATTACAAAAGCCACAGTGTACGCAGGTGCGAAGAATTTCATTGGCGAGTTTGCCATCTGGAGTATTTAAAAATGTGGGGCTAAATTCAGTTTTCATGATTATAGTCCCTGATACATTTTATTTGGGTTGAAAATACCTTGCGGATCCATTTTTCTTTTGAGTTGTTGATGTATCTTAAAAAGTTCCGGTGCTAAGGCGGGGAATGTTTCATCGTCTGCCCCTTTGTTGTAAAAGAAGCTGGCATAACCACCATGAGATTGTGCCAAGTTGTGAATAATGTTGGCCGGTGTTCGAGAGCGAATCCAACGTTGTGCGCCACCCCATTCGATGAGTTGATTGGGCTCTATATTGTCATCTTTTTGTGCCAGTGCATCATCTGTTTGGCTAATGCTTTGGGTAGCAGGTGGTACAGAAAGTCGCCAAATGGGCTTATCCGTTTGTGTGAAAAAGGGATGCGTGTGATCACGAATTTCTTGCCAAAAAGACATTTGATCGGTGTTTTGTTTGGCTGATGAAAGCGTTGGAAATTTTTCATTTAAAAAATTATTCAGCCGTGTGTGGCTGGTTTTTAAAATTGCCTCTGATGCTGATAGGCGCAGGCTGATGGTATTGTCATACCAAACGCTTGCCGTAATAGGGAGTTGTTGTACGCGTAACGCTTGAAAAACAGCCAGTGCCTGATCTTGTGTGGCATCAAAGGATAGCGTTAAATCATTGGCGGGTTTGGGCAGTAATTTGATCGAAACACTTAATAAAATGCCTAAGGTGCCTTGTGATCGCACCATTAAGCGCGATAGATCATAGCCCGCTACATTCTTCATCACTTGACCGCCAAAGCTGACAATTTCTCCATCACCATTAATAATTTCTACGCCTAAAATGGCGTCACGTGCTGAGCCTGTGTAGGCGCGCCGCGGCCCTGAAATACCTGTGGCAATTGCGCCTCCAATGGTTGCGGTATCATGGATATTGCCATCTTTATCTTTAAAAAGATAATGAGGCGGCTCAAAAGGTAATATTTGATTGTTCTCGCTAAGTAGCGCTTCTAGCTCGCTCAACTTCGTGCCGGCACGTACAGTAATGCAAAGCTCGGTCGGCTCGTAACTAATAATGCCGGTATGCTCACTTAAATCGAGTAGCTCCGCATCAAAGCGGTTGCCAAAGAAGAGTTTACTTTTTCCGCCTTGAATACACAGTGGCTTTTTGTTATTGATGGCAGACTTTACTTGTTGTTGTAGCCTTGCGCTAATATCGTTATCTTTAATTTGCATTAACTAAAACCTTGGGATTTCTGGGTGAGGCAGTTCACCATTATGGACGTGCATGGCGCCAAGTTCTGCACAGCGGTGTAGCGTAGGTATGGCTTTTCCAGGGTTTAATAGTGAGTCGGGGTCAAAGGCGCTTTTTACGGCAAAAAACTGGGTAAGTTCTGCGGGTGAAAATTGCACACACATTTGATCAATTTTTTCATGGCCTACACCGTGCTCACCGGTAATGGAACCGCCGACCTTAACACACAGCTCTAAAATATCTGCACCAAAACGCTCGGCAGTTTTAAGTTCACCTTCTATATTGGCATCGTATAAAATTAATGGATGTAAATTGCCATCACCTGCATGAAAAACATTAGCAACGCGCAAGTCGTAGTGCTCTGAAAGTTCCGATATTTTCTGTAAAACATAAGCGATTTGTTTGCGCGGGATGGTTCCATCCATGCAGTAATAATCGGGTGATAAACGGCCTACGGCAGGAAATGCTGACTTTCGACCGGCCCAAAGTTTGGCTTGGTCTTCAGCACTTGTTGCAATAACTATTTTACTCGCTTTGGCATGTTTTAATGTTTTTTCAACGACAATAACCTGTTCTTCAAGCTGGTCTTCGTCACCGTCTAACTCGCACAATAAGATAGCAGCGGCATCTAAAGGGTAATTGGCTTTGGCAAAGGCTTCAGCTGCATGGATGGCAGGTTTATCCATCATCTCTAACCCTGCGGGAATAATCCCTTCAGCGATAATATCGGCTACCGCATTGCCAGCATCTTCAACTTTATCAAATGATGCCATGAGCACTTTTACGGCATGTGGCTTGGGTAGTAGCTTAACCACAATTTCGACAATAATACCTAGCATACCTTCTGACCCCGTCATTAGTGCTAATAAATCATAGCCTGGTGTGTCGAATGTTTCTGAGCCGAGCGTGAGCAAAGTACCGTCTATAGTGACTATTTTTATTTGTTGAATGTTTTGTACCGTCAGCCCATATTTTAAGCAATGCACGCCACCTGCATTTTCAGCAACATTACCGCCGATAGAACAGGCGATTTGTGAGGATGGGTCGGGCGCGTAGTATAGACCATGAGGTCTGGCAGCTTCGGTGATTGCAAGGTTGCGTACCCCAGGTTGCACCACAGAGGTGAGGTTGTTGGTATCAATACTGAGTATCTTGTTAAAGCGAGATAAGCCTAAAATAATCCCGCCTTCGTGAGGCAGTGCACCACCCGATAAGCCTGTGCCTGCACCGCGCGCCACAATAGGTACTTTTAATTGTGAGCACGCTTGAACAATCTTTTGTACTTGTTCAATCGTATCGGGTAACACAACGGCAACAGGTAATCGTTGGTAGGCAGATAAACCATCACACTCGTAAGGTGTTAAGTCTTCTTTTGACGTAAGCAAGTAATTGGCTGCAACGATTTGCTTGAGTTGATTAAGTAGCGCGTCTTTAGTATTTGAATCTAGGTGCATTCCGCCATTCTATAATGATTGGCGTTGATATACACTATTCCACATTAAATTTAAGCAGAAACAGAAAGTTTGGTTATTCAAGGAACACAAATAGCAGTAATTTTTCTCGGGGGAGGTGTGGGGGCACTCGCCCGCTTTTTCGTATCAACCTTTGTTAATGATAGGGTGGCAAGCCACTTTCCCTATGGTACTTTAACGGTAAATGTGCTGGGTTCATTCCTAATGGGGTTTCTAGCGATGTGGTTGGTTGAAAAATTAGGTTTGAATCCATTGTTACGATTGGCAATTTTTGTGGGATTCTTAGGTGCATTTACCACTTTCTCAACCTTTTCAATGGAAACGTTAAATTTATTTGAAGAAGGTTTGGCGTTACGGGCTTTGTTAAATATGTTTGTTAATGTGAGTTTGAGTGTATTAGCAGTTTGGTTGGGCGTCGTTCTTGGGCGAGTGCTTGCAAACGGATAAAAATGGATAAAATATGTTAGATATAAAGTTATTAAGAAATGATGTTGAAGCGGTCGCTAAGCAATTAGCAAAGCGTGGTTTTGCACTTGATACTCAGGTGTTTCAAGTGCTAGAAAATAAGCGTAAAACCTTGCAAACAGCAACTCAAGATTTACAAAACGAGCGAAATACGCGTTCAAAATCTATCGGCCAAGCGAAAGCTAAGGGTAAAGATATTCAGCCTTTATTAGCAGAAGTGGCTGACTTGGGTGATAAATTAAAAGCCGCCGAGCAAGATTTATTAGCCCTACAAGCAGATATTGATGACATTGTCATGGGTATTCCTAATTTATTGGATGACAGCGTACCTGAAGGTAAAAGTGAAGATGATAATGTTGAGGTGAGTAAGTGGGGCGAGCTACCAACGTTTGATTTTGAGATTAAAGATCATGTCGATTTAGGTTCACCCAATGGCTTAATGGATTTTGAAGCTGCGAGTAAATTAACAGGCTCGCGCTTTGTGGTAATGCGTGCGGGTATGGCGCGTATGCACCGTGCGTTAATACAATTTATGCTCGATACTCATATCAATGAACACGGTTACACGGAAGTCTATGTGCCATATATGGTGAATGAAGATAGCTTGTACGGCACAGGGCAATTACCTAAATTTGCAGAAGATCTTTATAAAATACAAAACGGTGATAAAGAAGCGGATAAAAGTGAGCAGAATTATTATTTGATTCCTACCGCCGAAGTGCCGGTGACTAACTTGGTGCGAGATGAGATTGTCGATGCTGATAGTTTGCCGATAAAATATACGGCGCATACGCCTTGTTTTCGTTCTGAGGCGGGTTCATACGGGCGCGATACGCGTGGGTTAATTCGTCAGCATCAGTTTGAAAAAGTAGAGATTTTACAGTTTGTAAAACCTGTAGACTCTGAACAGGCCTTAGAAAACTTGGTCAAAAATGCTGAGGCGATTTTGAAGAAATTGGAACTTCCTTACCGTAAAGTTGTTCTATGCGCGGGTGATACAGGGTTCTCTGCCAGCAAAACGTATGATTTAGAAGTCTGGTTGCCTGCGCAAGATACTTATCGTGAAATTTCCTCTTGCTCAAATATGAAGGATTTTCAGGCACGTCGTATGCAAGCACGTTTTCGTAACCCTGAGTCAACAAAGCCTGAATTACTACACACACTCAATGGCTCTGGTTTGGCGGTTGGTCGGACTTTGGTGGCGATTATTGAAAACTATCAAAATGAAGATGGGAGTGTTCGAGTGCCTAGTGTTTTACAGCCTTATATGGGCGGCATGGAAATTTTAAAATAGTTGCATAAATTAACAAAAAGGGTATTGATGTTGTTTAATAAACTCGGCATAATGCGTCCCTCGAATTTTCAAGCCCTTTGTTAGATCAATTTTGAACAACAAAGGCAGTATGGAGAAACTAAGTGCCAAATATTACATCAGCTAAAAAACGTGTTCGTCAATCTGAAAAGAGACGTGTGCATAATAAACACATTCGCTCAGGTATGCGTACTACGGTGAAGTCAGTAGTTTATGCTATTGAGGCTGGTGACAAAAAAGCTGCAGCAGAAGCATTAAAGTTGGCATTACCAGCTTTGGATTCAAGCGTTGCAAAAGGTATTCTTCACAAGAATAAAGCAGCGCGTCAAAAGAGTCGTTTAAATGCACGTGTTGTTGCAATGAGCTAAACTACAGTACGCCATATTATTTTTTAAAAGCCAGCATTTATGCTGGCTTTTTTATTGCTTATCGATCCTCAGTCGAATCTATAAAAAAACCGCGCTTAGTTATTAAACAACAACTGCTTAATAATAGAACAAGTTAATTAGCTGTCTTCTCGTAATCTGGGTATTAACACCTATTATCTGCTCATACTCTCTCTTTTAAAGCATATATAACATGCTTCTAGGTATTGTGAAAATACCGAAAAACGGAGAGATCGATGTTATCAAGTAACAAACTATTATTAATTGCAGCAACCGTTTCGTTGACTGCGTGTGGAGGAGGGAAAGACAATGATGCTCCTTCTCAGCAAACAGAGCATCCTGCTTTTAAATGGACTGATGCTAATGTATCAAATAATTATTTACCCCTCGGTAACATCGTAGATAGAACACCTACTTTTACTTGGCCAGCCTATACAGATGCAGGTTTACGTGCGACTGAATATAACTTTGGCCATGAAAGAACCTCTGGCGGTGCCTGGAAAGAGTATACGGTTTCAGCAGGAGTGGCAGGTTGTACTACAGGGAATACCTGTAGGTTTACTCCTTCTAATCATACTTTTAATATTGGAGATCAAAAAGCTTGGTGGGTACGTGGTAAAATAAATGGACAATGGAAAGAGTGGTCTAGTGCTCATGTTTTTAAAGTTGTTAGAACTGTTCCTCCAGTAGGTGGTTCATATCAGCCTGTAGGTGCAACGCCAACGACTAACCCCGTTTTTAAATGGCCACGTGTTGGTTCAAATACTAATTATCGAATCGGTATTGAAACTCAAGCTGCGACAGGTTGGAAAACATTTAATGCACGTTGTACAAGTGCAGTTTGTTCTGCAACTCCTAACTATGGCTTTAGCGTTGGGGACAGAATGACATGGTGGGTTCAACCTATTGGCGGTGCATGGTCTGATCGTAATGATTTTACGGTTACAGGTACAGGAGGGGGTGATAATCAAGCGCCAACAGTTCCTGCAAATCTAAGAAAAACCGCTGCAAGTTCTTCAACAGCATCGTTACGTTGGAATGCATCAACGGATAATGTGGCTGTTACAGGCTATCGAATTTACCGTAACGGTCAACAAGTGGGCACTAGCTCAACAACGACTTATACTGATACTGGTCTTCAATCATCAACCGCTTATAGTTATACAGTACGTGCGTTTGATGCAATGAATAATGTTTCGGGTGTTAGTAATACCGTTTCTATTACAACTGACTCAGGTGGGCCTGTAAGTGGAACGCTTAATAAGCGCGTAAGCACAGGATCTGATGATGCAGAAGAGTTCTCTAGCGGGGGTATGTATTTAAATAGCTCTGATTTAGAACTGACTTATAGCTCGTCAAGTCAGACCGTAGGTATTAGATTTACAGGAATAACGATTCCTAGAAACTCAACCATCACTAGAGCTTACATTCAGTTTAAAGTTGATGAGAGTTCTTCAGGAAACGTGCCTTTAATCATTAAAGCACAATCAAGTAATAACGCTGCAACATTTACAGGGTCAAGACGTAATATAACTAACAGACCTACAACAGCAGCATCGGTTTCATGGTCGCCTGCGGCTTGGAATACAGTAGGTCAAGCGGGTAGCAACCAAAGAACCCCTGAGTTAAAAAACATTGTCCAAGAAATAACTTCCCGTTCGGGTTGGAATAGTGGTAATGCTTTAGCCTTTGTCATTAGCAGTAACAGCACTGGCAAACGCGTTGCTGAAGCCTTTGAAGGTGATCGTGCAGGTGCTCCGTTATTACATATTGAATATACGGCTGGTAACGCTGGTGGAGATACGCAACCACCAACAGTTCCCGCAAGTGTGCGTAAGGTAACAGCAACGATTAGTCGTGTGGCAATACGTTGGAATGCATCGACAGATAATACTGCCGTTACAGGTTACCGCATTTATAGAAACGGTACGCAGATTGGTACTACAGCTGGTACAACCTTTACGGATAATAGTGTGGTTGCTGCGACAACCTATGCTTATACGGTACGTGCTTTTGATGCAGCCAATAATGTTTCTGCTTCAAGTACTGCTCTCTCAGTTAGAACGCCGAATGCGAATATTGATGTAGTTGCACCTACAAAACCTGCTAATGTACGCAAAGTAAGTGCGGTACATAATCGGGCGGTCATTGCATGGAATGCTTCGACTGATAATGTAGCGGTTACAGGATATCGTATTTATCGAAATGGTACGCAAATAGGTACTACTACGGCGGCAGCTTTAACTTTTAGCGATACAACGGTTCTGCCAAGCACCACGTATGTCTACACGGTAAGAGCATTTGATGCTGCAAATAACTTATCTGCTATTAGTGCCGCATTAAGTGTTGTCACGCCTGTTGCGCCTGATACACAAGCGCCAACAGCTCCGCCTAGTTTAGTAAAGAATAAAGTTAAAGCTGAGTCGGTAAGTATGAAGTGGAATGCCTCAACCGATAACCGTGCAGTAACAGGCTATAAAGTTTACCGTAACGGTGTTTTATTAAAAACGTTGGCAGTTGTTTTAAAGTACAAAGATAAAACGGTTACACCTTCTACAACGTATGCCTATACAGTAAAAGCATTTGATGCAGCGAATAACCTTTCGGTTGCAAGTAACGCTTTAACAGTAACAACACCCAGTTTGGGCAGAACAGATATTGTAGAACCAGCTGGAATCTACAATACGCCGTTGGATGTATTGGATGTTACGGTAAAAGTTTTGCCCCCTGTTGGAACTACTTGTACAACAGCTAATTATGATGGTTGTACGTTCGGTAAAGTACTTCAAGATATTAATTGGAAAGATCAGTTTAAACCAGAAGTTAAGGCAGTATTTACAACAGCGGATGGTTTCACGGGTAATGCAACGGTACGTCAACGTGGTGGTTATACTCGCTTGAATCCAATGAAGTCATTCCGTGTAAAGTTAGACAAAAATGGCCCTAAGTGGCATGGTGAAAGACGTATTCAGTTAGTTAAAACTTTCGATGATCCGTTAAGAACTAAACATAAAATGAGTTATGACTTGTTTACCGAAATCAATAAGCTGCCAAGTATGCGTGCACGCTATGTTCGTCTTAAAATTGAAGATAAAGGCAGTTTCAATTTTGCAGAAAACCCTAGCTATACGGTTTTACCAAGCTATAAGACCACGGATATGGGTCTTTATCTTCAGGTTGAATATTTTGGTAAAGAGTATTTAGCGCGTCGTAACTGGATTGCAGACTCAGGTGTTTATAAATCAGATCATTTTGACTTCTTATGGCACCCAGCAGCTTATGCATTAGATGCAACGGGTAAGCCTAGAAACTTAGCCGCTTTTGAAGCTCAAGTAGAAATCAAAAGTGGTAAAGATCATCGTGCCTTTGTTGAAATGATTCAGGCAGTAAATAACCCTGCCAATGATTTTAACCAAGTCCTTGATACTTACTTTGATCGTGAGAACTATATCAATTGGTTAGCCGTTAATATTTTGAGTAATAACAATGATACGGTTCAGCATAACTTCTACCTTTACAACCCTAAAGGTACGAAGAAATTCTATTGGATACCGTGGGACTATGATGGTGGATATAATATTGATGTAACTGATATTAATGGGAATATTGTTGATACTGGGCCTAAACCCCCTTATTGGTACACGCATGGCTTCCGTTGGGATCACCCAATGCACAAGCGTTTCTTACAGGTGGCAGGTAATGCTGCGGCGTTAAAAGCGAAAGTGACGGAGTTACGTAATACGGTATTTACGAATAGTAATGTACGAGCAAAGTTGAATTCATATGCTGCGATTAAGCCTTTAGTAACGAATCAGCCTGATAATTTCTGGATGTACTATTATCAAGCGACGCAGGCGGGTAGGAATGCAGAGTTTGATCGTCGTGTTACCAAATTAGTTAATAATGTTGCATTTAACTACAGCAAGTTTATCGAATACTATGATAACCCAATGCCTTTCTATATTGAGTTTGCTCAGCAAC
>JALSJN010000074.1 GCA_026989335.1 Thiotrichaceae bacterium
CCGTTGAAGAGTTTTTTCACACTTTTAACGTATTACTTGAAGGTCAAAAACAAATAATATTAACCAGTGATCGTTATCCTCGTGATGTTGAGGGTATTGATGATCGCCTAAGTTCACGTTTAAATTCAGGGCTTACGATTGAAATACAGCCCCCTGATTTAGAAACACGTGTTGCCATATTAACCCAAAAGGCAGAAGAATATCATATTGAAATACCCAAAGAATCTGCGTTTTTTATTGCCAAAAACTTTCGTTCTAATGTTCGTGATTTAGAAGGTGCGCTGCAAAGAGTAGTAGCGAGTTTACGTCTCAACCAAAGTACTCATGTTAGCTTAGATTTTGTACATGATGTATTACGCGATCAATTAATGAGCCAAAATAAAACCGTTACCGTTGATAATATTAAAAAAACCGTAGCACAACACTTTAATATTAAAACCTCTGATATGGACTCTAAACGTAGAACACGTTCTATCACTAGACCTCGTCAAATGGCCATGGCGCTGTCTAAAGAACTTACTAACCATAGTCTACCCGAAATAGGCGAATACTTCGGTGGACGTGATCATACGACCGTATTGCATGCTTGCAGAAAAATTAAAGAATTATGCGCTGAAGACAGCGCTTTGAACGAGAATTATCGTATTTTAGAAAGAACATTAACCCGTTAACAAAAAAAGAGTAAGAATATAAGCTGTAAATAAAGGCTGTATAAATTAATGTGTAAGCTGTGTATAACTATAACTATTTAAATATATTAGACTTATCCACAATCTGTTAACACCATATTTAATTTTTAAACAGTCTTAAATAACATGCAAATTTACATTTAAACCATTGAAATTATTATTAATTTAAATTTTATTAACAAAAAATTACGACCCTTATTATTACTATTATCTTTTAAATATATATATAACTATTACTATGAAACTTACAATTTCCAAAGAATCCTTACTCGAACAACTTTCTTATGTCGTTGGTGCTGTCGAGAAAAAACATACCAGTAAAATACTGGAAAATATTCTCATCCAAGTCACTGAAGATAAGTTACAAATGGTGGGTACAGATTTAGAAATTGAGATGTCTTCCTCAGTTAATATTCAAGCTGAATCAGCAGGAACACTTACAGCCCCCGCTAGAAAATTATTTGAAATTTGTAAAGCTTTACCTAACGATAGTTTTATTCTATTAGAAACTAAAGGGGACAGATTACTTATAAAAGGAGCGAGAAGTCGTTTTGAATTATCCACTTTACCTGCAGATGATTACCCACTACTTGATGATATCCCGATAAAGCAAGAAGTTAGCCTTCCTGAAAAGAATCTTAAAGCTTTAATGGAAAAAGTATCTTTTTCAATGGCAAATCAAGATGTTAGATATTATTTAAATGGCTTATTATTTGAATTTACTGAAAATTTAATAGTTGCTGTATCTACTGATGGTCATCGTTTAGCGCTTTCAAAATATACATCAAGTAGTACTTCTAATAATCCTAATTTTAAAATAATTGTACCTAGAAAAGGTATTTTAGAACTATCCCGTTTGCTTGATGCAAGTAGTGAATTACCGGTTACTTTGCAAATTAGTGATAATCACATACGTGTTTACAAAGATAATATCCGTTTTACTTCTAAACTTATTGATGGAAAATATCCTGATTATAAAGCTGCCATTCCATCAAATAGTACTTACACCATTGAGTTAGATCGTGAACAATTTAGAGATACGCTTGCTCGTGTTGCCATTTTATCAAATGAAAAATTTAAAGGTATTCGTCTTGGCTTTAAGCAGGGTTTAATGTCATTACATTCAAATAACCCCGATAACGAAACTGCTGAGGAAGAATTGGATATAAACTATTCTGGTGACCCTTTTGAAATTGGTTTTAATGTGACTTATCTTTTAGAAGCTGTTAATCATTTAGAAGGTGATAATATATTCTTAAGCCTTTCTAGCCCTGATACAAGCGCATTATTATATTCTAAAGATGATGAGAAAACGCACTATATTGTAATGCCAATCCGTTTATAAAAAACGATGTGGATTGACTCATTAACCATTGAAAACTGCAGATCACTTTCAAATGTTACGCTTAAATTTTCTCCTAATATTAATATAATTATTGGTGACAATGCTTCAGGAAAAACTAGTTTACTTGAGGCATTAACATTATTGTCATCTGGTCGTTCTTTTAGAACATCACACATTTCAGACGTGATATCTTATAACAAAAATTCCGTATTAGTTTCTGCAAAATTAAAACTAAATGCGGGTTTAACTTCTCAAATTGGTTTAGAAAAAGATAAAAAAAAGACCCGTATTAGAATTAACAAAGAAAATATATTTAGTCAGGCCGAGCTTAGCTTACACCTTCCTTTAACAATTATTCATCCAGGTTCTATTGATTTAATAACGGGTTCTCCTTCTTTACGACGCTCATTCATCGATTGGATTTCTTTTTATAAATATCCTAATTTTCATGGTTTATGGAAAAGCTATCAGCATATTCTTAAACAAAGAAATATGTGTTTAAAAAGTTTTAAACATCGTTCTTCTTTAGATAAATGGACAGAGGAACTAATTTTTTTACAACCACAAATTCATAATTATCGTGTCAGTGCTTTAAAACTTTTAAAAGAAGAATGGACTAAAACGCTTACTTTCCTTTTTGATGATATTAAATTTGATATTCTTTATAAAAGTGGCTTACCCGATAATATTGATTTAGGTAAAGAGTCCTTACATGATTATTATAAGGATCGTGAAGCTTACGATTTAAAGTTACAACGTACTTCCGGAGGCGTACATCGTGCTGATTTCAAGTTAATGATGAATGACAAGTTAGCCCTTGAAATCGCTTCTAGAGGCCAACTTAAATTATTAGCTATCTCTTTACTATTAGCAAAAAATGCAGTTATTTCTCAAAATAAATCTATTGAAGGTATTTTACTAATTGATGATCTAGCAGCAGAGTTAGACAATAATAATAAAAATAAGCTATTGAATTACATTAGTAGTTTAAACCAACAACTGATTATAACAATGACTAAAAAGTCTTTACCTTCACATTTCGAATATAAAGTGTTTCACGTGAAACATGGTAAATTAAGTGATGTTTTAGAATAATTTACAACTTTAGAAATTCCTTTTTAAAAAAATATTATATCCACGTACTGAGTATGTGGGTAGGTTAGTAGGCTTTAGTCTGATGAATAAAATATTATAGATAGAATTATTTTTCAGGAAGCGAAGAGAATAACCGCTCCATTATCGCGAACTTCGTGGAAAATCAGGATTATTCTAGCCAGCATAAAATGATTGGACTTTATCGGACTTCCTTTAGTTATACGCTTATTTGTAGAAGCAAAATCGAGAGAACTTTTTTTAAGGACTAAGCATACTTAGTCTTTCGAACGGTTTTGAATCTTGCTGATTATACGCGATAGAAATAACCGGGATATTACAATGTGTTCGCAAGTCAGCTAGGTTGTCCATACCAACTACATCAGCAGAATTAGTCTTGTTTAATACAATCGCCAATAATTCAAGTTTGCTTTTTTCTATTGCTTCTAGTGTTAGTAAGGTTTGATTGATACAACCTAAACGATCTTTCACTACCAAAATTATTGGTAAACCTAAAGCAACTGCCAAATCTTTATTTAAACCATCAGAGCAAATCGGTGAATAATACCCCCCTGCACCTTCTACATATAAAAATTGATTTTCAGCGACACTTTGCAAGCACTGCTCTTTTAAGTCATTAATGAGGATGATTTTATTTTCTAATATTGCGGCTCTATCGGGTGATAAAGCGGCCTTAAAACGATTCGGACAAATTTGCGTTAATTGCTTGGTTTTACTAGCAGCACTTGCTAGCTTCCAAGCATCACTTAAGGTTTTATCATCAGGCCAGCCAGATTCTACGGGCTTTCTCGGCATAACATTTACGCCTTGGCTTACCAAAAAAACAATTAACTTTTCACTCACCCACGTCTTGCCGACATCAGTATCTGTGCCTGTAATAAAAATACCTTTCATTGATCTTTCATTTTTTAATAGTTTTATTTAATGAGACTTCAGCATAACTCTGACGAAAGGAAAAAGAGATATATTTTTCATTTGTATTCAAAATATAAGCATAATAGCAAGCAAATTAGTTCGCGTTATTTAGGATGTAAAATGGAAATATTATAGCCTTTTTTATTCGTTTGCGAGTTATGCTAAGATACTTAATCAATTAATACCATGCAAAACTTTAATTTTAGACTATATTAACAGCTCAATCATTTTCGAGTCCTACACATGAAATTTACCCAGCCTTTATTCATTACCATTACTTCGATTTTCTTAATGAGCGCTTCAGCGACAGCTCTGGCAAAAAATGCGATAGAAAAAACAACAAATTATAGTGTAATGGAGAAATTTGATGTGACCAACGTTGCCGAACATACATGGGTAGTTTTGGGGCCTACTGATATGCCAAATGTGGAAAATAAAGGCTTTATGAATAACCCTGCTTTTGTCATTACCAATAAAAGCGTAATTGTTATTGACCCTGGTTCAAGCTTGAATGTAGGTCGTGCCTTATTAAAAAAGATTCGCTCTAAAACAGATAAGCCAATCACACATGTTTTTAATAGCCATGTACATGGTGATCACTGGCTAGGCAATCATGCCATGCAAGAGGCCTATCCTAATGTGAAAATTTATGCGCATCCAGAAATGATTAATGAAGCCAAGAACGGCGAAGCAGAAAGTTGGATTAATTTAATGAAAACACTCACCGAGGGTGCAACTAAAGACACTAAAATTGTCTACCCTACAACTGCTTTAAAAGAGGGTGAGGCAATAAAAATTGATAATATAACCATCAAGGTGCACTTAAATAAAAAAGCCCACACAAAGACTGATGCGATGTTTGAAATTTTAGAAGATAAGGTTTTAATAACAGGGGACAATGCCTTTAGAGCACGTATGCCTCGGTTAGATGATGGCAGTTATGTTGGCAACATTAAGGCAATGGAAGTAGGCTTAGCGCTTGATATTGAAAAAGTAATCCCTGGTCACGGGCCTGTCGGTGGTAAAGAGGTCTTAAGCGAATTTAGAGACTTTCTTAAAATCATATACGATACCAGCAAAACATTAGCTGATGACGATATGGAAGCCTTTGAAATGAAGCCGATCATTGTAAACAAACTAAAAAAGTTTAAAACATGGGATAACTTTGAAGGCGCTATCGGAAAATTAATCAGTGTTGCGGTGCTTGAAGCTGAAAATGAAGACTAGAGTTCGTAATTTATTAAATAAGGGGTTGGCTAAATTTAAGTTTATTTAATAAATGTATATTCAAACCCATTGCTCCGTAAAATGAGCTTTTTCTCACTTAGATGCTTAATGTAGTAACGCATGATAATATCATCGCCAGCATCTGGCGCTAAGTTAGTGATGTAGAGCATGGTTTGCTTTACATGCCAGTTTTCAGCATCGACTGAAAAGGCATCTTTTAGCAAACATGCGGCACCTGCAGAACGGTAATAACGATTTTTATAAAATGATTGCGTCCATTCGGTGTCTTTGCAGTCACCTTCTTGGCGTTGATATTTCCAAATATCGCCGGTAAGTAATTTTTCTGTTCTAATATCTTGGCGACTTTTCAGCGGATGATCACTTTTTAATAGAGCCTCAGGATCATTTTGACGCATCTCAGTGATAAAACTACAGCCCGTAGTCAGTAAAGTAATGATAAATATTGAAATGATTTTCATACGTATTCTTCCCCAAGAATAAAGTTTATGCAGCCGTTTCTTTTAAGACTTTGGCTTTAAAAATAAACGTCCCGAAGGGCAAAAATGAAGCCACAAGCCCTGCTAACGTTTTAGTCAAATTTAACTCGCCTTTAAGTGCATGAGAAAACAAAAAAACCAAAAAGGTTAAAAAGAGTATTCCGTGTATCGGCCCAATAATCTTAACCACTTCGGGGATATCTGCATAATATTTTAAGGGCATCGCAACGCCCAGTAATAATAGTAAAGAAGACCCTTCAAAAAGGGCAGACCAACGTAGCAAGGAAAAATCAGCTTTCATTATATTTAACTAGATATTTAAAAAGAGAATATTATCTTACTTAACAAATATTTACACCTTTTTTCAATTTTCTTTCTCCACTTAGTCGTGTTAAGTCACCTTTATGGTAGTATTGATGCTACAACAACTATGAACTATGAATTTTAAGGAGATCACATGAGTTTAATCAGCACACTCGGTAAAGTAGCAATGGGTATCGCCGTTGCTAAAGGCTTAGGTAAAATGATGGGCGGCTCTAAAGGCGGAAGCGGCGGAGGAATTGGTGATCTACTTGGTGGCTTAGTGGGTGGCAAGTCAGCTGGCACTAAAGGTGGACTAGGCGGTATCTTAGATTCATTAGGCGGCTCAAAAGGGCGTAACCAAGAAGGTAATCAAGGTGGCTTTGGTGATTTATTTGGTAATGCGATGCAGGGCAAAGAAATTAATGCCTCTTCCGAGCAAGAACAACAAGCGGAGATAATGCTTCGTGCAATGATTAATGCTGCAAAATCTGATGGCAATATAAGCGAAGACGAACAACGTAAAATCACTGAGCATTTGGGTGATGTTTCCAGAGAGGAAGCTGAGTTTGTGCGCAAAGAAATTAATGCACCACTTGATACAAAAGGCTTCATTCAAAGCATACCACGCGGCATGGAACAACAGGTTTATCTCATGTCATTAATGGCGATAGATTTAGACTCTAATGAAGAAGCGCACTATTTAGATCAACTTGCAAAGGGCTTAAATATCTCAAAGGATGTTTGCAACCAGATTCATGCAAAGGTTGGCGCTCCTGCAATTTATGCTTAGTTTCTATAAATAGAGATATTTGCACGACTAAAAGGCCTGATTATTTATCAGGTCTTTTTTTTATTGCCATTTATCAGTTAGATTTTTAAATAGTGTCGCAATCCTCTAAAATACACGCTACTAACAATTAATAAAAACGAGGGGTTATTTATGTTAAAAACATACACGCTCTTAAATAAAGACCATATTGTAAACTCAGACAAGCATGGCACCATGACTTTTCAAATACGTGATGAAAATGGCGATGAGCGCCCTGTTGCGGGTGAAACTTTTTTGGGTGAAGATAAGCTACCAAAAGGTATATCGTCCGCCAATAAACGTGAGCTTCCTTTGATTGAAGACCTGCTGCATTTAGATATTGGTGAAACCATTGAAATAGAATTTGATGCTTACAATAACGTTTATAATCGTGAGTTAGATAAAACCATTAACCAAATTGCTTATGATAAGGTTATTAAAATGCAACAAGAGCGTAAGCTTTTTTATCGTTTAAAGACCTTTTTAGGACTAACGAACACTCAGTCTGAAAACAAGGCTGAAAAGCAAGATAAAGTTGCCTAAGCTTTTTGCTTTAAAAGTACACTAAGACATTTCTACGCGTCATCCGACTTATACAAATGTCTCACGGTAACTTATTTTTGAGGGCTTGGCACTTGTAAAGGCGCAACCGGTGCTTGTCTCATTACAGGTGCATGGTTACCTTGCATTCTACTATTGGCCTGCGAAGCACGGTTAATCGGTGCGAACTGGTAACCATATTGGGTTCGAGGGTAGTAATAGCCTGTATTGTTATTACTGTTCCAAGGCATCCTCCAACCATTAGTACTGTTGTTATTCATCATAGGCATTGAAGGCATACTGAAGCCGCTGCCATTGTTATTCATCGTTGGCATACTAAAACCACTACCGTTGTTACCACTATTCCAAGGCATAGAAAAAGAATTGCCGCCGCCATTGTTATTCCATGGCACTGTCCAACTATTACCCTTTGCGCCATTGTTGTTCCACGGCATCGTCCAGTTGTTTGAGTTTGTATTGCCGTTAAATGTTGGCATGGATGGCATTGTTGGTATAGATGGCATGCTAAAATTATTAACACTGCTATTATTTGACCAAGGCATGCTAGCACCGTTGCTATTCCACGGCATATTTGTGGCAACCCCCGTTCTTTTATTAGCGCCTTTTGCATTCGCTGTACTATTACCAGCTAGATTGCCGCTCGTATTGCTATTACCTTGTAAGTTTCCTGAACTTTGGCCATTACCCGCACCTTGACCTTGCAAATTAGCCTGAGTATTCATATCAGTTTTGCCTTTGGCTTTAAAATTGATATTAAAGTCAATCGCGCCATCTGCATTGCCTTCACCTGTTCCCCAACTATTGGCTGAACCTTGGGTGTTTGCTTGTGTATTTCCAGCAGCGTTACCATTGGTATTACCGCTACCTTGTGCTGTTCCGTAGCCGTTTGTATTAGCGTTACCATTGTTAAAACCGTTAAACCAGTTGGCTGAAGCTGAAGTCGTTATTGCACTGCTTGCGACCAGTACGGAAAATAATGTCATTAAATGTTTGTTCATGATTGAGTCCTTTATCCTAGCGTGAATAGAAGCGTTGATACAAAAGTGTATCTGTATATTAGAATATACTGATATTGATTTATTGTAAAGCTAAACTAGTGCTCAAGCGTTCTCCTGCGCAAAAATGAAGCAAATCGTGGTATGCCATTTCTTGTTTTACCGTGATATTGATAAGTAACCGTATCGCCAATTTTTGGGGGATTACGTCTTTCAGCGTCACTAAAGCCTGTTCCTATCTTAAAGCTTAGACCACTTTGGCTTCTCACTAAAAGCGCCCCCATTAGACCTGTATATTTTCCTTTTCCATCAATATGTTTGATAACAACCGCTTCTGCATCCTCATAGGATTTAACTTTGAGTAAATCCCCCGAACGTTTCCACTTATAAAACGATGAACCACGATGCAGCATTAAGCCTTCAGCACCCGCTTGAGTGACTACTTTAAGCTGCCTCATAAGGCTACCATGCGACGGTTCTTTCCACTGTTTAACGGCTTTTAACCAAGGTATATTCAAGGCGGAGACGATTTGATCGATTAGCCTAATGCGCTGACTAAAAGGTTGTTTAGCATCGGGTAAATCAAATACCATAAATTTAACTTTTTCCCATGCTTTATGGTCTGGTTGATTATCTCTTACAATACTAAGCAATGCTTAAAACTGCTGGGTTTAGCCAAATCTTTAGCAAAAGTTAAGTTAAAGCTAACGCTGATCAGAAAAACCCCTACACCAGCAGATAAATATTTAATCATTCAATCATTCTCCTGTATGATAAGTTGGAACTTTGCACAAGTTTGTGTCAAGTTTACAGTATTCTTTATCTTGAGACCTTTGCACGAGTTGATGACAAACATATGATGAGATTCAGCCGTTTACTCGTCATCAACTCCTGCAAAAATCTCACCTTAATCTGCTAGGATGCGAGTGATGACAAAAAAAACTGACCAACAAGAAAATATTATTCAATTGGAAAGCTCAGCTGAACTGAGTCTGGAAGATCAAATCCTCGCCCTAAGGAATGAGGTGGAATCATTAAAAAGCAATGAGTCTAAAGCCTTAAAACGCTATAAAAAAGAGCAGGAACTAAAGCCTTATCAAGCAGAGCTTATTGCCTTACAACAGCACCTTGAAGATACCAAAAAACGAATTATTATTCTTTACGAAGGGCGTGATGCTGCTGGCAAGGGGGGCACAATTCGCCGTGTAGCACGCTATATGAATGAAAAGCATTACCGTATTGTAGCTTTAAATAAACCCACCGAGCTAGAGAGAACACAGTGGTATTTTCAACGTTATGTTGAACAATTCCCTCGGGGTGGTGAAGTCGTAATGTTTGACCGTAGCTGGTACAACCGCGCGATGGTAGAACCTGTTTTTGATTTTTGTACGCCAGATGAACATAAACAGTTTATGAAAGGCGTAACAGGTTTTGAAAAAGACTTAGTTCGACAAGGCACAATTTTAATAAAAATCTATTTTAGTGTAACAAAATCAGAGCAAGCACGTCGCTTTGAACGCCGTAAAACAGACCCGCTGCGTCAATGGAAACTATCTGAGGTTGATATTCAAGCGCAAGACCACTGGGATGATTTCACTAAAGCAAAATACGATATGCTAAAGCGCTCGCATACATCTGCTGCCCCTTGGACGGTCGTGCGCTCTAATGACAAACATGCGGCACGCTTGAATGTCTTTAAAGTTATATTAAATAGCGTACCTTATGAACACATAAATAAAGATTTGGACTTTATTCCAAACCCAGATATTGTCTTATCTGGCGCACGTGAAATAGAAATAATGGAAGCCGATCGCCTTAAGAAAGGTAAGTTTAAGGCTTAGCCTCTATCGCAAAGCAAGTTTCGGCTTGTTACTTCTAACACCGGTGTAAACCCATTCAATTAAACTATTATGCGCACCAATGGAACGGTGCTTTGCTTTTGGGTCATTGTGCAAAATTGCCATCACATAGGTTCGTCCATTAGCGGCTTTTACATAGCCTGCAATGCTGCGTACATTCTTTAATGTTCCTGTTTTGAAAAAACCTTTGCCGCGAACCGCTGAACCTCGTAAGCGACGTTTCATTGTTCCATCAACACCTGCAATGGCAAGTGATTGCATTAAATGATGTCTAAAAGGGCTGCGGTAAGCATTAATTAATAACTCGCCCGTATGGCGCGCGCTAATACGCGCTAAGCGACTTAACCCAGAACCATTTTCAATACGTAATTCAGGGAAGTTTAAGCCTTGAGAAACCAACCATTGATTTACCGCATTTGCTCCGCTGCGTGGTGTTCCATGGCCTGTACGCTTTGCACCAATTGATAATAGTAACTGGCGAGCCATTACATTATTACTGTCTTTATCAATACTGGGTAAGATTTCAGCTAAAGTACGCGAGTAGGTTCTTAATAAAGGTCTGATATTTGAAGCTGCTTTGCCAATCGCAAACCGCGTATTCAAGGTTCCGCCGACTTCATGCTTCCACATAGCTTTCATACTGCCATAAATCATTTCTGCTGGGCGACTAATAACGCGAGCATAGCTACGTGTGCCACACCTACGTGAAAAAGTCCCGCTAAAGGTAACGTTAGTAATAGCGCCTCGGCGTGAGATGGAAATACGCGGGCGACAACCACGGCGAACCTTACGCATTTTATTAATTATTTTTACATTATGAGTTGGTGTTGAGGTGTTTACCGTAACACGCTTGCCTCTTCTATTGGCACGAATGTTAAATTCACTAATGCGCTCGTTAAATAGTAATGCATCGGGTCGAGCGTTATACGAGGCATAACCTTTTCCGTCAAATGCTGCAGCACTTTGATTAGGTATACTAAAATAACTATTATCAAACACGACTCGCCCTTTAACACTGCGAATACCCTTAGCGCGTATCGCGTGTAACATTTTGCGTAATTCTGCTTTATTAAACTCCGGCGCTCCATAACCCTTAATAATTAAATCACCCGTAAGTGTTCCTTTATGAATCCTTCCTTGTGTGTATACATCCAGTGGCCAACGATAATTCGGCCCTAATACACCTAGCGCTGCGTAAGATGTAATCAACTTCATAACCGAGGCTGGCAAACGCGATGTTTTATCTTTGTAAGCCAATAAAGGTTTTTTGCTATTCACATCCTGTACAAAAACACTCATGCCATGTTCAGTGATACCGGCATCACGTAGTTTGGAAATAATAGTTAAAGGCAGGCGATTAAACTCTGGCGTTTGGGTCGAAGCTTTATAGGCCACTGTTTTGTGTTTTTTATTAGTATTAGCAACTGGCTTTTTATGTTGTGCTAATTGCCTCAATTGCTTTTGGCGTTGTAACTGTTTAAAGCGCTGCTGATATTGTGCTCTGGTTAATTGAACAGGCGCTGTTTTTTTAACAGTTACTTTGGTTGGCGGCACAATATGTCGTTTTGCAACCACTTTAGCTTTCTGTGGATGCGTTGCTCTCCATTGTTTCTGCCAATCTTTTTTGCTGATTTTGTTAGCGCGCGTCTGTTCTTTACTTCTATTTACCAGCTTAGCAAGTTGCTGATGCTGCTTAATCTGTCTAGCTGTAGGTTGTATACCATAACTTTCCCATACCGCAGCAAGAGAAGTTTCGGCATTAACATTAATGGGTAGCAAGGCAATAAATAGACATGCGATAAAAGCTCTGCCATCAAGTTTGTTTGAAGTGCGCATAAATTCTCTGTTTATTATTGTTAGTCGAAATCGAGTCAAATTAGTTCACCATTATTGCACAACAATACTGAAAACAAGCTGAACCAAATAAGACCCTTTTTCACAGATACAGAATTTGAGGTACAAAAAAACCAGCAGTGAAATACAGCTGGTTCTTATCCTTCGTCTAAAAATTAGGCGAAGTGTTTACTCATAAAAAATTACTGAGTAACGATGGTAACCGTTAACTTATCAGAGTAGGTGCCCGCTTGTACAACAGCAGGTAAGTTTGGAGAAGTCATCGTCATGTTACTAGCCGCTGTATTACAATCTGCAAGTGCTACAGTGTTTGCAGCACCTGAAGCAATTGAAGTACCTTCCCAATCAACTGTGTACTGAGCAGCATCATGCAAAAATTTTGTAGCGTCAACATCATGAACTAATTTAAAGTCGTTAAGTGATGAAAAAGACACGTTACAACCAGCAACTGTGTTTGATTCAGCACCTAAGTCACCTAACGTTGTAGTTGCACCATTAACGTCTGCTAATGATAATGTTTTTGTAGTATTCGCATTTAGTGAGCCTAATAGGTTAACGTAGGCATTTTTTGTTACGTTGATTGTAATATCCGTTGTATCAGAAGCAGCCATTGCGATAGAGCTAGTAGCAACAAGAGCAGCAGAAGCGATAAGAGTTTGTGTTAGTTTCATTTTATTACCTTTTTATTTTAATTTAGGGGTTATTAAAGGTTGCACCTTATTTATTTTATAAACAAATAAAAGCACAATAGATTAACGTGTTTCTTGATAGGTGCTAATCATGTGATAAAGAATAGTCAATTATTAATTAACGTACAACTTTAGCTGATAAGTGGTCGTTACCACGATTAAGACACTGCAATAATTCCTAATCGAGCGACTATTCAGCCATTGTACAGCCGGCCTAATGTATAAATAACACCTAAATTTAAATAGGTGCTTTTCACAGTGGCAACACAACTTCTGCAACAAATCGAGGCAAGCCTTACTGAACTCAACAAAATTATTCTCGGTAAAGAACAGCAGGTACGTTTAGCATTAACTTGCGTACTTGCCAGCGGGCACTTACTGCTAGAAGATTTACCCGGTATGGGTAAAACGACTTTAGCGCACGCCTTATCTAAAGTATTGGGGCTAGAATACAAACGAATTCAATTTACCAGTGATTTACTACCTGCTGATTTGATTGGCGCATCGGTGTTTGATGCCACGACCTCCTCTTTCAGCTTTCATCGTGGGCCCATTTTTAGCTCGATATTTTTGGCGGATGAATTAAACCGTGCCACACCCAAAGCCCAAAGTGCACTTTTAGAAGCAATGGAAGAAGGCCAAGTCAGTGTTGATGGTGAAACGCACGCATTACCTCAGCCCTTTTTTGTCATAGCCACCCAAAATCCGCAAAGCCAGTCAGGTACGTTTCCTTTACCCGAGTCACAACTTGACCGCTTTATGTTTCGTTTATCGTTAGGCTATCCTGACCCATCAGTTGAAAGAGCTTTGCTCAAAGGCGGACAAGGCAGGTCTGCTTTAAGTCAGGTACAACGCGTATTAAATGCCGAAAGTTTATTACAAATTCAACGCCTAATTCCAAAGGTGAGAGTCTCTGATACATTGCTTGATTATGTACAGCGCCTAATTGCACAAACTCGTCAAGATGACCTTTGCCACTTAGGGTTATCACCTCGCGGGGCTATTGCACTTGTCACTAGCGCGCAGTGTTGGGCATTGTTACAGGGTCGTTCACATGTAATGCCTGAAGATGTTCAAGCCGTTTTTGTAGCTGTTGTCGGGCATCGTATTGTCGGAAAAAAAGAAACACAAGGAGATCAACTCGCAAGGCATATTTTGCATTCCGTTGATGCTGTGGGTAATCGCCTTAGTAGCACCCATGTCACAGCCTAAAGCATCACAAAATGGTTGGTTTAATTGGATGAAGGATCGCTTCCCTGAGTCCAAGCAAATTACATTAAATATCAGACGTATTTTTGTTATACCAACAAAAGTAAGTCTGGGATTATTAGTTACCCTAGGCGTATTATTTTTAATGGCGATTAACTTTCAGAACTCGTTAATCTACGCACTAACTTTTTGGTTGCTGGCACTCATTGTGATTTCTATCTTTTTTACCTATCGCAACCTTGCGGGTGTCACCATCAAAGCTATTCAATCTCATGCCTGCTTTGCAGGCGAAAAAGCTGTATTTGAGATTGAGGTTCGCTGCCCAGAAAACCAAAAGAAATCTGCCATTTCTTTGGGCTGGAAAGATCAAGATGTCGCGCAAGTTAATCTACAAAATCATCATACGGTGCGAATTAAGCTGTCTCACGATACCAAAAAGCGTGGTTTATTTAAGCCTGACAAAATCAGTATTTTTACCGTATACCCCGTGGGTTTAGTCGTCGCATGGTCTTATGCCATGCTTGATATGGAAAGTATTATTTACCCCAAACCACTATTACAAGACACCGCAGAAAACCAACAAAGCAAGAGCGATGATGCCGAGGCCGGTAAAGAAATCGCCCGAGGTTCTACAGACTTTTCTGGGATTCGAGAATACCAAGCGGGTGACTCGCCCAAACACATTCATTGGGGTGCGTATGCGAAAACTGGCAAGGCCTATACAAAAACATTTGTCGATTATGCCAATCAAGAACTTTGGTTAGATTGGGACTCACTCGCCATTACAGGTATTGAATTAAAGCTTTCACACCTGAGTGCAAAAATATTGCAATACCATCAAGAGCAACAAGTTTACGGTTTAAAAATCCCCGGAAAAACCATTCCGCCCGCCACAGGCGAAGCACATAAAACCATGTGTTTAACCGCCTTAGCGCTGTACGGTCAGGCATCATAATATGTTTAACGACGGTTTTGCTAAAGACTTAAAAATTACATATTCGGCGATGATGTGGCTGTTAGTTGCGCAATTAGTGGTGATGCTACCGCTGATGTTTTTTCTCCCTATTTGGATATTACCGGTATTATTATTTTCGGCGGGCTGGCGAATGCGTGTCATGCAAGGCCATCAAGAGCAACCTAAAAAAGTCCTAAAAACTATCATCGCTGGGATTGGTATAATTGGTCTGTTTGCCAGCGGTATGCCGATGGTTTCTTTGGATATGATGGCATCGCTATTAATGCTCGGCTTTGCCTATAAAGCACTCGAAGTCATTGAAAAACGCGATGCTATGGTGGTAATCCTAACGGGATTTTTACTCATCGGGCTTTTATTTATTTATTCTCAATCCATACTTGTCGCACTTTATGGTGCGTTTGCATTAACGATTTTAACCGCGGCTTTAATTGCAATTCAACATGATAAGGGCGCTGCCGTTAGCGCGAAACCTATTCTGGAAAACCTTAAACTATCTTCTTTAATGCTTTTATTATGCCTACCGCTAATGTTACTGTTTTTTATTTTTGCGCCTCGCTTTACACCACTTTGGACGCTACCATTCTCTGGCGAAGGCCACGCTAAAACTGGTATTTCAGACAGCATGACGCCTGGTGATATTGCCAATTTAAGTCAATCTGACGCACTTGCGTTTACGGTTAAATTTATGGGGGAGAAACCCAATCAAAATCAGCTTTACTGGCGTGGCTTAGTGATGCAACATTTTGATGGTAAAACATGGACTCAATTTAGCGACTCACTAAGCCTCGAAGCCAGTAGAAAAAAATTACGCACGAGAGAACAATTCATAAGAAACCGTTTGGTCAAAAAAGGTTACGGCAGAGAATACGAGGTTATCTATGAAAAAACGGCTCGTCCTTGGCTATTTGCATTAACCCCCGTCGTTAATGTAAAAGGCGATGCAGTTTATGGCACTGACTATACCCTAATGGCGAGAAGCAATATTCTTGAACCCAAAATGCTAACGTTGACGAGTTACCCAGAAGCGTTACGTGATACAACCTTAGACGAAAAAACACGCCAACGTGCCTTGCAATTACCCAAAGGGGGAAACCCGCAAACACGCGCCCTAGCAAAACGATTACTCGCCAAAGCAACATCAAAACAAGACTATGTAAACACGGTAATGAATCGTTTTAAACAGCAAGAGTATTACTACACCCTACGCCCAGCGCTACTCGGTGATACAAATACGATTGATGAGTTTTTAATCAATAATAAAAAAGGTTTTTGCGCACACTATGCAGGTAGTTTTGTTTTTATGATGCGTGCTGTCGGTATTCCTGCGCGCGTAGTTACCGGCTATCAAGGTGGTAAATGGAATAAACAAGGTCAATTTTTATCGGTACATCAATATGATGCACATGCGTGGACAGAAGTTTGGTTTAAAGATAAAGGCTGGCTAAGGTTTGACCCTACGGCAATGGTTGCCCCTAACCGCATTGAACAAAGCCTTGAACATGCCGTAGGCGAAGCAGGTGGCTTTTTAGAAGACCAAATATTCTCCATGGAAAAATACTCATGGCTAAGTGAACTCAAAGATAAAATGGATTCAGCGCAATACGCATGGCGCCGTTTTGTCATTGGCTATGACCGTGATAGCCAGTCGGCTTTAATAAAAAAGTTTTTTGGTGAACAGAGCTTACAAAAAATTGCCATGATAGTGGGCGGGTTTTTTATTGCAATTATTACGCTATGGTCATTACTACTTAGGCTGGGACAAAATAATCAAAGGGAATCTGAAGAGCATCAACTTTATCGAAAGTTTTGTCACCGCTTGGAAAAACATGGCGTGAGCAAGAAGCTATCACAAAGCCCAACAGTATTCAGCCAATATGCTGCTTCTCAATTGCCTAGTTTAGCCAATGACATAATTGCATTTACGCAATATTATTCACAATTATGTTACAACCCCAGTGAACCTAAAAATAAAAAAGAGAACATAAAAGTCTTGAAAAGATTATTCAATAATATTAAGAGAAAATAACTGCATCTTATTTACCTTCTTTAACGTATGCGGTAGTAGTCCTCTTTGATTGCTTTCGAAGAGGCACAACCAATAAGGAGATTACTCATGAATACCGCATCAAAACTAACTGGACTCACACTCGCTACCGCAGCAGCAACATTATTGCTAGCAGGCTGTGGAGGAAATAAAACCACAACGACTGAGAAAGCAACCCCTGAAGCGGCAGCTAAAGTAGCCGAAGTTAAATGTTCGGGCATCAACTCGTGTAAAGGCACTGGTGCTTGTGGCTCAGCAACAAACAGTTGTGCTGGTCAAAATAGTTGTAAAGGAAAAGGCTGGATTAAAGCCAGTAAAGCAGACTGTGACACCAAGGGCGGCAAGGTTATTTAATTAGTAGAGATCTTTGCACAACTCGGTGGCAGAAAGCAATGGAATTTACCCATTTTTATTCGTCATCCGAGTCGTGTAAAGGTCTCTAGGAGCTTGTCCGAGAACTAGAAACCTACTGCAAATTCCACAATCATCATATATTTGAGCTTATCAAAATCGTTAAATAGCCGTGCTATTCACCTCTTTCGATAATCACAACTTATGATAATTCTGTAATTTTCGCTACGGTCTTAGTTCTCGGACAAGCTCCTAGTAACGTTTTCTGGGATCTCAAGTTGATTCTAGCGTTTCAAGTTCTGAGCATTTGTTTTATCATAGCGCCTTAATTTGCTACGCCGACTTAACCTGAGACTTCTCCAATGAGTAAACGAATCGCAATTTACCCAGGAACATTCGACCCTGTTACCAACGGTCATATCGACTTAATTCAACGTGCAGCAAACCTCTTTGACGAAGTCATTGTTGCCATCGCAGCTAACAGTAAAAAAATCCCTCACTTCTCGCTAGAAGAACGCATCAACCTTTGTGAAAAAGTTTTAACATTACCTAATGTGCGTGTTATGGGCTTTTCCTGTTTATTAATTGACTTTGCACATGAGCAAAACGCGAGTATTTTAATTCGTGGCTTACGTGCGGTATCTGACTTTGAATACGAATTCCAACTCGCCAGTATGAACCGTAATCTAGCCCCCGATATTGAATCCGTTTTCTTAATGCCAGCAGATGAATACTCTTTCATATCTTCATCGTTAGTTAAAGAGGTAGCTGCTTTAGGGGGCGATATTTCTAAATTTATTCACCCTCTTGTGAATAAAGCGCTCACCGAAAACAGAACCGCCAGTAAGTAAAACCTTGCAAAGGTCAAGTTTGACCATATTATCTGAGGCAATGGTCTCACTTTGATAATGGTTAATGTTTATTTTCCTGCGTGCTGTTAAAATCACCGTCAATATGAAATGAACCAAAATAGATTTAAAGAAAGGAAGTTTAAAAATGTCTTTATTAATTACTGATGAATGTATCAACTGCGATGTCTGTGAGCCAGAGTGCCCTAACGAAGCAATTTACATGGGTGATGAGATTTACGAAATTGACCCCACAAAGTGTACTGAGTGTATTGGTCACTACGACGAACCTCAATGTGTTGAGGTTTGCCCTGTTGATTGTATTCCAAAAGACCCTGATAATGAAGAGAATGAAGACCAGCTAATGGCAAAGTATGAAAAGTTAATGGCTGAGTGAACACACCACCTTATGTTAATTACACTTTCTCCTTCAAAAGGTCAGGACTTTGACACACCGACACCATCGGAATTGTACTCTATCCCTGATCAATTAAGCGACTCACAACTGCTGATTGAAAAAGCTAAAAAGCTTGATGTAAAAGACGTGCGTGAGTTAATGGCAGTCAGTGAAAATATTTCTATCTTGAATGTTGAGCGTTTCAATACATGGAAAACACCTTTTAACCCCGATAATGCAAAACCTGCATTATTTGCCTTTAAAGGTGATGTCTATTCAGGCATTCAAAAAGAGAAATACGATGACAATGATCTTGCCTATGCGCAAGAGCATTTACGAATTTTGTCGGGTTTATACGGTGCGCTTCGTCCAATGGATTTAATCCAGCCTTACCGCTTAGAAATGAAAACAAAACTAAAAAATAAGCGCGGTGATAATTTGTATCAGTTTTGGGGTGAACGTATCACCGATAAACTTAATGAAACACTCAAAGGTCACACCGAAGAAGTGTTAGTTAACCTTGCCTCCAATGAATATTTTAAATCGGTTAAACCTAAAAAACTCAATGGCCGTTTACTCAATATAAACTTTAAAGAAACCAAAGAGGGTAATACACGTGTTGTCGCCATTTTTGCCAAGCGTGCGCGTGGCATGATGACTGATTTTATTTTAAGAAACCGCATCGAATATGCTGAAGATATCAAAGACTTTGGCGCAGGTGGCTATAATTATTCTGCACAAGAATCAACCGCCGATAACTGGGTCTTTACCCGTCCTCAACCTGCTCCTAAGAAATAAATTTATTTCACTTCGTTTCATCGAACTATTACAAACACATTCATATCCTGCAAAGCTCTCAACTTATCAAAAGCACGAGTATTGCTTATCATCTATACTAAAGCCTAACCCACTGGAGAATAGAAATGGAATTATTACCCATAGCACTGGTTGTCTTAGCCTTTATTGTCGTCACGATGGGGGTCAAGCGAGTCCACAAGGCATGGAATACACCATCGAACGGTTTGGTCGTTATACCCGCACACTAAAGCCTGGCATTCAATTTTTGATCCCTTTTATTGATGTTGTCGGCGCGAAAGTCAATATGATGGAACAAGTTGCCGATGTTCCTCAGCAAGAAGTCATCACCAAAGATAATGCGATGGTCAGTGCAGATGGCGTGGTCTTTTTTAAGGTCATGGATGCTGCTAAATCGGCTTACCGTGTCAATGATATGTATCGCGCCGTTTTGAATATTACAATGACCAATATCCGTAGCGTAATGGGTTCAATGGATTTGGATGAATTACTTTCAAAACGTGATGAAATTAATTCACGTTTATTGTCTGTGGTTGATGAAGCGGCAGCTACATGGGGTATTAAAATAACCCGTATTGAAATTAAAGATATTAACCCGCCACAAGATTTAGTCGATTCAATGGGCCGACAAATGAAAGCTGAGCGCGAGAAGCGCGCCTTGATTTTAGAAGCTGAAGGTCAACGACAAGCACGCATATTGAATGCAGAAGGTGTTAAGCAATCACAAATTTTAGCCGCCGAAGGTGAAAAAGAAGCCTCCTTTCGAGATGCAGAGGCTCGTGAAAGACTCGCCGAAGCAGAAGCTAAAGCAACCACGATGGTATCTGAGGCAATAGCAAAAGGTGATATTCAAGCCATTAATTATTTCGTTGCACAGCGCTACACAGAGGCCTTAAAAGATATTGGTTCTGCCGATAATTCGAAAATCATTATGCTACCTTTAGAAGCAACCAGCCTATTAGGGTCACTAGCTGGTATTGCTGAAATTACTAAAGATAGCTTTTCCCAAAAAGAGGAAAAATAATGTTCAACGGAATTTTTGATTACCTGCTGTATTGGCATTGGTGGTTATTTGCTATCGCATTGGTTATTGTTGAAATTTTCTCGGCAGGGGCTTTTTTTATCTGGATGGGAGTAGCCGCTATTCTGACAGGTTTTGTGCTGCTTGTTATGCCAGAAATGAGTTGGCAAGCTCAGTTTATTCTCTTTGCGATTTCCAGTATTGCCGCCATTTTACTGGGCCGATTATTTTTTAATCGCAAAGAAATCAATACCGAAGACCCTACACTCAGTAGCCAAGAAAGCAGCCTTATTGGTAAATCCTTTACCGTAGAGCAAGCAATAACAAACGGTAGCGGGCGGGTAAAAGTGGGCGAGTCAACATGGAAGGCTAACGGCCCTGACTGCGAGGTCGGTAGTTCGGTGAAGGTGCTTGCAGTTGATGGTGCTGAATTAATTGTTGAACTTAAAACTTGAAATCAGAAGCTCTTACCGCGCACCTAAAATAGATAACAATCTATTGTTATTAAGGTTCTTCGCCATATCAATCGCACTTAATCCATCACTTGTTCGTTGATATGCGGAGGAATTATGCTTTAAAAGATAGTTCACAATATTGGGGCGATTAAACCGCGTTGCATGATGCAAGGGAATCCAGTTTTTTACTGTTTTAGCATTAACGTAAGCGCCATTTGTTACGAGATAAATAACAGCGCGATAATGCCCTCTGGCGGCTGCCATGTGCAACGCCGTTTCACCTTCTGTATTGGCTATATTGACATCGATGCCTTGTGCTAAGAGCCGGCCAATTAATTGCGCATTACCCCCACTTGCCGCATCAAATAACTCTTCTGCCTCTGGCACCTGCTGTATGGATTGATGAGCGGGCTTATACATAACGGGCTTAGGATTTGCTTTATAGTGCGCTTGCCTTACTTTTTGTAGTGCCCTTGCTTTTTTAGCTCTTAATTGCTCAGTTTGGTAGGCTTTTTCCCAGAGTAACTGCTCTTCAGGGGTACTGGGTACTGTAATGACTTCTTCACCATTATTTATGGTTTCAAAAGCACTTACTGTATTTGTAGTAAGGAAAGTTAACAGCGTGATGCTTGCAAGAAGGTGGAGAATATTTTTCATAAGATACCCATTATAGATGAACTATAAACGAGTATAACGAAGACATTTTAGCCAACCTTATATTCCCGATGGGCGAAGTTAAAGCATGGATAAATGACGAGTTCTTTGCACGTAGAAAAACTTGATGCCCATGAAAGCGCCAATAAAAAACTCGGTCGCAAGCGAGCCGAGCTTTTAAAATAATTCTAATCTAAGACAAACTATCGAAAAGTAACCGGCGCGATTACAAACCTTGCGTATTTTTCGTAGTCATTTTTAATTAGTCCCTAAGCCAATAACGAACTACCAACCACGCTCATAATTAGTATCCCAACTTGTCATAAATTGATCACTCCATTGAGGAATTTTGTTGTTATTATTTTGACGGCTCTGGTGGTTAAGGTTATGACCACGATTATGATGACGGTTACGTTGCCAGTTTCTTCTATGCCCTGGAGGGAAGGGGGCATAATTATTATTGGCTTCGCGCGGCCAGAAACGATTATTCTCACGGTAGTCATTATTATAGTTTCCGCACTCGATGACACCGCGTTTGCACAAAGTAGCACGCCATTCATACTTTATAAAACGTTTTAGGCTAGGTTTATTTTTTGCCTTAAAAGTAACATTCACAGTGGGTGAATACTCATCTCTGCCGAAGCCTGTGCCCGTTGACTCATCAGATAAATAGCCACGCATTGAAGGGGATTGCTTAAAGCGCTTATTTTCGCGTTTATAACGTCTCTGTTTTTCATTAAACACGGCAACGGCAATTACGCCCATGGCGGAGCGATCTCCCCATGCGTTTGAATAAGAGTCACCTGCCGAAGTAAAGTAAAAGCGATTAACACGATTTTTAGACGTTCTCCAGCCCATATAGTCGGTCGATTCATAAGGGTCTAATACATACATTTTTTCATTATTGCGTAAGTGCGACTTTTTACCGCTGAGGATATTACGCCCATCTACCGCAACAATCACGCCGACTCGCCTGCTACTGGTATTGCGTAAACGTATTTTATAACGCTTGCCTTTAATTGCTTCTAAGTAACTACGTTCTGTTTTATAACGGCTATTGTTAGCAGTATATTGATTGAGTATCCTGCCTCTATCGTCTACAACATCCACAATAACCGTATTATTTTGATTCTCATTCCAATAATCGGCCGCTTGTACGTTAGTAAAGACAAAAATTTGTGCCATTAATAGCGATAAAAAGAGTAAAAGGTTTTTCATATCACAGCTCCTGTGCTGACTTAATATTTTGAAAACAATACTGTTCTCATAACCTTTACGACCGCTATTATTATTTAGAAGTTCAATATTGTAAGATTTTACTTAACCTTTACGTAAGCCACTCTGTATTCTTAAGAGTGCATTTAACGCCGCGGCGGTGACATCACTACCACCCGCTGAACCTAATAAAGTAATACAAGAAACCTTCAACTTCTGATGCTTTTTCCATAGCTCTTGCTTGGCATTAGAAGCATCAACAAAACCAGCGGGGGCCGCTATAATTAAGGCAGGCCGATCTTCTTCATCACATTCCTTAATAATTTCTAACAACCTAAAGAGTGCTGTCGGCTCATTACCAATAAGAATAATACTGCCCGATAAATAAGGTTTCCAAGCATCAATTGCCGTCATACTACGTGTTTGTTTATTCGATTTTGCTTGCGAAATAACACTCGCTTTCTTAATCAAACAAATAGGTTCTTCTTTTAAATATTTTTGTTTTACGCCACAAATTACATTTTCGGCATCACACAATAACTCAAAATCATCATCAAGAATTTCCAATGCTTTATCAATCACATCCTCGCTAAACCTCAGTGATTCAAGGATACTTAAATCACCACTGGCTTGAACCATTTGTATTGCTACTTTTTGCTCTAATTCACTCAAGTGAGCAAGATTTAGCTCATCACTTACAAACTGAGTGTACTTTTTTCTGATCTTTAATGGGTTTTTTTCGTACTTAGCCATGGCAAAATTATGTGACTGCAAGGAACTTAATTATAAATAATAATTCACATGACATGTTTATTTTATGATTAAAAGTATTTATTAACTTCATTAATCCATGACAGGCAATAATATTTTATGCAATATATTCAGTTCCGGTTAATAAATAAGCTGTTAGTATTGAGGGGGTAGCTGTTCTTACACTAAACTCAATATAGGTGGTATCAAATGCTTTCATTAAATAAAAAAACCTCTTTTAATTATCTACTCGGCATTACGCTGACCAGCGCAATTATTACACTTAACGGCTGCGGTGGAGATTCTGCAAAGTCGGCACCTGACACTTCTGGCATCGTAGAGGCAAAGCTTAAACAGTCCTTAAAGGATGGTTTAACTAAAGGCCTAAGCTCGAATATGGACAGCTTAGGCTCGTCACTTTCAACGGTAAACAACAATTTAAACAACTCTAGCCCAGCTAATAGCTCACCCAAGCTTATTGCCGGCGTCGGCGCAAGCGACCCAATAGTTGATAGCTTAAATGAAGCAAAAAATAATATTGTTGAAAAATTTAATCTGCTAATAGACAACTCAACTTCAACTAGTAATGCTAATGTTTATACGTTTGACCCTGATGAAAATACTATTTGTGTCGACACATCTTTACAACTCACAGCTAGTGAAATCACAAAGTGTAAAACAGTTTTACAAAATATCACTTTTGTAAGTACTGTAAACGCCATTGATAGCAATAACAATATCACCGCTGCTGATACTGATTTTAAATATAATACGTCAATCTTTTCTAAGTTGGGTTTTACGAATAACTCATCGTATTATCAAGTTGAGTTTGGTGGATTACCTGACTTGTTAGTAGGCATAAATAGCGTAGCTAACCCAAATGATCAAATAGATATTCCAAATAGTATGGCTGGATCATTGAGGGTTGCCTCTAATGCCCAAACGACTACTAGTGGTACATTTACAATATCAGTACCTACAACAATAGCTATTACAGATACGCCGGTTACTAATATAAATATTGGGCAAACCAATAGCTTATTTAGTGTTAGCGCAGATAGTGTCGCCAATTCGTTAAATGTAAGTATAAATATGAGTGCATTAGATATATTGACTACACAAACTGATGACCAAAATAATACCTTTACGGAACAAGTGATTCTAAATGCAATTACTGGTAATGCGACTGTTACAAATAATGGTAATACAGTAACGCTAACAGGTGTAGGTGCTAACTCCGTTCAGTTTAAAATTGATGGAGCACTTGCGTTAAACGCATCGTTAGCATCATTAGGGGCGACCATCAGCAAGTCCAATAACCAAACACTATTAACGCTTGCTAATGCTTTAGATTTTAACTTGTCGATGACTAACCTAAGGGGCTATATGGATAACTCACAACCCACTACAGATACTTTGAGTGTAAATATAAATGCCACAACAGGTACTGTTGTAAGAAAAAGTACAACGAATAATGGCCCTAAACTATTAAAGGTTACAAACGGCTCATTAGTAGTAAACAAAACTACAACAGGGTCTACAGTTACAGCAGTTAACAGTACAGTAATTTCAGGCAGCTGTTTAAACACGGGTGACCTTTCTGTAGATACTAGTGCCAACTGTCAATAAAAACGTTAGACTTCGTGGATGAATAAAGAAAGCACGCAAGAAACAATCTACGATAATTTAAAACAACTAGGGGGAGATTCTTCGCTCCCTAGCTCTCCTCAAGAAGCACGTCTAGAAAGTGTCGATAATCCACAAGCCGATGTTGATTATGTGGTGCGCTTTACCGCTCCAGAGTTTACCTCACTGTGCCCCATGACTGGTCAGCCTGACTTTGCGCATTTAATGATTGATTATATTCCTGATAAAATGTTAGTTGAAAGCAAATCGCTCAAGTTATTTCTTGGCTCATTTAGAAATCATGGTGCCTTTCATGAGGATTGCACGGTTAGTATTGCACGACGTTTAATTGATGAGATTGTACCTAAGTGGATTCGAATTGGCGGCTATTGGTATCCACGCGGCGGCATGCCGATTGATGTTTTTTTTGCACAAGGTACTATCCCAAAAGGTGTGTGGGTACCTGATCAGAGTGTACCTAACTACCGTGGGCGAGGTTGAATCATCGGCTCAAAAAAGTAAGTTGTATTTGCTTACAGTGTCCAGCTGGATTCTATCTGATCAGCTTTTAACGGTTTGATTTGTAGCTCACGCTCTTCTTCTCCTGGTATCCCGACCTTTACCGTTATCTCATCCTCATCACGCCCTTGGCTGTAGCGCGCGGTAATGGCTGCGGCGAGGTGAATATCTTCTGCTGAAATGTCAGAGCCATCAAGCAAGCTCAAAGGCCCATTACAGCTGGCTGTTTTAACGTAAGTAAATTGCTTTTTATAACCTTGTAAAAAGCGTGTTTCGCCTTCTTCGCGTGACACGATGACTTTAAAATTTTCACGTGGACGAAAATGCCTGCCTATTTTTAGCAACATAATATCATCCATTTCGTAGGTTCTACCTTCGCCACGATGACCTAATAAATCTTTCATTTTATCGGAGTAGTTAGGGTCGGTTAAAAAACAACAGCCACCTGCCGGTTGTGCATAATCATCCAGCTGCCATTTTTCTGCCAAAGCCATTTGTGGTTTACGGTTTCGTCCTGAAAAATCAAATAATTTTTCACGATCAACCCAGCCTTCTTTTTCGGGTTTTGTTGCAGGTAGATTTTGTGCGCATAAAGGACGCAGTAATAACTCATCAGCACCAGACTCGGCCGCGATAATTGGCATAGTTTCACGGCGTTGCGACATTGGGCGTTGCCCTACTACTTCTCCCGTTACGATAAAATCAAAATCATTTTCTTCAATCCATTGGTGCGCTCTTTTAACCATGAATATTTTACAGTCTAAGCAGGGGTTAAGGTTTGCACCGTAACCATGTTTTGGGTTGAGCACCACATCTTTATATTCTTCAACCACATCAATAATGTGGAGTTTAATGCCCAACTGCTCGGCAACCCATAGCGAGTTATTGCGTTTTGGCTTACTGGATTTTTTCTTACGGATAGCATGGGTGTGACCTTCCACACAAAAACCGGTAAAGAAATTAATGCCTTCGACATGAATCCCCTGCTCTAACATGGCTTTAGTGGCTAAAAGTGAGTCTAAGCCACCAGAAATAAGAGAAACAGCTTTACGTTGTTGGGTCATGTTAGTATCAATATCAGAAGTGAGGAGGCGGATTATTACAGCCCTGCTTTTATTTGTCACATAAACTTAGCTATAATAGAACCTTATGTCTAAGAATTTAATCTTTTATATCCGAGAAAATCAATGAAAATACTCTTTGATGCATTTAAATTTTATCTTATTTTCGCATTACTTTTCTCGATGGGTCTTGGCATATTATGGTTTTATAATAACCTCAATCAATCCTACCATGTTCGCATTGCAGCGAGTAAACCTGGCAGTGAAACTTATAACTTAATCAAAGCTGCCGCTGATGTTGTTGCTAAACAAAATGACAATATACAGTTTGAACTTGTCCCCAGCCTTGGCTCATCACAAAATTTAAAGCTGCTTAAAGCCAACCAAGTCCAAATAGCAGCGGTACAAGCCGATAGCCAACTGATTGATGAGGCTCGCTTAGTAGCAAGCTTATTCCCAGACTTGTTCCAACTGGTTGTACGTGAAGATTCAGATATTTTTAAAATTGCGGATTTACGGGGTAAAAGTTTAGCGCTGCCTTCAACGTCGAGTGGTCAATATAAATCATTTTGGTTTTTAATGAGACATTACCAACTAGGTGAAGGTGCCTTTGATTATAAATCAATGTCATCATCAGCCGCCTCTTTTGCTTTAGAAAAAGGCACCGTCGATGCCATTTTTCGGGTGCGTCCTCCTGGAAGTAAAGGCATACAATCGTTAGTCGATAAAATCCCCGTGCGCATTATTGAAATTGACCAAGCCGATGCAATGGGGTTAAAACTACCTTCTATTGATGCCGGCATTATTCCAAAAGGCTCTTACAAAGGGACACCCGCGTTACCCGAAAAAGATATTAAAACGGTCTCCGTACAACGCTTATTAATAGCTCGAGATGATTTAGATGAAGAAGTGGTTAATCAACTAACGCGCGTTTTATTTGAACATCGTAAAGAATTGTTAGAGTCCTCTACTTTAAGTAGTTTTGTGCAGGCACCTGATAGAAGCAAAGGTACCTCGATACCGTTACACCAAGGCGCACTACAATATTATGATCGTAATGAGCCTAGCTTTTTACAAGAGCAAGCAGAGCCAATGGCCTTTATTGTTACCGTTTTTGCGGTAATATTTTCTAGTTTTTTGCGACTAGCAAATCGCAGACAAAAAAACCTTTTACTTGTTTATAACGAAGAACTGGGTAAAGTTTTAAAAAAAGCAGAGCATATGACGGATAAAATAAAGCTGCAAACAATGGCTGATCACTTAAATGATATCTTTAAAAAAATTGCAAAAGATCGAGCCAATGGTAAATTGACGGCTGAAGATTTTGATTTTATTGCCTTCACATGGCAAATGGCACGTGATGAGGTTAATGAGCGGCTATTGCCACAGCACGGCAGTTCTGGTCCTAAACGGGATAAGGCTGAGTCAAAAGCATGAAATTTTTTCACTTATTTTTTGTTGCTACCTTACTTTTAACACTTTTTTTTGCGGGAAAAAAAGTTACCCAAGATTTACGTCAAGACGCGATTATACAAGCATCTAAGAGTTTAGAGTTAACCCGTGATATTCGTATCGCGCAATTAATAAGTGAAGTAAAAACAATCTATTCGGAAATTCGCTTTTGGGCAGAAAGCGAGCCAGTTAGTAAAGGCATGACAGAACTTATTAGCAGCTGGCAAGCGTTAAGCTTTGATCCTAAATCAACCGCAAGAAAATTATATATAACGGATAATCCACTTTACCCAAATTATACAGCCAATTATGTTAATGCTAACGATGGCTCGCTGTATTCTGATGCTCACGAGAGAATGCACAACTTATTACGCGGCCTCACAAAATCTCGTGGCTATTACGACGTATTTTTAATTGCTAATAACGGTGACATTATTTACACCGTTTACAAAGAAGATGATTATGCAAGCAACTTACTCACAGGAAAATACAAAGAAACCTCGTTAGCTCAGGGCTTTAGAGAAGTTCAAGAAAACACCAACTTAAATCATGTGGCTTTAACTGATTTTATCCCTTACGCCCCCAGTCACAATATGGCGTCTAGTTTTATTTTAAGCAGCATCGTTGATGAAGATAACAAAACTCAGGGAATACTTGCCTTTCAGTTACCGACAGAACCTTTGGATAGAATTCTTAAAAGTATCACACACAAAGATAAAAGAATCATAATAATGGCAGTAGGCCCCGATCACTTATTGCGTCACCGCATTGATAATGAAACTATAAAAGACAAACAAACTAGTACCGCAATAATTAAAGCATTAGAAAGCAAAGTGGGTATTGAGCGTGTTACTGAAGATAACAACACGTATTTGATTGCTTATGCGCCTTTTAATTTCTCAATGAATATTTTAGGTAACACCAACAAAAATACTTGGGCCATTATTGTCAAACAAGAGCTTAGTGAGATTTTAGAACCTGTCAATAAACGCATAAAAAAGTGGTTAAGCCTTTTACTCGGTCTAGCCTTAATCTCACTAATACTCGCGTGGCTACTAACACGAGGCAAACAAGATCTAGCAATTACAGAAGAAGAGGAAGATAACAACTAAACTTCAAGCATTTTATTTTTTGTGAACTAAACTTAGTCTATGCACGCACAGATTACGTTTACAAAGGAGTTCATTAAATGCTATTCGAAGGACAATCCCTCTCCGTAAAAAAACTGGAAAATGGCGGAGCAGAGCTTAATTTTGACCGTAATGATTTACCCATAAATAAGCTTGATCTCAAAACACTCTCAGAATTTAAACAAGCCATCACCGTACTTGGTGCAGATTCGTCCATAAAGGGCTTACTCCTCACTAGTGCCAAAAAAGACTTTATCGTCGGTGCTGATATTACTGAATTTATCGGCTGGTTTGGATTACCCGAGAATGAATTTTCGGAACGTCTGCTTGATGTGCATAAAGTGTTTGCAACACTAGAAGACTTCCCTTTTCCAACCGTTTCTGCCATTAACGGGGTTGCGCTTGGTGGTGGCTTCGAACTTCCACTCAGTACCGATTATCGCATTATGACCACTAAAGGGCGAGTTGGTTTACCTGAAATTAACTTAGGCATCTTCCCCGGTTGGGGTGGTAGCTTTCGTTTACCGCGTTTAATTGGTTTGGATAACGCCTTTAAATGGATAGCAATGGGCAAGCCCCAACGCCCAGACGATGCGCTTAAACAAGGTGGGGTTGATGCCGTTGTAGACCCTGATAAATTATACGACGCTGGGTTAAAACTATTAGAGCGCTGTATGGCTGGCGAAATGGATTATGAAGCGCGCCGTGTAGAAAAACGTGAAGGCATTAGGTTAAACCCAACGGAACAGTTAATGTCGTTTGAAACCGCACGCGGAATGATTTTAGGTAAAGCGGGGCCACATTATCCTGCACCAAAAATCATGCTAAATACCATGCAAAAACATGCCAACCTGCATCGTGATAAAGCGATGATCATTGAAGTTAATGGCTTTGTTACAGCAGCTAAAACAGATGTTGCCGCAAACTTAGTGGGCTTATTTTTAAATGACCAAGCACTAAAACGGCAAGCATCTAAGCTTACAAAAATAGCATCAACGGTTAAAACTGCGGCCGTGCTAGGTGCAGGTGTCATGGGTGGGGGTATCGCCTATCAAAGTGCCTTGAAAGGCACGCCAATTATCATGAAAGACATTAATAATGAAGCGCTAGAACTTGGCATGAAAGAAGCCAAAAAACTATTAGCCAAACGTGTAAAACGCGGAATTATGAGCCAACAAGTGATGATGGATACTTTATCACGCATCAATACCACCCTAAGCTATGGTGATGTTGCCAACACGGATATTGTCGTAGAAGCGGTTGTTGAAAATGTGAATATCAAAAAATCAGTATTGGCAGAACTTGAAGGTATCGTCAGTAAAGAGACGATTCTTGCCTCCAATACTTCCACTCTATCAATCACAGAATTAGCGACTGCAACTAAGCACCCAGAGCGTGTCTGCGGAATGCACTTTTTTAACCCCGTACCACTGATGCCGTTGGTTGAAGTTATTCGCGGTGAAAAATCCTCTGATGAAACCATTGCTACTACGGTAGCCTATGCTTTAGCGATGGGGAAAAAGCCGATTGTTGTTAACGACTGCCCCGGCTTCATGGTGAACCGTGTTTTATTCCCTTACCTTAATGCGTTTGAAAAACTGGTTAATGATGGTGCCGATTTTTTACATATTGATAAAGTCATGGAAGGCTTTGGTTGGCCCATGGGTCCTGCTTATTTACTCGATGTTGTGGGGCTTGATGTAGCATGTCATGGTTCGGCGGTAATGGCGCAAGGTTTTCCTGATCGCATGAAAATTGATTTTAATTCTGCAACTGAAGCCTTGTTTAAAGAGAAACGTTTGGGGCAAAAATCAGGCAGTGGCTATTACCGCTATGAACCTGATCGTCGTGGCAAACCACAAAAGAAAACTGATGATAGTGCGATTGATTTGGTCAAGAAGACAACAAATGCAATTCGCCAAGCTGATGAGTTTAGTGATGCTGAAATTATAGAGCGCATGATGCTATCACTCTGTTTAGAAGCCGTACGGTGCTTGGAAGATAACATTGTCGATTCGCCCGAGTCAGCCGATATGAGTTTGATTTGGGGCATCGGCTTTCCACCATTCAGAGGGGGTGCTTTACGCTATATTGATTCTATCGGCGCTAAAGGTTTTGTAACAATGGCTGAAAAATATTCTGACTTAGGTGATGCCTATAAAGTACCTAAATTACTTGCCGGTATGGCATCCAGTGATGTTAGCTTTTTTGGAGGTGAGTCATGAGTGCAGCAAATCAAACATTAAAACCAAGAGATGCCGTTGTCGTTGATGGCGTAAGAACACCCATGGGGCGCTCCAAAAATGGCATGTATCGCGTCACCCGTGCAGAAAATTTATCTGCCCATTTAGTTGAAGCGCTGTTTGATCGTAACGAGGGTTTAGACCCTAAAAAAGTCGATGATGTGATTTGGGGCTGTACCTATCAAACACTCGAGCAAGGCTTTAATATTGCGCGTGTTATGGCATTACTCACACGCCTGCCGCACAGTGTGCCGGCGCAAACAGTCAATCGTTTATGTGGTTCCTCCATGCAAGCCATTCATACCGCCGCCCAAGGAATCCAGTCGGGTAATGGTGATTTTTACATTATTGGTGGTGTTGAACACATGGGGCATATCCCAATGACGCATGGTGTTGATCTAAATCCAAGTTTTGCCAAACATGCAGCAATGGCATCCAATATGATGGGCTTGACCGCCGAATTATTAGCCGTACAACACGGGATAACGCGGGAAGCACAAGATGCCTTTGGTGCTCGCTCACATCAGTTGGCGCATGCCGCCTCAGAATCAGGTAAGTTTGATAATGAAATCGTTGCAACTCCAGGGCATGATGCTGATGGTTTGCCACAAATGTGTAACAAGGATGAAGTCATCCGCCCCGATACAACCGTAGAAACCTTGGCAGGCTTACGCCCCGTTTTCAATCCCAAAGGTGGGACAGTCACTGCAGGTACATCATCCGCATTATCGGATGGTGCATCGGCGATGGTGATTATGTCTTACGAGGCAGCACAAGCTGCTGGGTTAACCCCCATAGCAAAAATTATCTCGCTAGGGCTAGCGGGTGTAGACCCCGCAATCATGGGCTACGGCCCTGTGCCTGCTTCACAAATAGCACTCAAAAAAGCAGGGTTGTCTGTAGAAAATATTGATATTTGGGAGTTAAACGAAGCCTTTGCCGCTCAATCTCTACCCGTGCTAAAAGATTTAGGTCTATTGGATCAAATGGATGATAAGGTGAATTTAAACGGTGGTGCAATTGCGCTTGGGCATCCGCTGGGTTGTTCTGGTTCACGTATATCAACAACCTTGTTAAATATTATGAAAGAGAAAGATGCAACTTTAGGCTTGGCGACCATGTGTATTGGGCATGGGCAAGGTATTGCGACGGTGTTTAAGCGTTTATAGGTGGCATTTATAGATGGTTTCTATATCTACCTATAGAGACCGAGTATAACGTGTTGTCTAACGTCGGTTTACGCACAGCCACTTATCAGAAAGGTAGGTAGTTCGTCGTCTGTTGCATGACCCATTAAGAGTAATGTGAGATATTAGCAAAATAGAAAACGCATCTTAATTGATGTTTTGGCTAACAACACCTAATCCCCCGTTTAATATGTTGTTAGCCCGGGTCCCTCGGGACTCTTTTTTATAAAAGCACCCCCTTTGCTTTTGTAAAAATCCAGCCAGACTTAGGTCTGGCTTTTTATTGCCTAAAATAACGAGTTATTAACAAGTTTTCCCACCAAAAGCAGTGAAATTGTAGTCAACTTCACTCGTCATCTGAGTCGAGTGAAGATCCACTTAAAACGGTGCTTAGAACTGCCTTAACTGTCGAATTACGTCTTGTTGAGCTTTACTGCCAGCTTGAATCTCTCCTAATAACAAGGCGTAAAGAATGGGGTCTTCAAGTTCTAACAATTCTTTAAAGGCAATGGTTAAGTCGTTCTCCCCATCTAGCTCTAGGTTTTCAATATATTTTTCTAAGTAGCTGCCAAGTACAATATCTAGTTCTTTTACACCGCGACGACAACGCCATTTTAATTTTGATAAGTCATGAGTTGATACCATTAAATTCTGCTCATGATATCTTGCGTTTAATCATTTTCTGTTTAATTTTTGCAATGACTTTGGCGGGGTTTAAGCCTTTTGGACAAGCCTCAGTACAATTCATAATAGTGTGACAGCGGTATAACTTGAAAGGGTCTTCTAAATCATCAAGACGTTTTTCTGTGGCTTCATCACGCGAATCTGCAATCCAGCGGTAGGAATTTAACAATGCGGCTGGGCCTAGGTAGCGATCACTGTTCCACCAGTAACTGGGACAACTGGTGGAGCAACACGCGCAGAGAATACATTCATAAAGCCCATCCAGCTTTTCACGGTCTTGTTTCGTTTGAAGTCGTTCTTTATCAGGCGCTATTTCTGTATCGTTTTTCATCCATGGTTCAACAGATGCGTATTGTTCATAAAAATGAGTCAAGTCAGAAACTAAATCTTTAATCACAGGTTGATGCGGCAAAGGATAAATTTTAACATCGCCTTTTATATCGGCAATTGATTTAGTACAAGCTAGGGTGTTTCCACCATCAATATTCATCGCACAAGAGCCACAAATACCTTCGCGGCAAGAGCGACGTAGCGCAACGCTTGAATCCATTTCATCTTTAATTTTTAATAAAGCATCCAGCACCATTGGCCCACAGTTATCTAAATCAAGCTCAAAGGTATCGGTTCGAGGGTTTTCATCAATGGCAGGGTCGTAGCGATAAATAATGAATTTACGGGTATTTTTTGCCTGTTCTTTATCACCACCCTTAGGCGCAGAAAAGGTTTTACCAATTTTAACAATAGAGTTCGCGGGTAATTTGAATTCAGCCATAAGTAATTTAATCTAACCTAAATTTAGTAAACACGTTTCTTGGGCGGGATGACTTCACACTCATCCGTCAAGGTGTACATGTGTACGGGTCTATAACCAAATTTGACGGTGCCTTTATCATTAACCCAAGCGAGGGTATGCTTCATCCATTGATCATCGTCCCGATCAGGGAAATCCTCTCGCGCATGACCACCTCGGCTTTCTTCACGATTGAGTGCGCCAGCGATAATGGTTTGTGCCTGTGCTAATAAATTCTCTAGCTCTAAGGTCTCAAGTAAGTCGGTATTCCATTGCATACCGCGATCTTTAACCTTCACATCAGCAAAGCTATCAAAGATTTTTTGCATTTCTTTAACACCTTGTTTCAGGGTTTCTCCGGTGCGAAAAACTGCCGCATATTTTTGCATCGTACGTTGCATTTCATCCCTTATTTGCCCCGTTGGAGTCCCGCCATCGGCATAGCGTGTTTTGTCAAAGCGCGCCAATAAGGCATCAAAAATATCGTTGGATAACACTTTGTGTGGTGTATTGGGTTTAATTAATTCTGCGGCGCGAATTGCAGCGGCGCGGCCAAAAACGATTATATCCAATAAAGAATTTGAGCCTAAACGGTTCGCCCCATGTACTGAAACACAGGCACATTCACCAATTGCCATTAACCCCGGTACTGTTTTGTCGGGGTCATCACCATCAAGGGTTACCACCTCACCTTTATAATTGGTGGGGATGCCGCCCATATTGTAATGCACAGTGGGTAACACAGGAATTGGGTCTTTACTAACATCAACCCCTGAGAATATGCGCGCACTTTCGGCAATACCAGGTAGGCGCTCATTAATCACTTCTGGGCCAAGGTGCTGTAAGTTTAAGAATATATGATCCTTATCTGGGCCAACACCGCGTCCTTCGTTAATCTCTAGCGTCATGGCGCGCGATACCACATCCCGTGAAGCAAGATCTTTTGCGTTGGGCGCATAACGCTCCATAAATCGCTCACCTTCAGCGTTAGTTAAATAACCACCTTCGCCACGCACACCTTCGGTAATTAAAACACCCGCGCCGTAAACGCCTGTGGGATGAAACTGCACAAACTCCATATCTTGCAAAGGCAAACCTGCTCGCAATACCATCGCGCTACCGTCACCTGTACAAGTATGTGCAGAAGTTGCTGAAAAGTAAGCTCGACCACTACCGCCAGTAGCAAGAACCACTTGATGCCCGCGGAAGCAGTGCAAATCTCCAGTGGTTAAATCCCATGCCATGACACCTCGGCAAACGCCCTCTTCCATAATCAAGTCGGTTACAAAATACTCAATATAAAATTCGGCTTTATGCTTTAAAGACTGTTGATAAAGCGTATGCAAAATGGCGTGTCCAGTTCGGTCAGCCGCCGCACAAGTACGCTGTGCTACGCCCTCACCAAAGTTAGTTGTCATGCCACCAAAGGGCCGCTGATATATCTTACCATCATCAGTGCGTGAAAAAGGTACGCCATAATGCTCCAACTCAATCACCGCAGGTACAGCCTCACGACACATATATTCAATCGCATCTTGATCGCCCAGCCAATCCGAGCCTTTTACCGTGTCATACATATGCCATTGCCAGCTGTCTTCACCCATATTTGCCAGCGCTGCCGACATACCGCCCTGTGCTGCGACGGTATGGCTGCGAGTAGGAAATACTTTGGTCAAACAAGCGGTGCTTAAACCGGCACTTGCCATGCCTAAGGTTGCGCGCAAGCCTGCGCCCCCTGCACCGACGATAACGACATCATGCTCGTGATTGATAATTTCATAGTCTGTCATTGACATATTATTGCCCGCCCATAGTTATTTTTAAAAGCGATAGAATGCCGATAGCCATTGATAGATAACTTAGTATTTTAACCGCGATAATGGCAGAGTTACGACGCTTTAGATTGGAGATATAATCTTCAAAAATTACCTGCATTCCCAAATGAGCATGTTTAAATGAAATAATGAGCGTGAGTAGCATCATCACAAAGTTAAACGGAGACATCAGCCAACTGATCAACACCTCATAAGTCATTTGGGGCAGTAAAGCGATACTAAAACAAAACCAAATAAGCAGAGGAATTAAAACCAAAGCGGTAAGGCGTTGCATTAAAAAATGGTTGGAGGCTTCTGCTGTTACGCGAGTATTTTTCATTATACTATTTGTCCTACGCAATAAGCCAAGTCAACACGGTTAAAATAACCGAAGCTACAATCACAGCTATGCCCGATTTGTGTGCATATTCAAGCTCAAGACCTTTACCCATATCCCAGAATAAATGCCGAATACCGTTACAGAGATGAAAATAAAGTGAAAAGGTAAAGCCGAATAAAACCAACTTGCCGAACCAGCTAGAGAGGAAGCCATGCATACTCTGCCAACTTTCCTCACCCGCAGCAGCTGCAGCGAGCACCCAAACCATTAAAATCAAACCAATAAATAAAGCCGTACCAGTGCCACGGTGTACTATTGAAAGTTTTGCGGTGAGCGGTAGTTTATAAACCTGTAAGTGTGGCGACATTGGTCGCTTATCATCCCATGACATGATGAAATTTTACCTAAATGTGTACGAATCAATTAGATCATAGTACCAATTTAGAATACTTGCTACGGAAGATGACGCGCTTCTAAATATTCTTTAGTTTGCATCTCTCTAAGCCTGCTTATAGTACGCTTAAACGGCTCTTTTAATTTACTGGAAATGTAGAGTTTTTCAGGTTCTGCTTGTACTGTTACGATTAAATTTACCTGTAAATCGTAGAAAATGTCAACCATATTGGTAAAGCGACGTGCTGCATCATCTATGCTGCTATCCATAATCGGAATATCAGAAATTAATATCGTGTGGTAAATTTTGGCTATTTGCGAATAATCAGATGTTGAACGGGGTGAGTTACAAAGCTGTTCAAAGCTAAACCATACAACACCATCAGCCCACATTTCGATGGGGATTCGCCGCCCATTAATTATAATATCTTGTCTGTCTTTATGTAAATTTATCGCAGCAAGTTCATTAAAGCGTTTTAGCAAAAATTGCTTTGCCTGAGCACCATCCACCACGCAATACAAGTCGTCTTGTGTTAATCGTTGTAAGCGGTAATCTAATTTACCGCTCATTTCGATTACCTTTGTATGCTGCTTTAATAGGGCAATAGCAGGCTTAAACCTCTCTCGCTGTAAGCCATTCTTATAAAGCTCATCAGGTGGGTTATTCGAGGTAGTCACCAGCATCACGCCATAGCTAAAAAGGTGCTCAAATAATTTACCCAGTAACATTGCATCGGTAATATCAGTGACGTGTATTTCATCTAAAACCAATAATCTGGTTTTTTCAGAAAAGTTTTTAGCAATCATTTTTAATGGATCAACCACACTACCCTGCTGATCTAGCTCCTCATGAACCAAGTGCATAAAACGATGAAAGTGCAAACGCATTTTTCTTTTTATAGGAATATTTTTATAAAAAAGATCAACCAAATGTGTTTTACCACGACCCACGCCACCCCAGATATAAAGACCCTTATTGGTTATTGGTGGGATTGTACTTGATGTTTTTTTAAAAAAGAAATCTTTGAATGAGGTTTGCGAAAATGATGATAATGGGCTTGAAGACCCTGATGCTAACAAGTCATCATAAGTTTCTTGCAGTGCTAAAATGACTACTTTCTGATGAGGGTCTCGTTCTAGCTCTCCAGCGTCTATACTGGCTTGGTAAATAGATATTAATTTATTCTCAACGTGACTTTGTGTGACGTTGTTTGAGCTATGTTTTGGGGAACTCATGGTGAGTATTAGCCTTGCAAAGAAAGAATATCAATTTGAGGCCCTTGCTCGAGTTGGTGGCGAAAGAAAAACCGGTGAAATTTCACTGATTGGGCGAAAAAATGAAGCTAATAACAAGTTATAAGCAAGTATTTTAACAAAAAGTAGTGATATTTCAGTCATTTTTACCCGTCATCCGAGTCGTACAAAAGCCTCAATTTATATTAGAAATGGCGCACCTGGCGCGATTCGAACGCGCGACCTTTGGCTTCGGAGGCCAACACTCTATCCAGCTGAGCTACAGGTGCATGGAGCGTATTCTAACGAATTTGAGTACAAGCTTCATTATAATTTCTCGTGAAAGGTCAGAAAACTTATAGCCTTTATTATCGTTTCACGCGTTATGCTGAGGTCTTAATATAAAAAAGTTCATCACAGTCTCAAGATTTTGCTATGGTTGCCTTTCTTTCAAAACTAAATTATCCATCATGACAGATAACAAAAACACTCCTACTTCGACCTCAAAAAAGCCGAAGAAAAGACGCTGGCTACGATTTCTTCTTGAAATATTAGTTATCGCCGCCTTTGTTTTTGGCATCCGCGCTTGGCAACAAAAGGATATGGTCAGCGGTGTTGCCCCGCCTTTTCAAAGTGTTTTTATTGACGGTAAAACCGTCAATTTAGAAGATTATCGTGGCAAGCCTTTACTCCTCCATTTTTGGGCAGAGTGGTGTCCATTTTGTAAACTCGAAGAAGGAACAATCACTGACCTTACGAAAGATTACCAAGTTCTTACCGTTGCGTATCAATCAGGGGATAAAGCCGAAGTGCTTAAACACATGCGAAAACAAGGTATTGAAAGCTGGCCGACTATTGTCGATGCAGACAGCCGATTAGCAGATAGTTATGGCGTAAAAGGCGTGCCGACCAGCTTAATTATTGATGGTAACGGCAACATCCGATTTAGCGAAGTTGGGTTGACCAGTAGTTGGGGCTTACGTTTACGATTGTGGTGGGCTAAGACTTTTAGCAAAGAGAGCCCATCGCCCATTACCCAATAAAAATTATCCGTTCATGAACCACTCGGAGCAGCCCAAGGAAAATAAGCAGACCTTCCTCTATCCGCGGCTAGCATCCTTTTATTTTTTCTTCTTTGCCACTTTGGGCGCATTTGTGCCTTATTGGTCAATTTACCTTCAATCATTACAGTTTAGTCCCGCTGAAATTGGCGAGCTAATGGCGATTGTAATGGCGAGTAAAATTGTTGCTCCTTATTTTTTAGGCTGGATATCGGATCACTTTCAAAAAAGTTTGTTTATCATCCAGACCGCGTTGCTACTGTCTGTCATTACCTTTAGTGGCGTTTTTGTAGCCCATAGCTATTGGTGGCTGGTATTGGTGATGATGATTTTTGGCTTTGCGTGGAATGCAACACTACCTCTGTTTGAGGCGCTAACCTTAAATCATCTAGAAGGTGACACCCATCATTACAGTTTAATTCGGCTTTGGGGTTCTATCGGTTTTATTATTTTGGTTGCGGGTTTACCTCCCTTAATTGCTGATAGTGAGATTTCAAAGTTGCCTTTTATTATTTTAGGTTTATTGCTTGCGAATACGATAAGTACTTTGTTTATTCGCGAGAAAAAGCATAATACTTCCTTACAAAGCCCTATTAGTATTTCCTCTGTAATAAAAAATCCTGTTGTGGTTGGTTTATTAATCGCTTGTGCTTTTCAAGCGATTAGCCACGGGGCTTATTACACCTTTTTTAGTATTTATTTAGAGGAGAACGGCTACAGCAGAAGCATGACGGGCTGGATGTGGGCAATAGGTGTAATAGCTGAAGTTGCTTTGTTTTTAGTGATGCACCGCTTATTATACCGTTATCAGGCTTCTTGGTTATTTGCTGTTGCCTTACTATTAACCGCAATTCGTTGGATATTATTAGCCTTCTGGGTTGAAAATTTACCAATTCTAATTTTTTCCCAACTATTACATGCTGCTAGTTTTGGGCTTTTTCATGCTGCTTCTATTTACTTAATTCATGACCTCTTTCCGGGGCGTTTACAAATGCGCGGGCAGGCGCTTTATGCTGGGATTAGTTTTGGTTTGGGCGGCTCTTTGGGCAGCTTACTCAGTGGTTATACTTGGGGTTCACTAGGCTCAACAGGGACGTTTTTACTGTCTTCCGCACTTGCTTTTATTGGTGCTATGATTGCCTTTAAATTTGTTAATTCAAGCACCAGAAAACATGCCACACCACCCGACTAAATATTTATCGATGCCTATAGACTGCGATGAGGTCGCAGCTTCTGCTTTGTCTGGTGGAAAGATAACTCATTTCAAGCGTCTTGATTCGACCAACAGTTGGTTACAAAAAAATGGGCAATGCGGGGATGTTTGTATTAGTAACGAGCAAACCGCAGGGCGTGGTAGACGTGGTAACCAGTGGGTTTCTCCCGCTACAGGAAATATTTATTTTTCGTTAAAGTGCTGCTTTGATGCGCCCATTCAACAAATAGAGCACTTTTCTTTATTGGGTTTGAGCGTAGGCATAGCGGTAGCTGAAGCGTTGGCTGATATTGGCTTGCAAAATCACGGCATAAAATGGCCCAATGATATTTATTGGCAACAAAAAAAAATGGGCGGGATTTTAATCGAAAATATAAGTCCATCGAATACCGTTATTATTGGCATTGGTTTAAATGTTACTATGCCAGAAGCTGAAGCCAGCAAAATTGATCAACACATCACCTGCTTATCAGAGGCTTTAGCAAAACAGACAATATTAAAACAATCGACTCAAATAAATCGAACCAAACTGCTTATAGCGATGATTAGACAGTTACAGTCACATTTAGATAAATTTACGTCTCTTGCTTTTGGCGACTTCAAGCGTGACTGGGATAAGTGGGATGTTTTAAAAAACAGATCAGTCACTTTTCAGCATAAAAAGAAACAAATAACAGCCATAGTTGCAGGACTTGATCAACAAGGGCAACTGGGTTTATTAGAGCAAGATAATCAACTCCGTTTCTACTCATCCGCGGATATTCGATTAAGCAAGCCGCTCAATAAGTCACCTTACAAGCAATGAAGACATTACTCTTAATTGATGCTGGTAATTCAAGCGCGAAATGGTGCTTGTTAAAAGATAACAACTTAAACGAACAGCAGCGTTGTAACTATAATGATAAACCACCTCAGCAGTGTATTGATCAAATTATTAATCAATGTGCAAATGAAATTGAGGCGGTTTTTATCGTCTCTGTTTTAGGCGATGATTTAATTAAACAGGTGCAAAGCAGTTGCTTTCTTAATAAGCTTCAATTCCATAACGTTATCTCCCAAAAGGAACTCGCAGGCATCTTAAATGGTTATGATGATCCCTCTAAACTAGGTGCCGATCGGTTTGTAGCCATGATTGGCGCAAAACATATTTATCCAAAAGATCATGCTTTTATTATTATAGATTCCGGTACTGCTACCACCATTGATGCACTTGATGCTACAGGTAAACATTGGGGTGGTTTGATTTTTCCCGGGGTTGATTTGTGTACGGATAGTTTATTAAAAAGTACCCAACAGCTTCCACTTTGGGGCAGTAATAAAGTACGCTCTAAACCAGAGTTATTCGCCAAAAACACCAGCCAAGCGATTCAAAGCGCATCTATATTAGGTTTAGCGGGCGCAATAGACTCTGTGAGCCAATCCATGGAAAAAGAATTGAAAAATGCTACGAAGACTATAAAAATCGTGTGTGGTGGTAATACCAAAATACTCCAACCTTATTTGCAATCATCCTACGCCTTTGACGAAAGCTTGGTCATGCTGGGTTTAAAAGTGATTGCTGGTAATACCCACATCACACCGCTAAAATAAGCCCATGCAAAACCTGATTCTATTATTACTCGCGCTCAATGCCTTTTATTTAGTTTGGTCACTAATCTTTAGTGATAAGTATGTTGCTCCACCCAGAACAATGGAGGGAGTACCACCCTTAGTTTTACTTCCGCCAGATAAAATCACCAATCGAGATTTAAAGAATCGTTGTTATACCTTAGGTCCCTTTAATACAAAAAAGACAGCTGAACTCGTTAGCAGTGAGATTAACAATTCAGGCTTACTCAGTAATATCCGTGCGCAACAAACCATGATAACACTCAACTTTCCCGTGTATTTACAAGCATTCCCAACGAGAAAAGAAGCTGAAAGTGCCATTAAGAAGTTAGTCGAGAATGAAGTGAAAGACTATAATATTATAGAAAGTGGCCCCTATAAAAATGCTATTTCGCTTGGCTCTTTTGATGATTTAGACAAAGCCCGTCGGCATGCAGAATACATCCGTTATATGGGCTTTGATGCAAAATATACCGAACAACGAAAGCCCAAAGAGGTCTATTGGATCGACTATGGTGAACTAGGAAGTAATGGCGCACCTGTTACGCAATGGGTTAATGAAATTGATCCTAAAGCGAGTGTTCAACGAATTGTTAGTCGTTGTGAGTTTTAAAAATTAGGCGGAACGTTTTCAATGAAGAAAAATAAGCCATCAACACTTTATTATATTCATGACCCGATGTGTAGTTGGTGCTGGGGTTTTCGCCCAGTGTGGCAGTTGATTCGCCAAAAATTGCCGAGTAATATCCGTGTAAAATACATCCTTGGTGGCTTGGCCCCTGATAGTGACGAGCCTATGCCACTAGCGATGCAACAAGATATTGCAGGCTACTGGCGTAAGATTCAGCAACACATCCCCAATACTGAATTTAACTTTGATTTCTGGCAGCAATGTGAGCCGAGGCGCTCTACTTATCCTGCTTGCCGAGCCGTCATTGCGGTACGCAAACAACAGGCTGATCTAGAGCTTGTTATAATAGAGAGCATTCAGAAAGCCTATTATTTACAAGCTCAAAATCCGTCCAATGACGACACATTAATTTTACTGGCGGGTAAGTTAGGCCTTGATAAGGATCAGTTTAGCGAAGCCTTAAAAGCTCAAAGCACACAAAACGAATTGCAAAAAGAAATACAGTTCTCACAATCAATTGGTGCGCAGGGCTTCCCTAGTATGTTTTTAGAAAGAGATGGGCATACTCAATTAGTGCCACTTGACTACAATGAGCCGCAACCTACCTTAGACTTTATTTTAAAGGCGAAACCACCCACTACTTAGCCCGAGGGTTTTCCTGCTTTAAAATCTTTGCCCTACGCTCTTCCCAGCGTTCTTTAACCTCATCCGACAAGGGTTTTCTACCTGCAATTAATCTATTGCTTGTGAGCGCTGCAGTTATTGAGGCACCCTGCGGCTGCGGCTCAACATTTAAAACATCTTCAATCTGTGGGTTTTTTATACGTTGTGTTTTATGCACTTGATGGGTACGCTTTAAAATAGCGGCGCTATCAGGGCGTTGTAAGCTTTTTAGCGAAGGGTCAAAGTTTGTCGCATCAATTATAAAATGATCCAAGCCTAAGCCTTTTAAGTATTTTGTAAGTGTTTCTAACTTTCGCCAAATGCGTGCTTTACCACTATTTTTTGCCATTACGGTTTTTTTAATATCACCCGCTACAACTGTCAATATCCATGTGTCACCTTCAGCTACTGCGGTCGCTACTTTCACTGAATGTGCTTCAATTAAATGTTTTAACGCATTATGATTTATAGTATTGCTCGTGTTTGGTTTTGTTTGTGGCTTTGAATCAATCATTTTAGTCCCCTTTCATCTACTACTAAGGCATCATACTTACCTAACTGAAATCGGTAAAGCACCAAAAGGAACTTTGTTTTGCATAAAACAGACAATAAAAAGATTGATTTAAAACGTCGCTTCAGAGGGGTAGAGAACCTATATGGTGAAACGGCTATAGATTGTTTTATGCAAGCACATGTCCTCGTCATTGGCATTGGCGGTGTGGGCTCTTGGGTAGTCGAGGCTCTCGCTAGAAACGCGGTAGGGAAGTTGACCCTAATCGATATGGATGTTGTTTCAGAGTCTAATATAAATCGTCAGCTACCCGCACTATCTAGCACTATCGGTAAAAATAAAATTGATGTTATGGCCGAACGCGTCAATGATATTAACCCACAATGCGAGGTTCATTTAATTGATAATTTCGCACGTGAAGATAATCTAGCAGAAATAATTGATACTAGTGCTGATTTTGTGATTGATTGCATTGATAACTCGCGGGTGAAGGCGGCTTTAATCGCATGGTGCAAACGCCAAAAAGTAAAAGTTGTTACTGTAGGTGGCGCGGGTGGGAAGCTAGACCACACGTTAATAAAAATTGCGGATTTAAGTCGAACGGAACACGACCCTCTACTTTCAAAAACACGTAAGTTGTTACGGCAAAATTACGGCTTTAGTAAAAACATTAAAAGACGTTTTTCAGTGCCTTGTGTCTATTCAACAGAACACCTTAAGCGCTCTAAAACAGCACCCGTAGGGAAAAACTTAAGCTGCGGGGGGGGGTTGGGTTCATCGGTAATGGTAACAAGTAGCTTTGGGTTTGTTGCGGTAAGCCTTGTTTTAAAAAAACTTTTGAATAATAATGATCGGTTCAGCTGATGCTCAGCATACTTATGCTAAATTACAGAAAAAATAAAATATTGAATAAAAGTTATAGGGGAAACACTTCCGTGTTAAAAAAAATAATTTCATTATCGCCACTTGTAGTATCAGTGAGCTTATTATCAATAGGCATGACAGCTTGCTCTGTTAATAAGCCGCAACAAGGTGTTGCAAAAACAACTCAGAAACCGATTGTAAAATATACGCAACGTAAAGCCGTTACCGTAAAAAAACAAGCAGCAAACAAGTTTCGTCCTGTTGTTTATGAAAAGCGCTCACCACGAAGAAAGGTTGTCGCCAATAACAAGCAACGCACCGCTAATCGTTACCGTCGCCCGGTTGCTAGAATCTCTGCACCGAGCCCATTCTTAAATAAACTAAATAATGCAGCATTAGGTCGTCTTAAATCTCGTGTTAGATATGATGGTTCTTACGTGAAAATTGGCTACCCTTGGGGTGATGTTCCTGCCAATATGGGTGTCTGTACTGACGTGGTTATTCGTTCATACCGTAAGTTAGGTATCGACCTTCAGCAGCAAGTACATCAAGATATGAGCGCTGCTTTTTATAACTATCCAAATTTAAGTAAATGGAAGTTAAAATCACCGGACACAAACATTGATCACCGTCGTGTGGTCAATTTACGCAAGTTTTTTGCACGTCGTGGTGCCGCACTACCCATTACACGTAACCCGAGTGATTACAAGCCAGGAGATTTAGTTACTTGGATGGTCGGACCGTCATTCCCACATATTGGTATTGTCGTCAATAAACCTAGTAGGGCTGACCCACGGCGCATGATGATTGTACATAACATCGCAGACGGCCCGCAAATGGAAGATATTTTATTTAGATTTCGGATAACAGGGCATTACCGTTACACGCCTCGTAACATGGGGAATATTCCACGCGCTACGTTTACTAAACGTGCTTCGCCTCGTAATATATCAAGACGAAATCAAATGAGCTATGCGCAATTGTTAGATGCATCGAATCGCTTAGGGACGAATAGAACACCCAGAACTAAGCAACTTACTCAACCACCAGCAAATAATAGCTCTTCATTAAAGTTAGCTAATTTAAGTGCTGCTGATGCTAAAATATTACTGGGCAAATAATCTGAGACCTTTTCACGACTTGGTTGATAAGTAAAAATGGCTGAAATTCGATTTTTCTTTCGCCACCGACTCATGTAAAGGTCTCCATCCAAATTTTTCACTGAGCCTCTAATTTATTAGAGGTTTTTTTTTGCATAAAAAAGCCTAACAATACTCTGTTAGGCAAATGGAAGAACAATTTTTATTATTAAGGAGTCGTTATTGGCACTTTTAAATTACCAATCAAAACTGGACTCTTAAAAGCGAATTATTTGATGAGAGCTTTGCATGAGTCGGTGGTCTCTCTATTTATATAAAGCTATTGCGCCACAATAATTCATCAAGGTCCGTATCACTATTTACTTCTAGAGGAATAGCTTTACCTTTTTTAATAACAACCCCGTCATCGCTTAACCGTTTACTTTGCTGTTTATAAGCCTCTGTCCCTTTCTCAAAACCCAAGCTATAGTTTGAGCGAACCACACGAAACCAAGGCAAAGGCATATCTGCACGGCTCATAGCCTTACTCACCATGCGTGCATGACGAGGAAACCCCGCGGCACGGGCAACCTCACCATAGCTCATGAGCCTACCTGCTTTAATTTGTGATACGACTCTCCAAACTTCGGGGTCAAATTTTGATTGGAAACTAGACATGTTTTAATTCTAGCAAGCTTTGTGGTTAAATAATCAAAACATAATGAGAGTGCTCATATGACAAAGTCAGAACTAATACACCTTCTTGGTATGAACCAACAAGTCACAACGCATAAAGAAAAGTTTATTTCTTTTGCTGGCGGCATCATTAGCATTTATCTTATTTATTTAGTAACGGAGGTTTCACTGGGCGTTACAGATGCTATTTATATCATTCCATCCATGGGCGCCACAGCAGTACTTTTATTCGCTGCACCTAAAGCCACCTTTTCTCAACCGTGGAATGTTTTTGGCGGGCATATAGTCTCTGCCGTTATCGGTGTAGCGTGTTTTCAACTAATTCCTGATAGCCATGTCGCTGCGGCGGCAAGTGTTGGGTTTGCGATAGGGGCACAATATTACTTACATTGTATTCATCCTCCCGGGGGTGCCACAGCATTAGCCGCCGTTATTGGGAGCACACAAATTCATGACTTGGGCTATCTTTACGTAATTACACCTGTATTGATTAACACGTTAGTGATGTTAGTGGTTGCCGTTGCTTTTAATGCTTTATTCTCTTGGCGGAGCTACCCTGCTAGTTTGGCAAAAAAAGAACCCACCCCAGAACAGACACGGATTTATGCACCTATCAGGCATGAAGATTTTGTCTACGCACTCAGCGAAATCGATTCAATTGTAGATATTAGTGAGGAAGAGCTTTTACAAATTTATACATTGGCAACAAAGCATAGCAATAGAGAATAAAGCATATTTAATTGATAATTATCATGGACTAAGTACCTATTGAAATTCAATAGTCCCTTAAGGAATTCCTGATTAAGTCCTAGGATCATGAGAAAATAGCATAATCCAAAGAAAGGAGTTATTCAATGAAACAACAAAGCTTTGCCAGCCTAGCCTATGATAAAAAGAAAATCACCACGAAGCGTGAACGTTTCCTCAATGAAATGAATCAAGTTATCCCTTGGGAGCGACTGTTAAAAATAAT
>JALSJN010000075.1 GCA_026989335.1 Thiotrichaceae bacterium
TATTTACAATCCCAAACTGTATGGCTTCCTCTTTTATAATGCTCCATACTCTGAGTATAGTGCCAATTCTAGTCCCTGACCGCCTAAAGGCGTGGGATTTACTGATCCCCTATAGGGGACTTTAAATGCGATTTATAAAGTGAATGTTACTTTGGTGTTCTATTTTTTAATGGGTAGTCAAATCAAAGTAACGCATTTAGATTATCATTTTAGCTTTCAATAGAAACCTGTAAGAAATGACAGGTTGTATGCGTACAATATTAGGAGTTAGAAAAGAGCAGTCATGAAAAAACAGGGCGAACCCTGCTTAAAATAAATCTTATAAACTAATCTGCAATAATAATTTTATCGTTTGATATATGATTTAACCGAATCCATTTCTTTAGGGCGCTTTGCTTCGGTTGTCCCATCCCCTGTCTGCAGATCACCAATGCGTAATTTTCCTTGAGTGTCAGGCACACCAAATCATATCGGGGTAACGCATTACCAATATTAAGTGACACAAGTTTATCCCTAATTTTCTTATCAGTATTATTACCATCCGTATTTATTGTAATGATCTGATTTCCATCATTAAATGAGCCGAATTTGGTGTCTGTTTTTATAGCAAATCCTTTTTTGCATAGGTTACTGGTAAGGGTGTGTCTATTAGAACTAAAAAAAACTGATTTTAAAACCACTGTTGAAGATGCCGCGTTTGAGGGGCAGTTCGGTTGTTTCCATAATTTGATTTCAATATCACGATTTGTTGATCCAATAACCCATTCTTGTGTAAAGGAATGAGAATTACTTCCAGCTTCACATGCTCCCTTCCATTTCCCATGGAACTCTTTTGGTTGCTCAACACTCGTTTTATCATTACACGCGTTTAATCCGGTAATGGTAAAAACCGATACAATAAACATATAAATCTTTTTCTTATCCATTTTCTTTCCTTCATAACTAAAAAAATAAACAGATGACAACTAGGTTCATTTATCATCTGTTTACAGTACATTACTTAATCGCTTGCCATCTTATCGAGCTACATGAAGACGCCAAAGCATTTTTTTAGCCCATACTACTTGACGAACATATGTATATTTGCCATCAGCAGATACCGTCATTGAGCTTTTTGGACGATGCTTCTGCCACCTGACATGTACTCTACAACTTTTTGATGTCTGACCAGTCATATTGTTCACTGTAATATTACACTGATACCATTCACCTCTGATTTTAGATGCTTCCGAACTAGACATCTTCTGAATTGAATCAGGTGAAACAGAAGAAAGAATACTTGGTGCAGCCTGTGCAGTGGTTGTAGCAAGTACTAACAACGTTGATGCTATAGCTAATTTTAATTTCATGGTAAAACTCCTTTTTAAAATGTGATTAATTAATTTAAATTGTTACTACATTTGATTAATAAATAACCTCTGGTAGCAACGAAACTGAATCTAACATTCCCTAGATACTGCCGTAAGCTGTAATAAATAACAGCTGTCATATATGACAGTTGAAATTTGTCAACTGTTATGTATGACAGTTATTTTATTCATAAAAAACAATTATCGTGCCCTTTCTTTTACATGAAAGAAAGGAGTAGAGATAATGTCAATTAATATTATTAACGCAAAAAGAAACAAGATGCCTGCATCATTACTTCGAGGAATGTATCATTTACGGCATAAAGTTTTTAATAAAAGGTTACATTGGGAAGTTCAGGACTTTGGTGATCTGGAAATTGATCAGTTTGATTACCGAAACCCTGATTATATTATTGCAAAAGACTTAACAGAAAAAATTATAGGTTGCTGGAGATTAATACCAACAGTTGAAAACTATATGTTAGAAGAAGTCTTTAATTTTATGTTAGGCAATTATCCGTTGCCAAAAGATGAAACGATATGGGAGCTAAGTCGTTTTGCAGTGATAGATAAAAAGCCAGTTGGACATACTTTGTCGGAAGCAACTGTTTTTATGATAAAAGAAATTATGGACTTTGCTTTAAAGAAAAACATATCAGGTTACTTGGCAGTAACAAGTGTTGGAGTAGAACGCTTAATGAAATCTGCGGGTATCCCAATGGAACGTATCGGTAATAAAAAACCATTGATGATTGGAAATGTAAAATCCGTATTATGCCTAATTCCAGTAAACGAACAGTTTATTGATACCACTAATAGCTTGATACAGGAATATGTATCTTTAGACGTTGCAGCTTAAGCTTTTATTTCACCGTTAAGTATCGCTATTATTGCTGCATTGGTACGGGATGTAGTATCCATTTTGGATGCTGCATTTTTTATATGAAACACGATTGTCCGCTCTGATAAGCCAATAATTCTGGATATTTCCCAAGAAGTTTTACCTGTGGTTACCTGTGGCAACCCATTTTAAGCATTCTTTCTCACGTTCAGTAAGTGTTATTGTATTTTCTTTTTTGCCTTTTAAACTAACAACATCGAAAAGCGTAGAACCTAGTATCTGTAAGGAAAATAAATTTTCTGGATTACTAAATGCCGATTTTTGATAATCTTCTGAGGTACTAACAGCTAAAGCGCCATATTCTCCTGTGTCCGAGTGAAAAGGAAATGATATGCCAGATTTAACACCAAAATCAGCTGCTTCAGAAAAGATTTGCTTATTTATTTGTGATATTTCTTTATTTTGTGTTGGCCAGATAATGGGCGTGTTTTTTACTTTGCAATGAGCAACGGTTAAATCTTTATCGAAATAGTTTTTATCATGATAACGTTTTTGCCATGAACTTGGGTATTCAGTTAATATGAAAATGTCAGGACAAGGCTTTAAATCATGGTATAACGCAGAACCAAATAAGAAATTTTCGGCACCATATCGAGCACTATGTTTTTTAATAGTAGACATAAGTTCTTTATCGGATGATGAGTTACTTATATCTGTAGTAATCTCTAAAATTATATCTTCTATTTTCATTAATCACACCTAAATCTATAAGTTCTATTAGAACATTCTATCATTTTTTGTAGTTTATCAAAATAATTTATATGCTTCTTGATCCTACAATTAAATCATATCGTATTCAGGGACATCCATCCAAAAGCGGTATAAAAACAGCGATTCATGATGATGCACGCTGTAGTGTATTGTTTATAATAAATTCTACTATTGTATGGGGTTGATTAAGGCCTAGCTGTGTTGGGGCTTGGTTGCTGTCATGACTCTTTTTATTCTCAGCGAGCGTGTGATCAAGGGCAATAGCAATGATGTTTTTATCAGTCGGGTAAAGATAGGGTTTATTTAAGGCTTTGCGGTGTAGTTCAATTTTTGGAAAGTCTGCTAACTTAAAACCTTCTACCAATATTAAATCACAACTCTCAATATTAACCTGTTTAAGTGTATTTTCTAGGCTGGGCTCTGTTTGGTTATCGGGGTGTTCAATAATTATTGCGGTACGTTTGCGTGAGGCAATGACAACATTACTCGCCCCTGATTCACGTAATTCGTAACTGTCTTTGCCAGGGTGGTCAATATCAAAATCATGATGTGTATGTTTAACCACAGCGACACGAATGCCTTGGGCGTTAAGTAAGGGGATAAGTTGGCAAAGTAGGGTGGTTTTCCCCGTGCCACTATAAGCTGCAAACCCTAAAAGTGGCAATGGCGATTTAATCATTGGTGGTGTGCTCGGACAGTTGTTCTCTTTTATTGATATTGAAAAAGGCACTAGGCTGATCTGAAAAATCAACTAAAACAATCTTATGTTTCGTATACCAACGTTTGATTTTACGATCACCCGTTAATAAAAATGCCTTGAGGCTATCTATAAGGGTAACAGGGATAAGTGCATGTGCGGGTTGCATTCGTGTCCCATCGTGTGCAACGACAATTCTGTCAGAAATTTCAGATGAACTATTCAATGCTAGAAGCATTCTGGCGACAAGATCAAGTGGCAGTGATGGGCCATCGCAGGGCAAGGTGATAATGTAGTCGGTTGTTACAGACTTCATCGCCGTAGCAAAGCCAGCCAAAGGCCCTTGGAAATCACTCATTTCATCACTCATTACTGAAAAACCAAAGCCTGCATAGGTTTTCTGGTTACGATTGGCATTGATGACGACATCAAAAGCTTGCGGTTGAATACGCTCAATTACATGCTGAATAAGCATTTTTCCTTGATAGACGACCAAGCCTTTATCTTGTCCCTCGAGCCGACGACCTTTGCCACCGGCGAGAATGACTGCGGTAATACTGTTTTTATCTATTTTCATGTTTTACGTTTCTTGCCACGGTGAATATGGCGATATTATCATGGGATGCCAACCGGATTATGATCCTTTTCTCAGTACGAAAGTGCATGGCGAAGGTATTGGTTGGGGTTTATCCAATTAGTTACAGTCTAATGCGCCGTTATGATGGTAATATTACGGTGAGCCTTGGTTTGGTGGGGCTGATGAGTTTTAGTATGCAATTTCTGAGCAGTTATCACGCCTAGAAAGGTGTGCATTATAAGCGACCTATCGTGTTATTTGATGGGTTTCTTTGAGTTAAATGAAGAAAAAAAGGATTTAAAAAATGAGTAATTTGATGACATCTGAAAGGGCTGGTCTATTTCTAATATGCTTTTTTCTAAGTACCGCTTCTATCGCAAAAGAAGCCCGCTACCCCGAATTTGGTAACGGGCGAATAGAGCAAGAACTCGTTGAAGCAAAAGAATATATGGTCTCATCGGCAAATCCTTATGCCACTGAAGCAGGCATGAGAATTCTCGAAAAAGGTGGTTCGGCAATCGATGCCGCGATAGCTGTGCAAATGGTACTTAACCTTGTAGAGCCAGAATCAAGTGGAATTGGTGGCGGTGCATTTTCGCTGTATTGGGATAATAAAAATAAAAAACTCTCTAGCTATGATGGTCGCGAAAAAGCGCCTATGGCAGCCGACGGCAAACTCTTTCAAGAGAATGGCAAAAACATGAACTGGTGGGAAGCCTTAGCGGGTGGGCGTTCTGTGGGAGTGCCGGGTGTAGTTGCGATGATGGAAAAAATCCATAAACAACACGGTAAACTTCCATGGGCAGACCTCTTTGAAGGTGCGATTAAATTGTCAGAGGAAGGTTTTGAAATATCGCCTAAGCTCGCTACATCAATTGCTAATAAAACCAACCCTGCGCTAGGACGTTATGAAAAGTCATGGGAATATTTTTTTCCCAAAGGTAAGCCCATTAAAGCGGGTGTTAGTAAGAAAAACCCTGAGCTAGCAATGACTTTTAGGCGTATCGCTTTGCTTGGTGCTAAAGGCTTTTACAAAGGTCAAGTCGCGCTTGATATTGTCGCTGCCGTGCAATCAGCTGCTGATAATCCTGGATTGTTAACAGCTCAAGATATGGCGATGTACGAAGCAATTGAGCGCCCTCCAGTTTGTGCTAAATATAAGGCTTATAAGATATGTGGAATGGGCCCTCCAACCTCAGGTGGGATGGCGGTTATTCAAATTCTTAAGTTACTGGAGGGAAAAAGCCTCGAAAATTATCAACCGTTATCGGTTGAAGCCGTTCATTTATTTACCCAAGCTGCAAAACTAGCCTATGCTGATCGTGGAAAATACATGGCAGATGCAGATTTTGTCAAAGTTCCTGTAGAAGGTTTAATCGATGAGGCTTACCTAAAACAGCGCTCAAAACTAATTAGTCTAGAAAAAGATATGGGAAAAGCAATCGCAGGTACTCCACCGAATGCTGATCAAAACTGGAAGACTTCAACATCACCAGAACAGCCCAGTACTACACATTTCAGTATTGTTGATAAAGAAGGCAATGGTTTTTCGATGACTTCAAGCATCGAAATGGCATTTGGCTCAACGTTAATGGTTCGCGGTTTTTTATTGAATAATCAGCTCACAGATTTTTCTTTTAGTGAAGAAAAAGATGGGGAAAAAATTGCTAATAGAGTCCAAGCAGGGAAACGCCCCCGTAGTTCAATGTCACCATTTATGGTGTTTGATAAAGACGAAAACCTAGTCATGTTAATAGGCTCGCCTGGGGGTAGTCGAATAATCAATTATGTAGCAAAAACCCTGTTAGGTGTTCTGGATTGGAAAATGGATATTCAAGCTGCCATTAGCCTGCCGCATTTTGTAAACCGTAATGGCAATACGGATCTTGAACAAAATACCCGTGTTAGTAAATTAAGAAAAGCGCTTGAAGTAAAAGGGCATGAAGTTAGTGTGAGAGATTTAAATTCTGGGCTTCACGGAATTGTAATTACAAAGGCAGGGCTAGAAGGAGGGGCTGACCCGAGAAGGGTGGGTCGAGTATTGGGAAAGTGATTTAATGCTCCCCGTTTTTAATTAACAGGTTGAGGCCTTTACATGAGAGCGCTAAAAGGAAAATACTTCACCTCTTGGGTAAAGAAGGCTGGGGAGATTTATTTTTTCAGTTAGTATTTTAAATCCCCTCAAATCCCGCTTTCTCAGGAGTGATTATTCGATTTTTGTTTTTTCATCAACCGCCTGTCGCGCTCATGTGGCGCATAATAATAGGTTGTTCATTAAGGTTAAAATCATGCCCTTTGGGCTTAAGCTTCATGGCACCAATAATGGCAGCTCTTAGTGCGTCATCATCTAATGGGTTAGCGCGAACAACTTTACGTAAATCGAGAGAATGCTGTTGTCCTAAACAGAGTAACAACATGCCTTCGGCGGTGACACGAACGCGGTTACAATCATCACAAAAATTATGACTGTGTGGGGAAATAAAGCCGATGCGTGATTGATCGTTATCGGTAAAGCGATAGTATTTGGCTGGACCACCTGTTTGCTCGGTGGTTGCGGTTAGTTGGTAATTGCTTTGCAAATATTCACGTAACTTGTCGCTGGAATAATAGGTTTTTGCACGATCATGGTCACCAATTTCACCCAGTGGCATTTCTTCGATAAAGCTGATATCCATATCGCGTGCGCGAATAAAATCAACTAAGTCAATAATCTCATCATCGTTGTAACCATTCATAATTACGGCATTAAGTTTGATTTTTTGAAAGCCTACTTGAAGTGCTGCTTCAATGCCTGCGAGTGTTTTTTCTAGCTTGCCGATGCGGGTAATCTTTTTGAAGCGATCCGTGCGCAATGTATCTAAACTAATATTAATACGGGTTACACCCGCATTTTTTAGGGGTTGTGCGTATTTTTCTAGTAAGGTTCCGTTGGTGGTAACGGTTAAGTCTTTTAAGTTTTCTTGTGAGCCTAAAGCTTCAAACACACTAAGAATATTTCGGCGTGTGAGCGGCTCCCCCCCCGTGAGTCGAATTTTATTAACCCCCAAGTCTATAAACGCATTTCCAATACGGGTCATTTCTTCTAGCGTTAATAGTTGCTCACGTGGTACAAATTTCATATCTTCAGACATGCAATACACACAACGCAAATCACAACGATCAGTGACCGATAAACGTACGTAGGTAATTTTACGACCAAAACGGTCGATGAGTTGAGGCTTGATGGCATCGGGAGTGCTGCTAAGGGATTTCATGGTTTAATCATTCTTAAGGTTTATTCGCTCGTTTAGTTTTATAGTCTATGTTGCTTGTCATAGCAATATCCGTGTTTAACCCTAAACTGGGCAGTAATCATACTGCCAATTTTTGCCGGACTATTAATCAGCAGGTAAAGCCTAAGAGCATCTGCAAGTTTTTAGGTCTTGTACTTAGAGAGTGCGTTCTTAAAGCGGTAGCAAGGAATACGTCGAAAATACCGTTAAAAGTTACGGTATGTCAATAGATGGAGTTAGATTAACTTAGATGATAATCTTGGCAGAACCCTTGTGCTTATGGGTTTTATTGGGTTCTGCTAGATTGTGTATGGCGCGCTGGGGAGGATTCGAACCCCCGACCCCCTGGTTCGTAGTCAAATAATACAAAAAACAAACAAAGACAACTATCATCATTTAACCTACTTATTCATACACTTAACTGCTACAATAGCAACAAGTAACTACAAGCGAAACCAAGTACTGTGGTGACTCGGTGGTGACTCACGAACAACGGTAAAACAACCAAGCTATGAAAACTAAAACTTTCAACCTCACAGCAAAAAGCATTAACGCCATGATCTTCGAAGATCGAGGCAATACAAAAGATATTCGATGGAGTAATAAAATAAAGGGCTTTGGTATTCGGCTCTATTCATCGGGAAATAAATCCTTTGTGCTTAGTTATCGTGTAAACAATCGCAAGCGGCTAATGGTATTAGGTGACTTTGGGGTACTCACAGTCTCACAAGCCGAAGACAAAGCCAGAAAAGAGCTATCAAAAGTTATTGATAACATCGACCCAATGGAAGGGCGCGACATAAGGCGCAAGGCTGGCTCATTCGCACAATTAGCAGATGACTACTTAGAGCGATATGCAAAACCTAGAAAAAAGACATGGGAGCAAGATCAAGCCAGATTGAAAAAACACTTACTGCCAAAGTTTGGCACTTTGCCTGCTTTGAGTATCACCCATAACGATATTGCAAAGTTTCACAGCAAAATAGGAAAAACCCGACCCTATGAAGCAAATAGACTCATTGAGTTACTAGCCGTCATGTTTAAAAAAGGGATTGTATGGGGCTTATTGCCTGATGACTTTAAAAACCCTGTTCTTAATATCGAAGCATTCAAAGAGCATAAGCGTGACCGCTGGGTAACACCCGAAGAACTACCGCGCCTTGCTGAATCCATAGATCAAGAACAATGCCCTTATGTACGCGGTGCAATATGGCTTTACCTGCTAACAGGATTGAGAAAAAACGAGTTACTTTCTGCAAAGTGGGAATACATCGACTGGGATAGAAAAGAATTAAACCTACCCGATACCAAGTCAGGTAAGCCCTTGCACCTGCCATTAAGTAGCGAGGCAATAACTTTGCTGGAAGGCTTGCCACGACTGGAAAACAATCCTTACATTTTGGTTGGGATCAAAGAAGGTCAGCACCTAGTCAATATTAATAAACCGTGGGGACGTATTCGCGCACGCGCAAAGGTTGATGACGTAAGACTTCATGATTTAAGACGTACAGTAGGCTCATGGCTGGCTCAATCGGGTAACAGCTTACACTTGTCGGTAAAGTTCTTAATCACAGCAACAGCGCAACTACAGAAGTTTATGCCAGATTCGCGCAAAATCATGTTAGAGACGCTTTAGAGTCACACGGCAAAAAGATCATGGGAATAGCTGGAAAACGTGACACCGCGCAAATAGTGAAGATTAACGAGGCATAGTAAATAGTTTTGCACTACCTACCGCGACGGTGGGAAAAGCTGGATACCTTTCAAGTCCAGTTTGGTAGTGCATTTTATTTTATTGAAAGGGAAGCATTGAAAGGATGCGATATGGGCTTTAACGTAGACGGAACTGATGAAGTGCGCGGATGGTGCTATTTAAAAAATATTACTATCGATAGTTACACAAATTCTAAAGGTATTCATCGTTCCCCCTATGAGGGACAAGGCGTAAACGATAAATACAAACAACTATCAAAGCTTACAAGCCTTGAATGGTTTATGCCTGATGAACGCCTTAGTAAATACAAGGAAACAAGAGCTAAACAACAGAAAGCATTAGAAAACTACTTTGAAAAACAACTGCATAAAAAAGACCTTTTAAACAAAGCCCATTATGGCATTGCTGGAACGCCACAACTTAAACTACTACTAGACAAAAAGCGGAAAGAATTTGAGGTATTAGAAAAGTCGGGCTACTTAAAAAATGTAAATCTTTACGCAAAGGCAATACCAGAAATAGGAAAACTAGCTGAACTAGTAAGAATAGAGGAGGAGAAAGAACGAAGCAGATCGCATGACATTCATATCCCCCTACCTCTCCCAATTAACAAGAATAAAGCCGTAGAAGATAAGCTAGATGAACAAATACAGGAAACCAAAAAACTTAGAGAAGAATTAAAACAAACTAAAGAAAAGAGCCTAGTTAAAAACATTATTACAAGAGAGCCAAACGTAACACGCCCATCTACATTCATTCCCCCTGCATCACAGAATGACGCGACAGAATTTGCGACTGAATGTGTTTATTGGTATGAAGAAGAACATAATCAGCTACCAACTCAAAAAGAGCTTTGGAGACTAATTAAAGCAATCGCTACTGATGCCAATGTGGTTATTCAAGGTTATCGAGTGGAAATGAATGGAAGAAATACTGTAAAAATAGAAGAAAAAGAATGGACAAAAGAACAATGCAGGAAGTTTTTTAATTCGTATTTAAAATAAAAACGGTAAACTACGGCAAAGTAGCGTCACTTTACGGAAAGATCGGAGAGATAGACAAAACACCATACTAATGAGCATTTAATAACGACTCCTTAAACAAACGGAGTCCTTAAATGACTACTCAAACATTGCTAACACCAGGCGATACAGCTACTAAGCTAAAAGTCACAACACGCTTTCTATAGCACGACCGACTAAACAAGCGCACCATCCCATTCATCAAAATAAACCATTTAGTCCGTTATGATGAAAACGACCTAAACGCCTTTATTGAGAAATCAAAGATTGGTGGGGAGGTTGCTTAAATGAAAGACACAAAAAAGACCACTCCCCGACAAGAGAACAGTCTCAAACGAGATAATATCATAGGTTCAAAACGGTTTAACCAGTTAAGCGAAGAAAAGCAAACAATAGTTATTCTTTACCATAAAGTGGAACTACCAAGAAAAGATATTGAGCCACTTATTCGCAATAACTATTTTCCTAATCCAGCAAAAAGGTTAAGAGATATTCACGGCTTCGATATGAAATGGAAGCGATACGACTACATAAATGATCTAGGAAAACCAAAGTGGTATGGCATCTGGTATCTAACACCCGAAGATAAAAAGCGAGCGCGTGAGTTCGTTGGTGAGTTCATTTAATGCGCGCGCAACTCTCGCCAAATTGGCAGAATACGCCCCCTGCCTATTTGGGTAATCCCAAGCCTGAAACTGGCATCAATTCGCACTTAAAAAGAGTACGGAGAAGCACTGAAAAAAACAGCGGTTTTCATCCAAATTCTAAAAGCGGTTTTCATCCAAAATATTAAGCACAAAACACCGCGCGCCCTCACTGCTATGCGGTGCAGGGTGAAGCCTCGGAACTTAGGGGGCGGTCAAAATTCGCGGTTATTATTAATAGCCTCTAATCATTTAGATAAACCTTATTCCAAAACCAATAGGAAAAAGCCTATTAAAAAGAAGCTTAAACTTAATCGAAAGTCTGAAAGTAAAAAAGGTTCTTTAAAATATCAAGGCATAACGTACAGGGTCAATACTGGAAGTGGTGAAGATAAGGGAATCTATTTAGTCATGGTTAGAAAGATGATTGACCAATTAAATATCTGCCTTGATATGTGGGGAAGGATTTACGCGGTTAGATTAGACTTGCATCAAAAATACTACCGTGGAGACAACAAGCTAATGAGTCGTTTTATCTGCAACTTTAAAAAGGCGATGCTCAAAGAATACGGTTTTAACAACTTTGGTTATCAGTGGGCGCGTGAACTAGAAACATCGAAGGCTTGCCATTATCACTTAGTCATATTTTTTGATGGTTACAAAATAAAATCACATTGGAAAATAAGATAAATAGCCAAAGAAGTTTGGGAGAAAATAAAAGTCGGTAATACAGTCCCATACTGGAAGCCGAAGAAATACGGAAAAGTAGCGCATGACATACGAAAAAATGACCATGAATCGCTACTGGATGCGGTAGAACATTTCAGCTACTTAGCCAAAACCAGAGGCAAAGGATACCGCGACACACAAGCCAAAGACTACAGCACTAGTCGATTCACCAAGCCAGTGAGGTTATCAGCATGATTGATTTAACAATGACCTTAAAACTAACCATCGTCTTATTAATATTGATTGGGAGTTCTTTACCATGAGAGTGAAAGCATTAACTAATATTGATCTATCTGGCAGTGAGAGCCTTGCAAGTAAAGAAGACATGCAACAAGCAATCAATAAAGCGTTTGTATGTGAGTATTTCAGGGTCAAGCCGAACACTCCTGATGAGATACTCAAAGAAGCCATAAAACGTACTACAGGCTCAAATTTTAGCTTTGGGCAATTTAAGAGCAAGGTAGCATTTAGGAAAAGGGAAAACCTATGAGTAAATTAACAAACAAACAAAAGCGATTTATTGAAGAATATCTTATTGATCTTAATGCAACGAAAGCAAGTATTAGAGCTGGCTACAGTGAAGATACAGCCCAGCAGATTGGCAGCGAGAACTTGTCAAAACTTGTTATTCAAAATGCAATACAGAAAGCTCAAAGAGAAAGCGCGCAACGTAATAGCGTTACAGTGGATGAAATAACAGAGATGCACAGAGAAGCTTACAGCGTGGCTAAGGAAGTTAAACAAGCCAGTGCAATGACAACTGCAGCACATAATCTTGCAAAGCTTCACGGATTGATAATTGATAGATCGAAGATAGAACAAGAAAAGCCAGAACCAATGACGTTTATTTTTGGATCAAGTGAACAAAAAGGCGATATTACAATCACTAAAGGAAAAGGTTAAACATGAGTAAGCTAACAAACAAACAAAAGCGATTTATTGAAGAATATCTTATTGATCTTAATGCAACGAAAGCAAGTATTAGAGCTGGCTACAGTGAAAAAACAGCCTATTCAATAGGTAATGAGAACCTGAGCAAACCTGAAATACAAGAAGCGATACAGGAAGCACAAAAGGCATTAGCAGATAAAGCGGGTTTTAATCAGCAGCGCGCACGAGAAATGTATCTTGATGCTTTTGAGAAAGCTAAGGAGCAAGGGCAACCTAGCGCAATGAATCAAGCGACTAGCGGACTATGTAAATTGTACGGGCTGAATGAACCTGATAAGAAAGATATTACTATGAATGGCGCGATGCCGATTACCCACATTGAAAGCGTGTATGTTGAACCTTGAACGCAAGGATTACGCAAGGTTTACGCAAGGATAAATAAAATTAAGAGCCTCGTTAATATCGGGGCTTTTTTTGTGCCTGAATGAAAAATAAAATACTTAACAAATAGATTGTTGTGGTGACTTATTGGTGACTCAGAAACAACAAAGGAAACCCGAAGGCTTCCTAAGTCATTGAATAATATGGCGCGCTGGGGAGGATTCGAACCCCCGACCCCCTGGTTCGTAGCCAGGTACTCTATCCAACTGAGCTACCAGCGCGTAGGTCGTGTAAAACGAGGTGGCGTATTCTGCTGTCTTCAATAAAGTAAGTCAAGAACTACCTTTGTTGAGGATACGCTAATAAATGGCGGAGAAGGAGGGATTCGAACCCTCGACACGGGATAAACCATGTACTCCCTTAGCAGGGGAGCGCCTTCGGCCTCTCGGCCACTTCTCCAGATTTTAATTTTCTTAAAAAAATAATTGAATCATTTTAAGAAGGCGCAAGGATACCTTCGCAATAGGTGAAGGTAAAGTGAGAAAGTTAAATAAATCCCTTTTTTAGAAAATAATTACTAATGAAGTGTTTTATTCTTGTTTCTCACTTGAAAAACAATAAATGAACAATATCTTTTGGAGTGATATTATTTTAATTTTAGGAGAAAAAACATGGCATCAGCAAGCGCAAGACACTTACTCGTTGAGACGGAAGAATTATGCAACGACATTAAAAAGCAAATTGAAGAAGGGGCAGACTTTGCCAAGATGGCTCAGGAGCACTCAAGCTGCCCATCAAAAGCGCAAGGCGGCGACTTAGGAAACTTTGGCCCCGGTCAAATGGTGCCTGAATTTGACAAGGTGGTTTTTAGCGCACCTATTAATACGGTACAAGGCCCTGTTAAAACACAATTTGGTTACCATCTATTAGAAGTAACTAGCCGCGAAGATTAATTTTACGGCTCGTTTTAAGGCTCGCTAAGAGGAGAATGAGGCACTTTTGTAATTGGCTCATTCTCTTCTTTTTCAGAATATAAGCTTACAAAAAGTATGTAGAGCCTTCCGAAATAAAAAGTCGATCGAACCAATAATAAACCACTTTTAAAACAAACTAAAAAGGGTCTGAATAAATCAGTCCCTTTTTAGTTTTCACACTCTATAACTTTTCTTTTTATACAGGGTTCCTGTATGTATTTGTTCTGTTTCTCCAGCCAGGCAACCACTTTCTTTCGTTGCGGCTGGGTTTTGAATTCCTTACACGTCTTTCTAAAACACGCATAGCAGCATCGGCAAATTCATTAAGAGCAGGCTGCCCCATTTGAGTTGGACGCATTTCTTCAAGTACTTGTAACAAGCCCCAGTTTTTGCCTTTATAACCACCATGACGGTTTAAACCTTCACCTTTAAAGTTAACATAATCGACTAATACATAACGACCACCGCGTGAGTTAGCGACATCGTTTAGGTTTTTAGCGACTTGCGCACGTAAATGCGATGGTGTCTTTTTTACTAAACGTGGCATCGCACGCATCGCACGATCCATTATGTATTTAGCTTGCAGGTGACGTGTATCATATAAAAGTTGCGCAAATTGTTTTACTTCTGGCGTATTTTTAGCGCGCATTAATTCACCACGTGTACGCCAAGGTGCGCCTTCAAATCGTGCGCGTTGTATCCATGCGGGTAATTTAACACCGTTCTTTTGAAGGTGATCTAATAAACCGGGGAAGGTATTACCAAAGCTTTGTCTACGACCTGCGGGGTACCATGTGAAATGGCCAATACCCATAGCGGCGAAATCTTCACGGTGATTCCAATGAACCAGTTGATCAATGCGACCCCCCGTTTCATTTTGAAATATCTTTGTACCAATGGCATATAACTCAGCTGTTTGTGCGTTTGCAGCGTTTTTTCTAGGTTGTATAGGTCTAGGGCGATTAACAACACGAGGAGCACGGCGTACTTCAACAGGGCGCTTAACTTGTGTGCGCCTTACTTGTTGATAAGGAGTGCGTTGGCGGTAAACAGGTCTTTTTGTAACGCGTGCGGGTTGACGATAAACAATGCGAGAAACGGTCGGTGCAGGGGGTTGGTTTTGCACGTAATAACTTTTGCTTGATTGTGCGCTTTGTGTCTTTGTTGGTATGTTTTGGCTGCAGGCAGACAGGCTTAATAAACCTACTGATACGAGCCCTAAAAGGGGGTATGTTTTCATAGTTTTGTCGCTTTCTATTGTTATTATTTACGACCATCTTTCGTAGAGGTGGTTCGTTTTTTTTTAAAACTGCGACTATTATATTGAGTTATAAAGTTTTGTATAGTTTAAGGCGACGAAGTGACAAGTTAACTCCCCGTGAATCTTTTATTTCGATGAGTGGTGGTATTTAATTTTGTAAGTGTATTTGAAGGTGTTGTACTTTTTTCTGTATGATATGAAGGTGAATTGTCATTTTAAAGGAGAGTTAATATGCCACATCGTTCAAACCCCGTTGTTGCTAAGAAAGGCCCTTATGTTGTCGAGTTGGAAGCCGGTAAAGATTATTACTGGTGCAGTTGTGGGCGATCAAAAAACCAGCCTTTTTGTGATGGTTCGCATAAAGGGACTGATTTTGAGCCCGTGAAGTTTTCAGTCGATGAAGCTAAAAAAGCTGGTTTATGTGGTTGTAAGCATACTAAAAATGGCCCATTTTGTGATCGGGAACATTCGAAGTTGTAGGGTATTAAGTTTTCTTGAGTAAATTTTCTTTATCAAAGTTACGTCGGTATAAGACTGCGATATTGCCAATACTTTGGACTAACTCTGCTTTATGGTGTTTGACAAAATGCACAATTAAGTCACCCCTGATGCCGCGATCACCCACATTAATTTTAACTTTCACTAATTGATGAAAGTCGATTGCAATGGCTAACTCATCATTAATACTGTCTTTCATGCCGTTTTGGCCTACAGTAACAAGCGGTTTGAGTTTATGGGCTAATGCTTTAAGCTGTTTAATCTGTGATTTATCCATTTAAGGAATTGTAAAGAGAATGTTGGCCAATGGCGAGAAGTAAAAGTAGCGGAACGTGGTTAAAAGAGCATTTTGATGATGAATACGTCAAAATGTCGCAAAAAGAAGGCTATCGTTCAAGGGCGATCTATAAGCTCAAAGAAATACAGCAAAAAGACCAACTCATTAAACACGGCATGCAGGTCGTTGATTTAGGCGCTGCGCCAGGAGGCTGGAGTCAATATGCGGTTGAGCTAGTTGGCGGGAGTGGCCGGGTCGTGGCAAGTGATATTTTAGCGATTGCCCCCTTACCATTTGTGGAATTTATTCAGGGGGACTTCACCGAACAACGCGTCTTAGATGAAATATTGAGCGTATTAAATAGAGGTAATGAAGATTCGAAGGCGGATGTTGTAATCTCAGATATGGCCCCCAATGTTACAGGTGTAGAAAGTATTGATCAGCCCAAGTCTATTTACCTCTGTGAATTATCGTTAGATATGGCTAGAACTATCTTGAAGCAAGGAGGCTCCTTTGTCGCTAAAGTGTTTCAAGGTGATGGCTCGGATGCGTTTGTTAATGATGTAAAAAGTAGCTTTAAGCAGGTCAAGATTCGCAAGCCCAAAGCATCACGCCCGCGTAGTCGCGAAGTTTATGTGGTTGCACTGGGCTTTAAAGGGCTTTAATAGTGCTTTTAAATCAGAGGTTCATTGAACTAAAAGTCGCCTGTGCTCTCAAAGAGATGATAAATTTAGTTGCAGGGTGTAAACTGTGATGATTAAAGTAAATTGAGACCTTTGCACGAGTCAAATGACGAGCAAAAATGACTGAAATTTTACTGATTCTCGTTGAAAAACTTGCTAATAATCCGTTATTAGCTGTATTTCAAGCCTTAATCAGTAAAATTTTAGCGTATTTTTCTTTTGCCACTGGCTCGTACAAAGGTCTCAAACTAGTAAATTAAGAAAGAGGAAAACTTCTTGAACGATTTAAATAAAAATATAGTGATGTGGGCAGTGATTGCACTGGTACTGGTTGCAGTTTTCAGTAAATTTAATGTGCCACAAACACAATCACAAGGTTTGTCTTATTCAGACTTTGTTAAACGCGTTGAAAGTAAAAACGTTAAAGAAGTAGAAATCAGTGGCCAAGTGGTAACCGGTATTGGTTCGAACGGTGATAAATTTCAAACCTATGCGCCCTATAATGACCCTAAAATGATTGATGAGTTATTATTAAATGACGTAAAAGTGAATGTGCGCGAACCCGAAGGGCGTTCAGTATTGGTTGATATTTTAGTCAATACTATCCCTTTCTTGTTGATTATCGGTTTATGGATTTACATCATGCGCCAAATGCAAGGCGGTGGTGGTAAAGGCGGGCCGATGTCTTTCGGTAAATCAAAAGCGCGTATGATGACTGAAGATCAGGTCAAAGTAACCTTTGCTGACGTAGCAGGCTGTGAAGAAGCTAAAGCGGAAGTCTTCGAAATAGTGGAATTTTTACGTGACCCCAGTAAGTTTCAAAAGCTTGGTGGTAAAATTCCTCGCGGTATCTTATTAGCAGGTTCGCCCGGTACGGGTAAAACACTACTCGCTAAAGCCATTGCGGGTGAAGCGAAAGTACCGTTCTTTAGTATCTCAGGTTCTGACTTTGTTGAAATGTTTGTCGGTGTGGGTGCATCACGTGTGCGCGATATGTTTGAGCAAGCAAAAAAACACGCCCCGTGCATTATCTTTATTGATGAGATCGATGCGGTAGGTCGCCAGCGTGGCGCAGGAATGGGTGGCGGGAATGATGAGCGCGAGCAAACCTTAAATCAACTATTAGTAGAAATGGATGGCTTTGAGGGTTCGGAAGGTGTCATCGTTGTTGCTGCAACAAACCGTCCTGATGTGCTTGATCCTGCCTTACTACGCCCTGGTCGTTTTGATCGTCAAGTGGTTGTGCCATTGCCTGATGTTCGTGGTCGTGAGCAAATTTTAAAAGTTCATATGCGTAAAGTACCGTTAGGCGATGATGTTAAAGCTAGAATCCTTGCGCGTGGTACGCCAGGGTTTTCAGGTGCTGATTTGGCTAACCTTGTTAATGAGGCAGCTCTATTTGCGGCAAAAGCAGATAAGCGCACCGTGAGTATGAAAGAGTTTGAGCAGGCTAAAGATAAAATCATGATGGGTTCTGAACGTAAGTCTATGGTGATGAGTGAAAAAGAAAAAGAAAACACGGCATACCACGAAGCAGGTCATGCAATAGTTGGCTTAAGTGTACCTGATCATGATGATGTGTATAAAGTAACAATTATTCCGCGTGGTCGCGCCTTAGGTGTCACCATGTTTTTGCCTGAAGAAGATAAATACAGCGCAAGTAAGCAAAGTTTAGAAAGCCAAATCGCTACTTTATTTGGTGGTCGAATTGCAGAAGAAATGATCTTAGGTAAAGATGGTGTAACCACAGGCGCATCAAACGATATTGAACGAGCAACCGCTATAGCGCGTAACATGGTGACCAAATGGGGCTTGTCTGAAAAGCTTGGGCCGTTGTCTTACAGTGAAGAAGAAGGCGAAGTTTTCTTAGGTCGCTCAGTAACGCAAACTAAATCTGTATCGGATGATACAGCGCATGAAATTGATGACGAAGTACGTCGAATTATTGATGCAAATTATGAGCGTGCAGAAACAATTCTTAAAGAAAAAATAGATATTCTACATGCGATGACCGCTGCTTTAATGAAATATGAAACCATTGATCGCGAGCAAATTACAGCGTTGATGAAAGGCGAGACACCACTTCCTCCAAAGGATTGGAGTGATGATGACTCATCTTCGGTTGATGGCGATGATGGTGGTGCAGCGGTTGAAGCAAATGATATCAGCGAGAAGGATAAGCCAAAAGATAAAGATGATAAAAATATTGTGGGTGATCCTGCTAGTTCGCACTAAATAGAATATTTCAGTTAAAGGAGAAAGGTGCCAGAAGTGGTGCCTTTTTTTTGTTTAATAGGTGTGAAAAAAAACTCATATTTTCGGCTTTTGTTAACTCTCTATTAAGATTGCGAGTGGTATGATGTGCTTAAAAATTAATCAATTAAGAAGTTAATGACTATGAGCAGAAAATATTTTGGCACGGATGGCATACGCGGTGAAATTGGCAAGGCGCCAATGACTCCAGATTTTGTTCTCAAGCTGGGTTGGGCAGCAGGAAAAGTATTGGCATCACAGGGTGTCCCACTGGTATTAATTGGTAAAGATACACGTATTTCGGGTTATATGTTAGAGACGGCATTACAAGCAGGCTTAGTGGCTGCGGGTGTTAATGTGCGGTTATTAGGGCCGATGCCAACCCCCGCGGTTGCGTATTTGACACGCACTTTTCGTGCATCAGCGGGCGTGGTTATAAGCGCATCGCATAATCCTTATCAAGATAACGGCGTTAAGTTTTTCTCTGCTGATGGTACTAAACTGTCAAATGAAACAGAGTTAGAAATAGAAAAATATTTAGATAAAGATTTAGTCACGGTTTGTTCAAAAAACCTAGGAAAAGTGGAGCGCATACAAGACTACTCAGGACGCTACATTGAATTTTGTAAACGTTCAATCCCCTCTGATGTCAGTCTTCAAGGTCTACGTATCGTGGTTGATTGTGCTCACGGCGCAACCTATCAAGTAAGCCCAGAGGTTTTTACTGAGCTAGGTGCTGATGTTATTAAAATCGGTGTCGAGCCAAACGGCACTAATATTAATAAAAACTGTGGTGCAACGTCATTGGCTTTTCTACAAGAAAACGTTAAACATTACCGAGCTGACTTGGGCGTTGCCTTAGATGGTGATGGTGATCGCTTAATGATGGTGGACGAAGGCGGTGAAGTCGTTGATGGAGACGAAGTTTTAGCAATAATTGCGGCTCACCGTCATGCAAATGGAACATTAGGTGAGCATGTTGTTGGCACACTTATGAGTAACTTAGGTCTTGAAAAAGCCATCGAAGGCATGGGTCTAAAGTTTCATCGTGCCGATGTCGGTGATCGTTATGTCATGGAAATTATGCGTAAAACCGGCAGTATCTTAGGCGGTGAATCGTCAGGTCACACGATTATTAGAGATCGTATCGCAACGGGTGATGGAACCATTGCGGCGCTTCAAGTTTTACACGCGATCATTGATAGTGGTAAATCGTTAAAAGATTTAAAACAAGTCATGTCAAAATATCCACAAACACTCGTCAATGTGCGCATTAAAGCTAAAATTGATCTAGCGACCAATAGTGCTATTCAGCAAGCAGTTAAAGCGGCTGAAAAGCAAATGGGTGATCGTGGTAGAGTATTATTGCGAGCCTCAGGTACAGAGCCTTTAATTCGTGTCATGATCGAAGCACAAGATGCGAATGAAACTAAGCAACTCGCTGATATGATTGCTGATGTAGTAAAGCAAGAAGCGGGTTAGTGCATTATGAGCAGTGACTTCTTTATCCTCGCAAAGACGCTTCAAAGCTAGAAAAAGATAAGCATAACCCTTGCTTTATCCCTGTCTACGCGTTAATCTTCCGCGATTCAAAAAGACTGGGAAACAACACTATGCGTCAGACTTTAGTAGCAGGAAACTGGAAGCTTAACGGTTCAAAAGAAAGCATCAAAGCATTATTAGCTGGTATTCTTGATGGTATGTCAGAAGCCAAGACAGATGTTGCAGTTTGTGCGCCTTACATCTATCTCCCATTAGTCGAAGAAATCCTCTCAGGAAGTAAAATTGGTTATGGTTCAGAAAGTATTTCTGAGCATGAATCAGGTGCTTTTACGGGTGAAATTTCAGGCTCAATGCTTAACGACTTTAATTGTCAGTACGCCATTGTTGGACATTCAGAACGGCGTTCAATATTTGGTGAGAAAGATGCCGATACCGCGAATAAATTTGCAGCCGCACGTAAGCATGGCTTAAAACCTATTTTATGTGTTGGCGAGCTATTAGAAGAACGCGAAGCAGGTATAACAGAAGAAGTAGTCTCTCGCCAACTTGATGCCGTTATCGCATTAGAAGGTATCGCCGCGTTATCGGATGCCGTTATTGCTTATGAGCCTGTTTGGGCAATCGGTACAGGCAAAACAGCCTCGCCCGAACAAGCACAAGAAGTACATGCCTTTATTCGTGCTAAAATTACTAAGCGTGATGCAGAAGTCGCGAAAAAAGTGCAAATTTTATACGGCGGTAGTGTCAACGGCGGAAATGCTGATGAACTTTTCGCCATGGAAGATATTGATGGTGGTTTAATCGGTGGCGCTTCATTAAAAGCAGAAGACTTTCTCGCTATTTGTAAGGCAGGTTAATATTATTGGGAGCACGGCTCCCGTTAAGCGTTAAAAAATAAAGGGTTCACATGTTATATAACATCTTATTAATTGTTCAAATATTGGTTGCGCTAGGTATTATAGGTTTAGTACTTATGCAACACGGCAAGGGTGCTGATGCAGGCGCTGCTTTTGGTGGCGGTGCGTCGGGCACAGTTTTTGGTTCAAAAGGTTCGGGTAACTTTTTGACAAGATTAACCACGGGCCTAGCGGTATTGTTTTTTGCTAACTCACTGATGTTGGCGTGGTTAGTAGCGCATCCTGATAACATGCAAGGTGGTTCTATCATACCTACTCAGGTTGCTGATCCTGCTAAAGCGAATACGCCTGCGGCAGTGGTTAATACAACACCTGTTGATGTTCCGGGCGGCGCTGCTCCCTCAGTAGAGGCTACAAGGCCAGTAAAAGAAGAATCCCCCTCAGATATACCCAAGTAGCGTTTATTCGTTCTTAAAGCCGATGTGGTGAAATTGGTAGACACGCACGCTTGAGGGGCGTGTTGCGCAAGCAGTGCCGGTTCGACTCCGGCCATCGGCACCAATACAAGGTCCTATAAAGTATCATAGAAACCTATTAAGCCCGTATCTAGCGGGCTTTCTTATGCCTGTTATGTTATTATAAGGTTCTATAGAGTCCCTAATAATACCCCTGCAGCCTGTTATTTTCAGGGGTATTTACCGGGGTATCGTAAAACGACTCATTAGGAGAATACCCCAGATGCTTACTGATACCGCAATACGATGGTAATGGTCGTATTGGGCGTTTGTGGCAAACACTAATTTTAAGTGAGTGGAAGCCAATTTTTAAATTCTTGCCTGTTGAAAGTCTGGTGTTTAATAACCAAGAAAAATATTACCAGGCGATTCGATAAAGCAAGGTAGAAACAGATCCGCTCTGTTTATTGCTTTTATGTTATCTGTAATTTTAGAGGTGTGTAAAGCTATCTCTTTGCAAAAAGCACCGCAATCGACCCCCTTCAAGTACGCCCCAGGTCGCCCAATTAGTTAAAGTCTTGAAAGGCGAGATGAGCCGTGATGCGTTACAACAAGCGCTGGGTTTAAAAGATAGAAAATCATTTCGTGAAAGATGCCTGCAACCTTCGTTAGCACTAGGTTTGATTGAAATGACAATTCCTGATAGTCGAATAGTTCTTTGCAGAAGTATCGGCTTAGATAAAAAAGGAAACTAAGTTTTTTGTTGTTCCATTGTTTACAGCGCGCGTAGCTCAATCCGACGGTTTGCTCTTCTGCCACTTTCGGTGCTATTGGTCGCACGCGGTTGTGAGTCACCTTGGCCTTCAGCCACCATGCGGCGTGCGTTTATGCCTTGTCTGATTAAGTAGGATTTTACAGCAGATGCCCGGGTTCTCGAAAGGAGTTTATTTTCCGCGGTGATGCCTAGGCTGTCGGTATGACCAATAATGGCTACCCGCATTTTTGGTTGGTTTTTGAGTTTTCTGGCAATACCGTTAAGTACGCCTTTGGCATGTGGCGTTAAAATTGCGGTGCGTGGGTTAAAGTCAACGCCATTAAGTACACCAGCAAACGAGGGTTGTTTTACAATATTACTAATAATGTGCATTAACTGCGGTGGTGCATTGTTGACCGTACGCCGAGGAGCTGCCCTTCTTTTTGCGGGTCTGGCTCTGCGTTTAACTGCTGTTGGTTTGCGCTTTGCAATACGTCTCGGCTTGGTGCGTTGCTTGTTTGGTTTAAGGGTGGGGTTTTTCTCGGGCGTATTAAATTTGTAGCCAAGTAGAATGTTAAGTCCTATTGCGTCGCTACTATGGTAGTCGCCACTGATGCGAGTAAATAAACCATTTTTGGGTGATTGCCATTGCGCGCCAACTGAGAAGCTAGGCAGGACACTGTTTTGTTTTTTATACGGAATTCTGTTCGAGCTTGCGCTATTTTGAATAAAGGATACGCCGCCCTTGGCAAAGTAATTAATTGTTTCTGAGGTGGGTTTTAAAAGGTAGCCAACGTGTAAACTGGGTATGCTATAGGAAATGCTTTCGATGCCTGTAATTGCTGGTGAGCTGTTCTTAAGTTCGGCCTTGCCTAGACTGTTAAAGGCAAGTTCACCAAACCAGTGAGGTTTTAGCTGGCTGCCGACAACAAGGTTATAACCAAAGCTGGAGCTGTTTGAGGTGCTCCAGCCGCCGACAACTCCCTTAGGAGAAACATTGGCGCCTATTAATCCCCCAGCTACATAGAAACAAGGTGAGAAATTTGCTTGAGAGTTACATTTGATTGCTTTAGAAGGATTTTCTGCGCTAACTATTTGCGGGTTTAAAAGGCTTATCAACACCACTGTACTGAGTATTGTGCGGGGTAAGTTGATTTTTTTGAACCTGTTGGTTTTTGAGTGTGTGGATACGGAAAGTAACATTCATGTGTACCGATGTTAGTATAATAATTAAGCAGATAATACCTAAACTTTTTAAGTGTTGCATTAGTATTAGAAGTATTAGATTTTTAATGACTATCTTTTAAAGTAAAACTTTAAGTTTGTAGGTGCTGATAAGATTTCTTTTACGGGTAATTATAGATTATTTTTTTTTTAGCAATGCTAGATCATTTCTTTAAAACGAGAGTAAACATTTCGATATTTTAGTTAATCGTAATATTACTTTCCAAAAATAATCGTGTACGATTGTGCGTGTACGCAAGTTTAATAATAACTTGTGATAGATTGTTATTAATATTTATTATATATGCATTTGAATTAATACTGTTTTATTGTTGAAGTTTTGTTGCGAATAGCTTTGAAATAAGTGTATATTCGAGATGTGGATATTACGTTTCCCCCGCTAAATTGTCGTAATTCATTCATGTGTCGCCCATTAACATATAACTGGAGAAAGTATGCTCGCAGAATATCTACCTGTGCTGGTTTTTTTAGCCGTTGGTTTCGGGCTGGCTATTATGATGCTAATGCTCGGCAGCTTACTTTCGCCACGCCGCCCAGACGCAGCGAAAGACTCACCTTTTGAATGTGGGTTTGAAGCATTTGATGATGCGCGTATGAAGTTTGATATACGTTACTATCTAGTTGCAATTCTTTTTATTATTTTTGATTTGGAAATTGCTTTTCTTTTTCCATGGGCGATTACACTCGATAAAATTGGTTTGTTTGGTTTGATTTCGATGGGGTTATTTCTCGCTATTTTAATAGTTGGTTTTATTTACGAATGGAAAAAAGGAGCGCTTGAGTGGGAATAGAAGGTGTTCTAAAAGAAGGTTTTGTCACGACTTCGGCCGATAAACTAATCAATTGGGCGCGCACAGGGTCTATGTGGCCAGTAACGTTTGGCTTGGCATGTTGTGCGGTTGAGATGATGCAGGCGGGCGCTTCGCGCTATGATATGGACCGTTTTGGAATCCTGTTTCGTCCCAGTCCGCGACAATCCGATGTGTTAATTGTGGCGGGCACGCTTACCAATAAAATGGCACCTGCGTTACGCAAAGTGTATGACCAAATGGCAGAGCCGCGTTGGGTTATTTCAATGGGTTCATGCGCAAACGGTGGTGGTTATTATCATTATTCTTATGCCGTGGTACGTGGTTGTGACCGTATTTTGCCTGTTGATGTTTATATACCAGGCTGTCCGCCTACAGCAGAGGCCTTGCTGTACGGTATTATTCAGTTGCAAAATAAAATAAGAAATACTAATACCATTGCTCGACAGGATACAGCTTAATGAGTGTTAACTTAGATGTATTGCAAGCTCATTTAGAGTCGGCGTTGGCTGGGAAAATTGAATCTTCGGTGATTGCTCTGGGTGAATTGACTGTTGAGGTTGCTTCGCAAAATTGGCTCGAAGTCGCTGCATTTTTGCGCGATGACTCTGTGACTTCCTTTGAGCAGCTGATAGATGTTTGTGGTGTTGATTATTTAGCCTACGGTGAGTCTGAATGGGATAACAGCGGTAGCGGTTTTTCCCGTGGTGTGAAACGTGAATTTTCTTTTGATGGCTCGGATGATCCAGCTGAAGCGGTTGAGTTTGAGGGTAAGCGTTTTGCTGTGGTGATTCATTTGTTATCTATAAAGCACAATCACCGCATCCGTATTAAGTCTTACTGTGATGATAATGAATTTCCAGTGATGGATTCGGTGGAAGGCATTTGGAATGTGGCGAACTGGTTTGAGCGTGAGGCTTTCGACTTGTTTGGTATCATGTTTAATAATCACCCTGATTTACGCAGAATTTTGACTGATTATGGTTTTGTGGGGCATCCCTTTAGAAAAGATTTCCCGCTTATTGGGCATGTGGATATGCGTTATGATGAAGAGTTAAAGCGTGTGGTTTATGAGCCTGTTTCTATTGAAGATCGAACGTTGGTGCCACGTGTTATACGTACCGATCAACGTTTTTCCCCAGCAGTTGAGGGAAATGACTAATGCCTGAGATTAAGAATTTCACGTTAAACTTCGGGCCTGCTCATCCTGCGGCGCATGGTGTATTGCGACTCATTCTTGAAATGGATGGCGAGGTGATTCAACGTGCTGACCCGCATATTGGCTTATTGCACCGTGGTACTGAAAAACTCGCTGAAAGCAAACCCTATAATCAGAGTATTGGTTATATGGATCGGCTCGATTACGTTTCTATGATGTGTAATGAGCATGGCTATGTGTTGGCGCTTGAAAAAATGCTGGGTATCGAAGCACCGATTCGCGCGCAATACATCCGTACCATGTTCGATGAAATTACCCGAATTTTAAATCACCTATTATGGATTGGCGCACATGGCTTAGATGTTGGTGCGATGACCATGTTTTTGTATGCGTTTCGTGAGCGCGAAGATTTAATGGATGTTTACGAGGCGGTTTCAGGCGCACGTTTACATGCGACCTATTATCGTCCGGGCGGAGTTTATCGTGATTTACCCGATACTATGCCGCTGCATGAAAAATCGAAATGGTATAGCGATGCCGATATTAGGCGCTTAAATAAAAATCGTGGCGGCAGTGTTTTAGATTTTATCGAAGATTTCACTCAACGCTTCCCGCATTATGTGGATGAATACGAAACACTATTAACCGATAATCGTATTTGGAAACAGCGCTTGGTTGATATTGGTATCGTATCACCAGAGCGCGCTTTGCAACTGGGTTTAACCGGTGCGATGTTACGTGGTTCAGGTATTGAATGGGATTTGCGCAAAAAGCAACCTTATGCGATGTATGATCAACTTGAATTTGATATTCCAGTTGGTACAAATGGCGATAGCTATGACCGTTACTTAGTGCGCATGGAAGAGATGCGCCAATCGAATAAAATCATCAAACAATGTGTTGATTGGTTGCGTGTTAATCCTGGTCCAGTCATGCATGAAGATCATAAAATTACCCAGCCAAAACGCGAAGCAATGAAAGGTGATATGGAAGCCTTAATTCATCACTTTAAATTAGCGACAGAAGGTTATTGTTTGCCAGAAGGTGAAGCCTATGCAGCGATTGAGCATCCTAAAGGTGAGTTTGGTTGTTATATTGTTTCGGATGGTGCTAATAAACCTTATCGTTTAAAAGTGCGTGCCCCAGGTTTTGCGCATATGTCAGCGATGGATGAACTCACTAAGGGTCATATGTTGGCGGATGTAGTGACGATTATTGGTACGATGGATATTGTATTTGGTGAGGTGGACCGCTAATGTTTGTTGATAATAATTCCTTAGAAAGTGTCACAATACTAACTGAACATGAGCTTCATGAGATTGATGGTTGGTTAAAGCGTTTTCCAGAAGATCAAAGGCAATCGGCGTTATTAGGTGCATTACGTGCGGTGATGCATGAAGATCATTATCTTTCTTATGAAAAAATGGATGCAGTGGCTGAATATTTAGGTATTCCAAAAGTTGCCGTTTATGAAGTAGCTAGCTTTTATTCTATGTACGAAATGGATGAAAAAGCAGCAGGTAAAAATACCATTGCGGTATGTACCAACATTTCCTGTATGTTAAATGGCTCAGATAAAATTGTTAAGCATATCGAAAGTAAGCTAGGTATCAAACATGGTGAAACAACGCCTGATGGTGAGTTTTACTTTAAAATTGAAGAAGAATGTTTGGCTGCTTGTTGTGGTGCGCCGATGATGCAGTTAAATCATGTTTATCATGAACATTTAACCCTTAGTAAAGTTGATGAACTGCTTGATACCTGCCTCCCGAAACGTTCGGATGATGATGTCGGTGAATCTGAATCTGCTGCTGTTAAATCCACTGATAGCATTGTTGATAAAAAAGGAGGCAAATAATGGTTGATCAAGTTTGCTTCATTACAAAAAAGTATGGAGATGACTCTCATACCTTAGAAAATTACCTCAAAGAAGGTGGTTACGAATCATGGAAAAAGATTCTTAAAGACGATATCGAAGTTGACGATATTATTGATGAGGTGAAAGAATCTGGTTTACGTGGTCGTGGTGGGGCTGGTTTCCCGACTGGTTTAAAGTGGAGCTTTATGCCACGCAATATGCCAGGTCAAAAATACATCGTGTGTAACTCAGATGAGTCAGAACCGGGTACGTGTAAAGATCGCGATATATTACGTTTTAATCCACATGCCTTAGTCGAAGGTATGGCCATTGCGGGCTATTGTATTGGCGCAACCGTAGGTTATAACTACATGCGTGGCGAGTTTATGGATGAACCTTCCATTCGTTTTGAACAAGCGGTTAAAGAAGCCTACGAAGCAGGGCTGTTAGGTAAAGATATTTTAGGCAGTGGTGTTGATTTTGATCTGCACGGCGCCCTGGGTGCGGGCGCTTATATTTGTGGTGAGGAAACTGCGCTACTGGAGTCACTTGAAGGTAAGATGGGTCAGCCGCGTTTTAAGCCTCCTTTTCCTGCTAGCTTTGGTTTGTATGGTCGTCCGACCACCATTAACAATACCGAGACTTTATCGTCTATCCCGAAAATATTATCAGGTGGTGGAGAGTGGTTTAAAGATATGGGTGTTGAAGGTTCTGGCGGAGAAAAGCTATTCTCAATGTCGGGTCACTTAAATAACCCCGGTAACTTTGAAGTGCCGATGGGAATCCCTTTTAAAGACTTATTAGCGTTAGCAGGTGGTGTGAAAGACGGTAATAAACTCAAAGCCGTAATTCCTGGTGGCTCGTCTGTACCTGTTTTAACCGGTGATCAAATGATGGCATTGACGATGGATTACGATACCATCGCAAAAGCAGGCTCTTATCTAGGTTCTGGGGCAGTCATCGTTATGGATGAAACCACCGATATGGTCAAAGTGTTACAGCGAATTTCTCAATTTTACTTTTCTGAATCCTGTGGGCAATGTACGCCTTGTCGCGAAGGTACGGGTTGGTTGTATCGTTTGGTGACTCGTATTGTAGAAGGTAAAGGAACGCTCGAAGATATTGATCGCTTAGAAGATGTTGCGCATAAAATAGAAGGCAGAACCATTTGTGCCTTGGGTGAAGCAGCCGCCATGCCTGTGTGGAGCTTTGTAGAAAACTTTAGAGAAGAATTTGTTCATTATGTCGAACACGGTTACTCAATGGTAGGTGCGAAATGAGTGACAAGATTGAAACTATAAAAATCACGGTTGATGGCAAAGAGCTAGAAGCTAAACCAGGTGCAATGTTAATTGAGGTGACGGATCAAGTCGGGATTCATATTCCACGCTTTTGTTACCATAAAAAGCTGACTGTTTCTGCCAATTGTCGGATGTGTTTGGTTGAAGTTGAAAAAGCGCCTAAGCCGATGCCCGCTTGTGCAACCCCTGTAACAGAAGGAATGACAGTCTGGACGCGTTCTGAAAAAGCACTTACTGCACAAAAAGACACCATGGAGTTTTTGTTAATTAATCATCCGCTAGATTGCCCTATCTGTGATCAAGGTGGTGAGTGTGAATTGCAAGATTTGTCGGTGGCATTTGGTGGCTCATCGTCTAATTATCATGAAGTCAAACGCGTCGTAGTTGATAAAAATATTGGCGAATTGGTTTCTACAGAGCTTACTCGTTGTATTCAATGTATGCGCTGTGTGCGCTTTGGTGAAGAAATAGCAGGGATGCGTGAGCTTGGAGCAATGGGGCGGGGTGATCGAGTTGAAATCGGTACTTTTGTGCAGAAAAGCCTTTCTTCGGAGCTGTCAGGAAATATTATTGATATTTGTCCTGTGGGTGCGCTTACAGCAAAGCCCTCACGCTTTACATCGCGTGCGTGGGAAATGATGCAAACCGCTGCAGTCGCTTCACACGATTGTGTTGGCTCGAATACTCATATTCATACTTTCAAGAAAAAACTAGTGCGCGTTATTGCGGGTGATAATGAAGCTATTAATGAATGCTGGATTTCTGATAGAGACCGTTTTAGTTATCAAGGAATAGAGTCCAAAGATCGTGCAGAAGTACCGATGATCAAGAAAGATGGTAACTGGAAGCGAGTGAGTTGGGAAGATGCCCTAAATGCGGTTGCTGAAAAACTGAAGGCTGCTCACCCTGATAATATTGGTGTGTTAGCGTCGCCCAGAGCAACGATTGAAGAGCTTTATCTGTTGCAAAAATCCATGCGTGCTATTGGTGTGAACAGTCTTGATCACCGTTTACGTCAAACTGATTTCAATCAGCAAGAAAGCATGGGTTTATTCCCTTGGCTGGGAATGTCGTTAAGTGATATCGAGGCACAAGATGCAATGTTGTTAGTGGGCTCAAATGTTCGTAAAGAACAGCCAATGATTAATCACCGAATTCGCAATGCGGTTAACAATCAAGCTGCCAAAGTGTTTACGGTGAACCCTAGGCATTTAGAGTTTAACTACCCTGTTGAATTACAGTTTGTTAGTGACCCTTTGGAAATGGTGAATACCTTAGCAGGCGTTGCAGCAGCAAGTTTTAAAATTAGCAAAGCAACAATTCCTGCAGGATTGAAAGATTTATTAAATGCCGTTGAGGTAACTGCTGAAAGTAAGTCACTTGCCAAAACGTTAAAAGATGCAGAAAATGCAGTCGTGTTTTTAGGCAGTATTGCTGTGCAGCATCCGGGCTATTCGACGTTACGCGCCTTATCATCTGTGATTGCCGATAATACTGGGGCGACTTTAGGTTATTTTGCAGAGTCTGCAAATACCGTTGGCGCGTGGTTAGCAGGTATGGTTCCGCATCGTACCCAAGCTGGTGGCGTGGTTGAAGAAGTAGGTAAAAGTACGGCACAAATGCTTGATAAAGGCATGAATACTTTTGTACTACTTGATGTTGAACCAAGCTTTGATTGTGATGATGCTGTGTTAGCTAATGAAACAATGAAAGTGGCAGACTGTGTGATCTCTATTTCGCCTTATCTTAGTGGCTCGATGTTAGAACAAGCCGATATTATTTTGCCCAGTGCGGCTTATACAGAAACATCAGGAACTTTTGTTAATGCAGAAGGTGTTTGGCAAAGCTTTAATGCCGCCTCACAAAGCTATGAAGAGGCGCGACCTGCATGGAAAATATTACGCGTATTAGGTAATGTGCTCGGTCTTGATGGCTTTGATTATGTCTCTTCTAGTGATGTGCGAGATGAGCTGAAGAAAGCTTGCGGTGGCGTTAGTGAGGTTAATAATAGTTTTGAAGTCGTTGGTATTTATACAACGTTAGATAAGCTGGCGGTTACTAATAATGTACTGCAACGCATAGGTGAAGTGGCGGAATTTTGTGGGGATGCCTTGGTGCGGCGGGCAGAAGCATTACAAAAAAGTGCACCGCAACAAGATGCGATCCAATTAAATTCGGCGGAAGTCACCCGCATGGGTTTACAAGTATCGCTGGATGAAAATCAATTAGTAGATGTAAAGCAGGGTGTTGAAACTGTTTCAATGCCTTTAATTCTCAATGATGCTATTCCCGATGGTTGTGTTTTATTAGCTTCTGGAACAGAATCAAGTAGTTTACTTGGTTCAGCATTTGGCTCAGTGGAAATAACAAGTTAATGGATAGTGTAGCAACATTTTTGAATGGCTTTTTGCCAGAAGGTTTAACCACCTTGATCGTGATTATGATAAAAATAGTCGCTATTCTGTTGCCGTTAATTTTAGCCGTTGCTTACACAACCTTTGCAGAAAGAAAAATTATCGGTTATATGCAGGTGCGTATGGGGCCAAATCGTGTCGGGCCCAAAGGTTGGTTGCAACCGATTGCAGATGTTGTAAAGCTGATGTTCAAGGAGATTATATCTCCCACCAAAGCCAGTACCGTTGTCTTCTTTATTGCTCCAATGTTGGCATTAGCACCTGCCTTAGCGGTTTGGTCGGTAATTCCATTTTGGGATGGCGGTGTGCTTGCTGATGTTGATGCAGGGTTGTTATTGATTTTAGCGGTAACCTCGCTGGATGTGTTTGGCATTATTTTGGCGGGTTGGGCTTCCAACTCTAAATATGCAATTTTAAGTTCTCTGCGAGTGGGTGCGCAAGTAGTTTCCTACGAAATTGCGATGGGCTTTGCCTTGGTCGGTGTATTGATGGCCGCCGGGAGTATGAATTTAAGTGAAATTGTACGCGCTCAAGAGGGTGGGATCTTTAGCTGGTTTGCATGGCCGTTATTCGGTTTGCTCGTGGTATTTTTTATCGCCGGTGTAGCTGAGACTAACCGTGCGCCTTTTGATGTGGCAGAAGGTGAGTCAGAGATCGTCGCAGGTTTTCATGTTGAATATTCGGGTATGGCATTTGCATTATTTTTCTTAGCAGAATACGCCAGTATGATTCTGGTTTCTGTGTTAACCGCTTTGTTATTTTTAGGGGGCTGGTTATCACCTTTTGGACATGCTTTAGATGATGTTCCTGTGTTGGGTTCGGTATTAGGTGATGGTTTTCACTGGTTATTTATAAAATCATTCTTCTTCTTATTTTGTTATTTATGGTTCCGTGCCACATTCCCGCGCTATCGCTATGATCAGATTATGCGGCTGGGTTGGAAAATACTCATCCCAGTAACATTGGTTTGGATATTTGCTGAAGGTGTTGCGATTGCATTCGGGTGGAAACCATGGCTTTAGGATATTGAGTATGATTAGAAATATTAAACATTTTATTAAGTCATTTACCTTGTTTGATTTACTTCAAGGTTTGGGTGTAACGGGTAAGTACTTCTTTAAGCGTAAAATTACGATTCAATACCCTGAGCAAAAAACACCCATGTCGCCACGTTTCAGAGGGCATCATGCATTGCGTCGTTACCCTAATGGGCAAGAGCGTTGTATCGCGTGTAAATTATGTGAGGCGGTTTGCCCAGCGTTAGCGATTGATATTGAATCAGAAGAACGTGCTGATGGAACACGCCGTACCACCAAATACGAGATTGATTTTTTCAAATGTATTTATTGCGGCTTTTGTGAAGAAGTGTGCCCTGTTGATGCCATTGTCGAAACCCATATCTTTGAATACCATTATGAAGAAAGGGGCGGAAATCTTATTAGCAAACAAGAGTTACTCGCTTTTGGTGATAAACATGAAACTGAAATTGCTAAACGAAAAGCTGCTGATGCACCTTATAGATAAAAACTAGAGACGACTAATGACCTTTCAACTATTTGTTTTTTACTTTTTTTCTGCTGTGACTTTGCTCTCTGCAGTGGCAGTTGTGACGGTGCGTAACCCTGTTTTTTCTGCCTTATTTCTTATTTTAGCCTTTTTTAGTAGCGCTGCGACTTGGGTATTACTAGAAGCTGAGTTCTTAGGTGTGGTTTTAGTGTTGGTTTATGTCGGTGCAGTGATGGTGCTTTTTTTGTTTGTTATCATGATGTTAGATATTCAAATTGACACGCTACGAGAAGGGTTTATTCGTTATCTACCTGTCGGGCTAATAGTGGCAATAGCGATGGCTGTTGAATTGATATTGGTGATGAAGTCAGGGGTATTCAATCGAGATATACCGGAACCCGCGCCATTAAGCGTGAGTAATACAGAAGCACTGGGTGAAATCCTTTATACCGAGTATGTTTTTCCGTTTGAAATTGCTGCCGTTATTTTAGTGGTTGCGATCATCGCTGCTATCGTATTAACCCACCGTCGTCGTACTGGTGTTAAGAAACAGGATCCTTCAAAGCAGGTACGTGTTCGCAGTGAAGACAGAGTACGTCTAGTGAAAATGAAATCTGAGGAAAGACAATGATACCGTTATCCTACTTTCTAGTTGTTAGTGCCTTACTATTTTCAATAGCGGTTGCGGGGATTTTCTTAAACCGTAAAAATATGATCATTTTGTTGATGTGTATTGAACTAATGCTATTAGCCGTTAATCTTAACTTTATCGCTTTTTCACATTACTTGGGTGATATGGCGGGGCAAGTTTTTGTTTTCTTTATTTTAACGGTAGCAGCGGCAGAAGCAGCTATTGGCTTGGCAATTTTAGTGACGGTGTTCCGTAATCGACGCACTATTAATGTCGAGGAACTTGATGAGATGAAGGGTTAAGTATGGAAATTATCTATTTACTCATCCCATTTTCTGCTTTGTTGGGTTCTATTATTGCGGGCTTATTCGGTGCAAAAATTGGTCGTAAGGGTGCGCATAGCGTAACCATTGCAGGTGTAGGAATTGCTTGTATTTTATCGTTTGTTGTTTTGTTTGACGTTTTAGCAGGTAATACCTTTTATGGTGATTTATATACATGGGCGCAAATAGGCAATACAAAAATAGCGGTGGGTTTTAAAATAGACCAATTAACCGCGATGATGATGGTTGTGGTGACGTTTGTATCATTGATGGTACATTTTTACACCATCGGTTATATGGAAGATGATAAGCATAATTGGCCAGAAGATAGTCGTGGTGGGGAAAATAGTTACCAACGTTTCTTTGCTTATATTTCTTTATTTACGTTCTCCATGCTAATGCTAGTTATGTCGAATAACTTTATGCAGTTATTCTTCGGCTGGGAAGCTGTGGGGCTTGTGTCTTATTTGTTAATCGGTTTTTGGTCAACAAGAGACACCGCAATTTTTGCGAATATGAAAGCATTCTTGGTAAACCGTGTCGGTGACTTTGGTTTCTTACTGGGTATCGCCGCGATTTGGACATACACCGGCTCACTCGATTACCACGAGGTTTTTGCTCGCTTATCAGCGATTGAATTTACAACTGTTTCCATTATACCTGGGCAAGATTGGTTATTGGTTTCTGTTATTGCTATCTCACTATTTGTCGGCGCAATGGGTAAATCTGCTCAGGTTCCACTGCATGTTTGGTTGCCTGACTCTATGGAAGGTCCTACGCCAATTTCTGCATTAATTCATGCGGCGACGATGGTAACGGCAGGTATCTTTATGGTATCTAGAATGTCGCCTATTTTTGAAATGTCCGATACTGCTCTGAGTATGATTTTAATTATTGGTGCGACCACAGCATTTTTTATGGGTTTGATCGGGGTGGTGCAAAACGATATAAAAAAGGTAGTCGCCTATTCGACCTTGTCGCAATTAGGTTATATGACCGTAGCCTTAGGAGCGTCGGCATACAGCGCGGCAGTGTTTCATTTAATGACGCATGCATTCTTTAAGGCATTATTATTTTTGGCAGCGGGTTCGGTGATTATTGCGATGCACCATGAACAAGACATTCGTAAAATGGGTGGCTTGAAAAAGTACTTGCCGATAACCTATTGGACCTCATTGATCGGCTCATTGGCTTTGATTGGATTTCCGTTCTTTTCAGGATTTTTCTCAAAAGATTTAATTATCGAGTCGGTACATGCGTCTGAATTATACGGTGCGCGTTATGCATATTGGATGGTTTTATTGGGGGTGTTTGTTACTGCACTTTATAGTTTCCGAATGTTCTTTTTGGTCTTCCATGGAGAAGAGCGGATGGATAAACACACCAAAGATCACTTACATGAACCAGGCAAAGTAGTTACGTGGCCGCTAATCGCACTGGCTATTCCTGCAGTACTTTCAGGATATTTGATTGACCCGATGGTCGTGGGTGATTTCTTCAAAGGAGTACTGCATTTTGATGAGTCACATAAGGCCATTGAAATTATCAAAGAAGAATATCATGGCATCTTTAGTTTTGTGGGTCATGGATTGATGATGCCACCTTTCTGGTTAGCAATGGGCGGATTAGGCAGCGCATGGTTTATCTATATGAAGAAGCCTTTAATCGCACAGTGGGGGTATGACAAGCTTCGCCCGATTCATACCTTATTAGATAAAAAATACTTTGCCGATGAATTTAATATGGCAGTATTTGCAGGTGGTGCTTTAGCCTTGGGCAAAGGTTTATTGGCAGTAGGAGACCGTTTCCTTATCGATGGCTTAATGGTTAATGGCTCGGCAAAACTGACAGGCTGGTTTGCATCGGTATTCCGGCATGTGCAAACAGGTTATTTATATCATTATGCCTTTTCAATTATTGTCGGTGTTTTAGCAATAATGACTTGGTTAGTCTTTGGCATGGGGCGCATTTAGTATGTTTGATGGTTACTTGTTAAGTGTCTTGATTTGGCTGCCAATACTCGGCGGTATCTTAACTCTTTTTGCGGGCGATAAAGTCGCAGCTCGCCCAGTAGCATTAGTGGTCAGCGTACTTACTTTTGCAATTAGCCTACTGCTATGGACGGGCTTTAATGCTGAAGGGTATCAATTACAGTTTGTCGAACTAATTCCGTGGATTGAAACCTTCAAGATAAATTACAGTTTGGGTGTTGATGGGATATCAATGCCGCTCATCCTATTGAATACTTTTATCACGGTATTGATTGTTCTAGCAGGTTGGGAAGTTATTCAGAAAAAACCGTCACAATATATGGCAGCCTTCTTAATTATGGAAGGTATTATTAATGGCGTATTTGCAGCTCAGGATGCCATGCTGTTTTATGTGTTTTTTGAAGCAATGCTAATTCCAATGTTTATTGTGATTGGTATTTGGGGTGGCGATAACCGTATTTACGCGACCATTAAGTTCTTTCTATATACCTTCTTCGGCTCGGTATTTATGTTGGTTAGCTTAATTTACATGTACACACAGGCAGGTAGTTTTGCGATAGCTGATTTGCATAATGTAAAGTTAGGGCTAACGCCGCAAATTTTAATCTTTTTATCATTCTTAATCGCCTTTGGTGTAAAGGTGCCGATGTGGCCAGTCCATACATGGTTACCCGATGCTCACGTTCAAGCGCCTACGGGCGGCTCGGTAATTTTGGCAGCGGTTATGCTTAAAATTGGTGGCTATGGCTTTTTACGATTTTCGTTGCCAATGGTGCCAGATGCTTCAGCAGAGCTAGCTTGGCTTGTGATTTTTATGTCACTAACTGCTGTAGTTTACATTGGGTTTATAGCTTTGGTTCAAAGTGATATGAAAAAGTTGGTGGCGTATTCATCCATTGCTCATATGGGTTTTGTAACGTTAGGCTTCTTTATTTTATACCCTATATTGAAAAATACTGGTAGTACCGAAGGCTCATTAATGGGCTTGCAAGGGGGGATGTTGCAGATGATATCGCATGGTTTTATCTCCGGTGCGATGTTCCTAGCTATTGGTGTTTTATATGATCGTATGCACACCCGTGAGATTTCTGCTTACGGTGGTGTTGCAAACCGAATGCCTTGGTTTGCGGGTTTCTTTGTGCTCTTTGCCATGGCGAATACGGGTTTACCAGGTACCTCAGGTTTTGTTGGTGAGTTCATGGTTATTCTTGCCAGCTTTAAAGCTAATTTCTGGATTGCTTTTTTAAGTGCGACAACCTTAATAGTGGGAGCAGCTTATACTTTATGGTTAGTTAAACGTGTCATCTTTGGTGCTGTTACGAATGATCAGGTATCTGAACTCACCGATATAAACAAGCGTGAAACGTTTATATTAAGCGTATTAGCCGTCTTTGTATTGTTACTAGGGTTATGGCCAGAGCCATTGGTACATGTAATGAATGATTCGCTCGTTCATGTTATTGAACAAGCAACAACCAGCAAGTTGGTAAAGTGATATGCAATTAATTCCAATGGGCTTTGAAGTCCCTAATTTCACCCCCGCTATACCAGAGATATTTTTATTAGCAGGTGCCTGTTTTGTGTTACTCGCTGATTTATTCATAAGCGATAAAAATCGCTTTATTACCTACTTAATGGCGCAAGTCGTACTCTTAATAACAGCAGGTTTAGTTTTAACTAACTTTGGCAGTGCTACTGTTTCTACATTTAGCGATATGTTTGTACTTGACCCAATGGCACAAGTCTTAAAAGTAGCATTGATATTGGTTACAGTGGGTGTCTTTGTGTATTCACGTGATTATTTGCGTGATCGTCAAATGTACCGTGGAGAATATTTCACGCTTGGTTTATTTACCGTATTGGGCATGATGATCATGGTGTCAGCACAAACCCTATTGCTAATTTACTTAGGCTTAGAGCTACTATCACTTGCAATGTATGCCCTAGTCGCCTTTAGACGTGATGACGGGCGTGCATCAGAAGCCGCAATGAAATATTTTGTACTCGGTGCTATTGCATCCGGTATGTTGCTGTACGGTATGTCGTTTATTTACGGTATAACAGGTAGTTTATACCTTGATCATATCGCAACTTATATGTCATCAAACCCCGTTATGCAAAATGTTGGTTTGTTACTTGGCTTGTCATTTATCATCGTAGGGCTTGGTTTTAAACTGGGTGCAGTGCCTTTTCATATGTGGGTGCCAGATGTTTATGACGGCGCTCCAACATCGGTGACTATGTTCCTAGGTACGGCACCAAAAATTGCCGCGTTTGCGATGATTATCCGCTTGTTAGCTGAAGGCTTAGGCGACATGGTGCAAGGTTGGCAACAAATTTTAGCGATTCTCGCGGCGCTCTCTGTTGTGCTGGGTAACATCATAGCTATTGCCCAAACCAATATAAAACGAATGTTCGCGTACTCAACTATTTCACATATGGGCTTTGTCTTAATGGGGGTTCTTGCAGGTACGCAAGCAGGCTATGCTGCTTCAATGTTTTATATTATCACCTATGCCATCATCTCAATGGGCGGCTTTGCAGTCATTATTTATTTAAGCCACAACGCTAAAGAAGCGGATCAATTGGATGATTTAAAAGGCTTAAGCAGTACGCATCCTTGGGTGGCCTTTATGATGATGCTATTTTTATTTGCAATGGCTGGCGTACCACCAACCGTTGGCTTTTACGCTAAGTTATCGGTGATAACTGTTGTGGTTGATGTGAGTTATACTTGGCTGGCGGTACTGGCCGTGGTGACGTCAGTGATTGGTGCTTACTATTATTTACGCGCTATAAAACTGATGTATTTTGATAAGTCCGATGAAAATACAAGTACAGAAACAATTGCTGAAAATAATTTGGATGGGGCTAAGCCATCTGTGGCTAACAATAACTCATTAGACTTTACTGTGTTATTAAGCATTAATGGTTTCGCGGTATTACTGCTAGGAATATTGCCAGGTGGGCTGATGGCGCTTTGCTTGCGTGCAATACAGTCAAGCTTATAAGTATTTATTAAAGTCTTTTCTCGCTTAGAATAGTCTAGCTATTGTTTTTTTAGGGAATAGACGGTTGAAAATTTCAGATGAATGGATTATTCTTCGTTCATCTAGGGTTCAGTTATGTTCTTCGAAAAAGCGAAAAATAGGAAACTGAAAGCTGTTTGTTTAAGCTGTGACAACACTTACTGTGGCTATCACAATAAAAAAAATTAGGAGTTTCAAATGTTTATTAAAAGTTTTTCATCCATAGCTGTATTGGCTTTTCTACTTCCCACTACGCAAGTAATGGCAGCACAACATGAAAAAGCCGAAGGTCGTGTCGATGCTACGGCAACATTACCTAATGCAAAAGCCGGTGAGTGTTTTGCGAAAGTGATTGTACCGGCTAAATATGATGTGAAAACAGAAGAGGTTTTGGTTAAGCCTGAATCTGAAGAAGTCACCATTAAAGCCGCTATTTTCGATACAGCTGAAAAACCAGTAATTGTTAAAGCGGGTTATACAAAAATAAAAGTGGTACCTGCAAAATTCAGAGAGGAAATAGAAGAAGTTGAAACCTCGAAAGCCGGAACAGCATGGTTAACTGGTCTCGGAAAAGGCGGTATTCCTGCTAGCCCTGCGCTTTTAGCGGGAGCTAAAACCAGTGGGATTGAAATTGAGAAGGCTGCGCCAGGGCAGTGTTTTAAAGAGTATTTTACATCTGCTAAATTTGAGCAAACAGAAAAACAAATCTTAGTTAAAGAAGAGTCAGAAGAAATTAAGGTTATCGCACCACAGTTCGAAGGTGGTGAAGAATTGGTTATTGTTAAGCAAGCGAGTAAAAAGAAAATTTATAAGCCAGCGGAATATGAGATTGTAGAAGAGAAAATTGAGATTGAGCCAGCTAAAGCTGTTTGGAAAAAGGGTGATGGCCCAATCACTAAGATCGATAATTCTACAGGCGATATTATGTGTTTGGTACAGGTGCCAGCAAAATACCAAATCTTTAAGAAAACGGTTCTTAAAAATAAATCAAGCATTGAGTTAGTGGATGTTCCTGAGGCAACTAAAGCCATTAAAATTAGCAAGCTGGTTACGGATACTTCTGTTGATAAAGTAAAAATTCCTGCTGAATACAAGACAGTATCCATTAAAAATAAAGTATCTGATGCAAGTTTCTCATGGAAGGCTGCCGGAGAAAAAGGGGAAGGGACTTACACAGGTAATCAAATTTGTTTAAAAGAGATACCTGCAAAATTCACCAAAGTGAAGAAGCTTGTGGTTGATGCAGCAGCAGCAGTTGAAGAAGAAAAAATTGACCCAGTATCTCAGATTATTAAAGTCAGTAACGTAGCGACAGAGTCTGAAGAAATTCGTACAAAAGTACCTGCTGTTTATAAAACTGTTGAGAAAAGAATTAAAGTTAGCCCTGAAAGCCTGGTATGGCGTCAGATATTATGTCGTACCAATATGGGTCCTGGAATTAATAAAAAGATTCAACAGGCGCTTAAAGATGCGGGTGTTTACACCGGTGTTGTTGATGGTAATATCGGTCGTGGTACAATGAAGTCACTTGAGCAGTACCAGAAAGATAATGGAATGGCTACTGGCGGAATCACTATGGATGTATTGAAGAAGTTGGGTGTTCGTTAAAAACATCTACTTCTATTAAAAAAAAGAGCCACGGTCGTGGCTCTTTTTTTTTGCTCAATTTTTCAATGCTCAGGTTTTCCTACGCTCTCATCGCATAAAATTCAGCAACAAATCCATCGAAGTTATCAGTCTCGATAGCTAAGCGAATATTACGCATTAGTTCTTGATAATAATATAAGTTATGAATGGTGTTTAAATGCGCACCTAACATTTCTTTGCATTTATCAAGGTGACGTAGATATGAGCGAGAATAGTTCTGGCAAGTGTAACAACCACATTCTTTATCTATAGGGTTGGTATCAAATTGATGGCTACTATTTCGAAGATTTAGTTTGCCAAATCGGGTAAAAATATAGCCATTTCGAGCATTGCGCGTAGGAATAACACAGTCAAACATATCTATGCCACGTTTTACTGACTCTACTATATCTTCAGGTTTGCCAACCCCCATTAGGTAGCGAGGTTTATCAATGGGTAATATAGGTGTTGTAACATCAAGCACATGATCACGCTCATTTTTTGGCTCACCCACAGAAAGCCCTCCAATGGCATAGCCATCAAAATCAATGTCGATCAATACTTTTGCTGATGTTTCTCTTAAGGTTTGATGCATCCCTCCTTGTACAATACCAAAGAGAGCTGATGGATTTCCTTCATGCGCGATTTTACTTCTTTTTGCCCAGCGCAAAGAAAGCTCCATTGACTCGCGAGCTTCCGTCAATGTAGCGGGGTAGGGAGTGCACTCATCAAAAATCATTACAATGTCAGAACCCAGCTCCTGTTGAACTTGCATGGATGATTCTGGTGTCATTAAAAACTTTTCACCATTGACGGGTGAGTTGAAATGAACACCTTCTTCAGTAATCTTACGCATTTTTGCTAATGAGAAAACTTGAAAGCCACCGGAGTCAGTAAGAATGGGTTTTTCCCAGTGCATAAAGTCATGCAAGTCACCATGTTGTTGTATGACTTTAGTGCCAGGGCGAAGCATAAGGTGGAATGTATTACCTAAAATAATTTCTGCGCCGAGCCCTTGAAGCTCTTCAGGTTTCATTGATTTGACTGTGCCGTATGTACCGACAGGCATAAATGCTGGGGTTTCAATGCTGCCCCGAGGAAATTTAAGTTGTCCTCTACGGGCTGAGTTGCTATCAGATTGGTCGGTATGCAGGAGTGTAAAGTCTAAGTGTGACAAGGTTGTTATTCCATAAAATGATCACCGATATGGTAGTGCTGATTGATTGAATACACAATCAGCTTTTAAATTAATGACAGGAAAAGCGTAATAAATAAGTAATTAATTATATAATAATACATTAAATCAAATTAAATCAAATTAAATCAAATTAAATCAAAGGCTTATAAAATAATTGTATTGACATTAGTGGCTTTATTCTGTCATATTGCAATAAAACTGTTTGATAATTATCAAGAGCGAATAGTGGATTTTCAGAGTGATGCAATTTTAGTGTTGTTACTTTGAGGTGAAGTTTTTGAGTAATTTTGTTAGGCAGTCATTTTTAAAACCTGAATCTGTGACTTTAATGCGGATACGGGGCGTAAGATATTGGTTTAGTACGTGACTTATACAAATATTAGCTTCAGCCATAGCTTAAGCGGATATTTTTTAAACCCGTGATGAATCTATAGCTTGTTGTTCAGTGTTGTAGTGCAGTCACGGGTTTAGGTTAAAGTTAGAACCAGTTATTGGTTTATTTTTTTTGTTTGATCTCTAGGAGGATTAATAATGTTTAAAAAGACAGGAATAGTTGTCTCAACAGTTTTATTAACTAGCTCAGTGATGGCGGCTGATTTTATGGACGCAACATGGGCAAAGCAAGCTTGTAACGCATGGAATGCGAATGCAACACTCACCACTCAGTTAGGCAGTAAAAGTAGCTCTAAATGGATTTCAAATGATGCGGGAAGAGGCTTCAAAGTTTTACAAATGTACCGTAGCCAATGTGGCGCTAAATCAAAAGTGCAATTAACAATCGCTGACAAAGGCGGCAAGGCCATGTGTATTTACGGTGGTAAGCCAGATGGAAAAAAATTAAATATGGCAGTTGATTATCTTATGCATGCATCGGATAAAAATTGGACTTGTATGGGGAAAGCCTCATGGGGTTGTGGTGCAATGGGTGCGATGGGTACGGGTAAACTAAAGTTTAGCGGTCCAAAGGTTGAAGCCATGAAAGTTATGGGGCCTTTTGGTAGTTTTTTAAAGTTGGCAGGTGCTGTGCCAGGGAATAAGGGTGCTACTTGTCCTAAGTAACTTTCTTATTTTCATATAATTAGAGAGCCTTAAGCGGTATTACTTGAGTTCGCTAAATAAAAAAGCCACAAAATATATGCGGCTTTTTTATTTGGGGTAGCTTTTGTTGAGTTGGTCGCTATTATTCACGAATGAGTCGTAATAGTTATTCTATTCGCCGATCTTCGTGGATAATATCGGTAGATTTGGTAAGCTAAAAATCATTGGGCTTGATCAGGTTTACCCTCCGTTCATAGTTTAAAACTGATGTTTTTCACAAGCCGTTAAAGTATTTTTCATTAGCATAGCCACGGTCATTGGTCCGACACCACCAGGCACGGGGGTAATCCAAGCTGCGCGTTGTGAGGCTTTTTCAAATTCCACATCACCTGCCAATTTTCCATCCTCTAAACGATTGATGCCAACATCAATAACCGTAGCGCCTTTCTTAATCCAATCCCCTTTTACTAGGCCTGGCTTGCCAACAGCAACAACTACAATGTCGGCTTGCCCTACAAGTTCTGGCGTATTTTTAGTAAAACGGTGGCATACGGTAACTGTTGCGCCTGCAAGTAGCAGTTCGAGCATCATAGGTCGTCCGACAATGTTAGATGCTCCAACAATAACAGCATGTTTACCATAAAAGGTTTCATCTATAGATTCAAGCAAGCGAATAATGCCAAACGGTGTGCAGGGACGTAAGCTAGGAATACGTAGAGCTAAGCGGCCAACATTGATTGGGTGAAAACCATCCACATCTTTATCGGGGTGGATTTGCTCGATAACCAGCGAAGCATCCATATGTTGTGGAAGCGGTAGCTGCACTAAAATACCATCAATGTCACTGTCATTATTGAGCTTTTCAATTAATGTAATGAGTTCGTATTGTGTCGTTTCAGAGGCTAAATCATAAGAGCGAGAGTAAATGCCAACTTCTTTACAGGCTTTGCGTTTATGTCCAACATAGATTTGTGATGCAGGGTCTCCGCCAATCAAAATTACTGCTAATCCCGGTGGGCGCTTTTCTAGTCTGGTTCGCTCTTTAATTGCTACTTTCACCTCACTTCTGACTTTTACTGCAACTTTTTTTCCATCAATAATTTTTGCGCTCATAATAATCCTTACTTGATGCTTGTGATTGAATCTTCTCATGGGTGTAGGCAACGAACAAGGGTGCTGTTATTTAAATCATGAAAATAGCAGAAATAACAAACTTACATGCTTGACGAGAATAACTTAGATGCGTATTATTCGCGCTCTGTCATTTATGGCAGTACGTCGGGATATAGCGCAGTCTGGTAGCGCGCCTGCTTTGGGTGCAGGATGTCGGGAGTTCGAATCTCTCTATCCCGACCATTTTTATTTTTTAGTTGGTCGTACTTGATATGCGCCTGTAGCTCAACTGGATAGAGCAACAGCCTTCTAAGCCGTAGGTTGCAGGTTCGAGTCCTGCCAGGCGCGCCATTAAGTTTTTTGGTTAGCTTTTTTATTATGGTGGGTATAGCTCAGTTGGTAGAGCCCCGGCTTGTGATGCCGGTCGTCGTGGGTTCGAGTCCCATTATCCACCCCAGTTATTTTAGTTGCTTGTATCTAAAAACAAGTGATTTTTTCCATATCCGGTTATACACAAGCAGAAATGCACTGTATAATCGCGTTTTTTGCGAGAGTGGCGGAATTGGTAGACGCGCTGGTTTTAGGTACCAGTATCTTAGGATGTGAGAGTTCGAGTCTCTCCTTTCGCACCATTATTTTTAATTCTATTGTTGGCAACACTAGTTGCTGGCTATGGTTTTACCAATCATTTATTACTTTGAAAAACTTGGCTCTTTCTAAATAGCTGAGGTGAGGTTATTACATGCAAGTTTCAGTTGAATCTACAGGAAATATCGAACGAAAACTAACTATTATAATCCCCGCGGAGCGTGTTGATGGCGATGTTGAAAGTCGCTTAAAGACAATGCGAAGCAGGGTTAAAATTGATGGTTTTCGTCCTGGGAAGGTGCCCATCAGTGTGGTGGCTCAGCAATATGGAGATTCTGTTTATCAAGAAGTGGTGGGAGAACTCTTTCAATCTACTTTTTATGAAGCTGCGGAGCAAGAAAAACTACGTGTAGCTGGAATGCCTAAAATCGAAGCGACAACGGTAGAAGCTGGTAAAGATTTAGAATATACCGCTACTTTTGATACCTATCCTGAGTTTAAAATCGCGGATATTTCTAAAATGGAAGTGAAGCGTCCTGTCGTTAAAGTGATGGCAGCGGATGTGGATGAAATGATTGAAACGTTGCGTAAGCAACAAAAAGATTGGAAAGAAGTAAAGCGCAAGGCAACAAAAGGTGACTTACTTTCAATTGACTTTGATGGAAAACTCAACGGTGAGGCTTTTGATGGCGGTTCATCAGAGGATTTTTCTGTTGAGTTAGGCGCTGGTCGCATGCTTAAAGATTTTGAAGATGCTCTTGTTGGTGTTAAAGCGGGTGAAACAAAAGATGCTGATGTCGCTTTCCCTGAAGATTATCCAGCAGAGAATTTAAAAGGTCAAAAAGCACAATTCTCCTTAAAGGTAAAAAGTGTTAGTGAACCTGCTTTGCCAGAAGTCGATAAAGAATTCATCAAAAAATTCGGCGTTGAAGATGGTACTCAAAAGAGTTTTAAGGCCGAGATTAAAACGAATATGGAGCGTGAGTTAGAGCAGCGCATTAAAAGTAGTGTTAAGCAGTCTGTTATGGATGGTTTGCATGAAATACATGAAATTGATCTTCCTGAAGCATTGGTCACTGACGAAATTCAGCAAGTTCGAAATGAGATGGCGCAGAACTCACAAGGTGCGGATTTATCAACATTACCTGATGATATGTTTAAAGACCAAGCAGCACGACGCGTAAAATTAGGCTTGATCGTTGGTGAGATTATCAATGGCAACAAGCTAGAAAAAGACCCAAAGCGTGTTGATGATATGCTCGAGTCCCTTGCTGCAAGCTATGAGGACCCAACGGCTCTATTGGAATATTACCGTAGCACACCAGAGGCTATGCAAACGATTGAAGCGGCGGTGATGGAAGAAATGATTGTTGATTGGGTTATGGAAAAAGCCAAGGTAAAAGACCAAAAAATGAAGTTCACTGAGTTAGTTAACGATAAACGATAGCGCGAACAAATACTATGATCAATACAGTGATTAAAAAAGGATAACAAAATGTTTGAAAATAATAACGCAAAGAACATTGAGCCACTATCAGCCTTAGTGCCTATGGTGGTTGAACAAACCTCACGTGGTGAGCGCTCGTATGATATTTATTCACGCTTATTAAAGGAGCGTGTAATTTTTATCGTGGGTCAAATTGAAGACCATATGGCAAATTTGATTATTGCTCAGCTGTTGTTTTTAGAATCTGAAAACTCTGAAAAAGATATTCACTTATACATTAATTCACCCGGTGGTGTTGTGACGGCTGGCATGGCAATTTACGACACCATGCAGTTTATCAAACCTAAGGTGAGCACGCTTTGTATCGGACAGGCTGCGAGTATGGGTGCAGTGCTGTTAGCAGGCGGTGAGAAAGGTATGCGTTATGCATTGCCACATTCACGTGTGATGATTCACCAGCCTCTGGGTGGTTTTCAAGGTCAGGCTTCTGATATTGATATACATGCCAAAGAGATTCTGAAAATCCGTGAAGAACTTAATAAGGTGTTGGCTCATCATTCTGGTCAATCTTTGAAGACTATTTCAAAAGATACAGATCGTGATAACTTTATGGATGCAGAAACTGCTATGAAATATGGCATGATTGATGAAGTTTTGAATAGTCGGTCAAAAAAGTAGCCAATTATTTGAAATTATTTTATAGAGCCTGATTTATTCAGGTTTTTTTTATGTATTCAGCATCAGTAAATGACTTACTGGGTAAAGTGTTATTTTATAATGAAAGGCTGGAATTTTACTGTTTAAGTTAGAAAAATGAAGCTAATAGCTGGTTATTAGCAATTTCCCCAACGAAAAGCAGTGAAAATTTAGTCATTTTTATTCGTCATCTGATTCGTACAAAGGCTTCACATTACTTTATTTATTCTTAATGTACTTTTTTCCTATTAAATATTATTGTATGCTGAGGTATCAGCAAGTAAAACGATTGAATAACGAGGTTTTTTTAAGCAAATGAGTAAAGATAAAAGCACGAGTAAAAGTGATGGTAAATTACTGTATTGCTCTTTTTGTGGAAAAAGCCAGCATGAGGTGAGGAAACTAATTGCAGGTCCTTCAGTTTTCATTTGTGATGAATGTGTTGATCTGTGTAACGATATTATTACAGAAGAATTACAAGAGAGTAGCGATGTTGAGCAAAAAGGCTTACCCGTTCCTCAAGAAATTAATGAATTACTTAATGATTATGTGATTGATCAAGAGACAGCCAAAAAAGTACTTTCAGTCGCGGTCTACAACCATTACAAGCGCATGGAAAGTAATACCGGTAAGAATGATAATATTGAACTTTCTAAAAGTAATATTCTATTAATTGGCCCAACAGGTAGTGGTAAAACACTGTTAGCTGAAACATTAGCAAGAACCTTAAACGTACCCTTTGTGATGGCAGATGCAACCACATTGACCGAAGCTGGTTATGTTGGCGAAGACGTTGAAAACATCATTCAAAAGCTATTGCAAAAATGTGACTATGATGTCGAAAAAGCACAAACTGGTATCGTTTACATTGATGAAATAGACAAAATATCTCGAAAGTCAGATAATCCATCTATCACTCGCGATGTATCTGGTGAAGGGGTTCAACAAGCTCTGTTAAAGCTTATAGAGGGAACGATAGCGGCAGTTCCTCCCCAGGGGGGGCGCAAGCACCCTCAGCAAGAATTTTTGCAAGTCGATACCAAAAATATCCTCTTTATTTGTGGTGGCGCCTTCGCAGGGTTGGATAAAGTTGTTCTCGATCGCACTGAAAAGGGTGGTATTGGCTTCTCGGCAGAAGTGAAAGCCCCTGATGATAACAAGCTGTTTGGTGAAGTGATTAAAGGTATCGAGGCTGAAGACTTAGTACGCTATGGCTTGATTCCTGAGTTTGTCGGTCGTTTACCGGTTATTGCAACCTTAGAAGAACTTAATGAAGATGCATTGGTACGGATTCTTACCGAACCCAAAAATGCTTTAACCAAGCAATATTCTGTATTATTTGATATGGAAAATGTTGAAATTGATTTCCGTGAAGAAGCATTACATGCTATCGCACGTCAAGCGATGGAGAGAAAAACCGGTGCGCGTGGCTTGCGTTCAATTATGGAAAAAGTATTATTGGATACCATGTATGACTTACCTTCGTTGGAAGGCGTAACTAAAGTCGTCGTGGATGAGTCTGTGATTAATGGTGATTCACAACCTTACTTAATCTATGAAAATAAAGAGGTTAAAAAGAAAAAAAGTGCCTCGGCTAAGGGTTAACTAGGTTTACTTTTCTTAATTAAGCCCTGCTAATAAGCTACATTGCAGGGCTTTTTTATTGCTAATCAAAGTAGGTGCGGAGCTATAAATGCATAAACAGAGAAGTAATGAATATACGTGTGTTCTAACGAGCTGCAATCGTTTTGACCTTTTAGAGAAAACATTACGCTCTTTTTTCAAAAATGTAGATATTCAACCAAAAGAGTTTATCATTATTGAAGATTCTGGAAATAAAAAAGTTCACGATGTCTTAAGTTATTTAATTATCCTTTCAAAGTTACGGTTAATCCAACGAACTTAGGCCAAGCTAAATCAATAGATATAGGCTATTTACAAGTTAAAACCCCTTATATTTTCCACTGTGAAGACGATTGGGTTTTTACTCGAAGTGGGTTTATTAAGGAGTCTTTGAAAGTTTTAAAAAAACACCATAATGTGTCTATTGTTCAGCTAAGAGGGCGCGGGGAGTCAGTTAAATTGAAGCACTTAGTTACAAAGAACCTTCAAGTTACAGAATACTTTCTTGCGAATACGAAGACGGATAAACGCTATTTTAGTTATGGCTATAACCCGTCACTTAGAAGACTTTCCGACTATCAGATGCTTGCACCTTTTTCAAAAATTGGTGGGGAGCGTGAGGTTTCTTGGGTTTTTAAACAGCTTGGTTTTGTGACTGCACATCTAGAGATCCCAGCGGTTAGGCATATCGGAGATAAAAGACATATTAATGATATAACAGCCGCTAAAATAGGTTTGCAGAAAACCTTCAGATCATGGGGGAATATTCTTAAGAGATTAAAATGGAAGGTGACAGGTTTCCCGCATAATCGTTTAAAGGCAAGGATAGGCATAGATGAAAACACTGGTGATTAATCTTGATCTAGAAAAAGACAGAATGAACTTTCAAAGAAAGCAACTCGGTAATTTAGGTGTCGAGTTTGAGAGGTTGTCCGCGGTAAGAATTGAAAGTAAAGATGAATTATCATATCAGACGTTATCCCAAACATGGGAAAGACCGCTGAGAATATCCGAAGTTAGTTGTTTTTTGAGTCATAAAAGAGCATGGAGTAAAGTAATAGATTACCAGCAGCCCATGCTTATTTTGGAGGATGATGCTTATCTTACTTCGAATATTTCATGTGTGTTGCAAGAATTAGAGCGATTAGATAATTTAGATTATGTTTGTCTAGAAGTTAGAGGCGAAAAACAGAAAAAGCTGGTTGCGCAAAAGGTGCGTAAATTTTTTTGTGAGTCATCGTTGTTCAGGCTTTATCAAGGACGATCAGGCGCTGCTGCTTATGTTCTTTGGCCGAGTGGGGCAAAGATACTTATGGAAGGAACGGGGAAGGGAAGTAAAGCGGGGTTGGCTGATAAGTTTATAAATGCCACTTACTTACTGCGTGCTTACCAATTAGAGCCAGCAATTGCAATACAATTAGATCAATGTCACTTCCATCAAATATCTCCGCCAATTGATGTTTCAAGTTCTATATCTTCTGTCTCTGTACCCAAAGAAAGAAATGTACTTCGTTATTTTATTTTCAAAGGTAGAAGAGTACTTGGTGAACTTAAAATTTTATTTAATTACTTAAAGTATAGAAAGGTAGCCATTAAAAGAGAAGTTCAATTATCTCGTAGGTTTAGTCAATAATAATCTCGTTGAGAAAAAAGTGCTGTTTGAAGGTGCTATTTCGGAAGATCTACTGATCGAAAAGTATAACAAATAATTTAATGAGCTTGTTGCTTTTATCTAAACAGTCAATTCAATTATTGCATCTTTTGTGAAGGCTCGGTGTAGCATGACACCGTCGCTCATTTTCATCGAGACATGCCTAGATCATCAGATATCTAGGCAATTATTATCACGATAAAAAACTGTGCTACGATCCATTATTTTTCCTTTCGGCTTTAATCCTTCAAAATGTATTCTTTTAAAGCCTTTATTCTCCAATGAGCTAATGCTTTTTGCGTAACTTTCTCTCTGAGAATCATCAAGCACAATGACCCCCGTTTTACTCAATGAAACAAGGCACTGTTGCATGCAGTTTTCTCTATCATCACCATCAATGACGATCATTTCGTATTTAACATCATTTTGTTGAATTACCCGACAATACTTACCGTTTATATCCGTTTCTTGAAACAAAAGAGTGACATTATCCGGCAGTGTTTGTTTTACTTTCTCATACCAGAAAGAATTATATTCTAACGATGTGACATGCTTAACACGGGTTGCATAAAAACGGGTTGAAAACCCACTACCATATTCAAAAATAGTAATCTCTTTGTTAAGGCGCTCCTTTAAAAACGCGATGACGGGGTAATTCATCCACGGTAGTACTTCTCCTTTTTCATCACAGGGGTAGCCATTTTTAAAACTATTAAGATAACCAGTTGATCTTAAATAAGATTTTTTGTTAATCAGCAGCGTATTAATCGTTAATAAACTAGGAACAAAAGGAACTTTCTTTGCGATTTTTTTGAGACTTTTTAACATAGCAATTCCATATTTCTTTTAGGCGCACAAATTATAACTTAGCGCCACATAGAATAGATACATTCGAGTAACTCTCTGGGAAAAACAATTTCTGACGTAGTCCTAAACAGGCTACATTGGGTATTCATATTCATCAAAAGGGTCAATGTTTTAAAATACCATAATCAACAGGTGTGCATGATCCTGGATGAGAAAAGGGCTCAAAACAACCATAGGTAGCTTAAAGCGAGCGTGCAGGTTAACAAAATAATTGCGATAATCATGCTTTGGTTCATATAATAATCCTTTGGTAACACTGTTTTTAACTCATGGTAAGGAGAGCGTGATCCAGTCGATTATAAATTAGCTAGTTAAAATAATCGGACTTGATACAAATTTCTTCTTAGGTGCGTCGCCAAATAGTCTCAGCACCACTGTCTTCTAACGAAATACCTTGTTCTTGTAAATCATCTCGAATTTTATCGGCTAGGCTCCAGTCTTTATCGGTTTTGGCATTAAGTCGTTGTTGCACCAGAGCATCTACTGCACCATTGCTTAGTTCGCCCTCGGTGTTTACACCTTTAAACCAAGCTTCTATATCGCCTTCTAGCAGCCCGATGCCATTCGCTAGTTCTAGTAAGAGTGCGCCAAGCTCGCTTGTTTTTTTGTGATCCTTACTATCACGTGCAATATTAATATCACGCGCTAGGTCGAAGAGGGCAGAGAGTGCCTCAGGTGTATTAAAATCATCATTCATCGCGTTAATAAAATGCGTTTCGTAACTACTGTTTTTTGGTGCTGTACCTAGCTTTAGTCCACGCATAGCGGTGTATAGTCTATCCAGTGATGCACCGGCAGCATCGAGTTGCTCGGTGCTGTAATTGAGTGGGCTGCGGTATTGGCTGGTGAGCATAAAGTAGCGAATTTCTTCGGCCTTGTACTTTTCTAAAACTTCACGAATAGTGAAAAAGTTGCCTAAAGATTTAGACATTTTTTCTTCGTCTATACGGATAAAACCATTATGCATCCAGTAGTTGGCGAAGTGTTCACCCGTACAAGCCTCTGATTGTGCGATCTCATTTTCATGATGCGGAAACTGTAAATCATGCCCGCCGCCGTGAATGTCAAAATGATTGCCGAGTATTTTAGTTGCCATGGCTGAACACTCTATATGCCAGCCGGGGCGGCCTTTTCCCCACGGTGACTCCCAGTATGGTTCGTTTTCTTTTGCCATTTTCCAGAGTACAAAATCAAAGGGGTCATTTTTGTCTGTGTTGACAGCAACACGGTCGCCAGCACGTAAATCGTCTAGATTTCTACCTGATAATTTTCCGTAGTCAGCAAATTTTGCAACGGCATAATAGACATCGCCGCTGTCTCCTTGATAGGCAATACCCTTATCAATAAGTGTTGTTATCATATTGATAATTTCTTCAATATTATCGGTTGCTTTAGGCTCGGCAGAGGGTGGTTTAACACCTAGTGCACGCTCATCTTCATGCATTGCATCAATAAAGCGCTCGGTAAGTGCTTGAAAGTTTTCACCGTTTTCATTAGCACGTTGTATAATCTTGTCGTCAATGTCAGTGATGTTACGTACATAATTTACATCATAACCCTGTGATATTAAGTAACGATAGACCACGTCAAAAGCAATCATCACTCGTGCATGCCCAAGGTGGCAATAGTCATACACCGTCATGCCACACACATACATGCGGATTTTATTGGCTTTGATGGGTGTAAAGGTTTCTTTTTTATTGGTGAGGCTGTTGTAAATTTTTAACATAAAGGCTGGCTTATTGGCTATGTTTGGTTGCGCGCAATACTAGCAGAAGGGATCTAATTCCGCTATGATTCGGCTTTCGAAAAATCACTCGGTTTATAAAAAAATGAACTCACTCACTAAAACCTTTCAATTTTCATCTACAGCTTTTGTACTCTCTTTATTAGTTGCCTGTGGTGGCGGTAAAACGAGTGAGATAAAAGCGGTAGAAGCAAACGATACCTCTACGATTAAATCAGTTAATATTGAAAAAACACCTAATACGGATAAATCCACTAATACTACAGGAGCTACTATGTCTAACCCAATCATTAAAATGGAAACTAGCAAAGGAACCATTACTTTAGAACTGGATGCTAAAAATGCACCACTTTCAACGGCTAGTTTTGTATCGTATGTTGAAGATGGTTTCTACGATGGCATTATTTTTCATCGTGTGATACCAAACTTTATGATTCAAACAGGTGGTATGAACCCTGATATGAGCGAAAAGCCAAATAAAGGTCATGTGCAAAATGAAGCCAACAATGGCTTAAAAAATGACCGTGGTACTTTAGCTATGGCGCGTACGCCAGACCCACACTCTGCTAGTTCACAGTTTTTTGTTAACTTAAAAGATAATGACTTTTTAAACTTCACTAGCGAAACTTCAGCAGGTTGGGGTTATGCCGTATTTGGTAAAGTCACTGATGGCATGGATGTAGTTGATGAAATTGCTAAGGTTAAAACGGGTAATCACGGTGGTCACGGTGATGTTCCTTTAGAAGCGGTTACTATTATTAAAGCATCTGTTGAAAAATAATGGCTAACCCCCCTTTGCTTATTATTCGATAATAAACAGAGGGGTTTAAGTTTAAAATGCGTAAGCTAGAAATAAATAACAATAAAAGCACTTACTTTATATCTGATCTTCACCTTATACCTTCACAGCCACAATTATTTACACTCCTTTATCACTTTTTAAATTCAATAAAAAATGATGCTGAAGCACTCTATATTGTGGGTGATTTGTTTGAGTTTTGGATAGGCGATGACATTATTAAAAAAGATGCAGGTAAGCCTTATTTGCCTGTTATTCAACAACTAAAATCACTGTCTGACTCTGGAGTGAAACTATTTTTTACTCAAGGGAACCGTGATTTTCTTGTTAAACAACAATTTGCAGATGCCATTGGTGGAATGCTATTGCCGGATGAAAAAATTATTGACCTTTATGGTACGCCAACCTTATTAATGCATGGCGATACATTGTGTACAGATGATGTGTCTTACCAGCGCTTAAGACGTGCTTTTCGTAATAAAGTCATTCAAAAAATCTACCTCTCACTAAACCCTGAAAGGCGCTCACGTATTGCAGGAAACACGCGAAAAATAATCAAAAACAAAACCCCTAAAAAAGCTTACAAAATAGTTGATGTTAATCAGCAAGAAGTTGAACGAGTGATGATAAATGCAGGGGTGCAGCAATTAATTCATGGACACACGCATCGCCCGGCAATACATGAATTTTATCTAAATGAAGTTACTGCTAAACGGGTAGTGCTGAGTGATTGGAGCGATAAAGCTTGTTATTTACGCTTCGATAATAAGGGTTTCGAATTAGTTAATAACTAATGATTGTTGTGTGTTCTGTTGTGCCCATGGATTACTTTTAATAATACCTACGGGTAAATTTGTTTTACGGCTAAACGCCCAGATGACATTTTCTTTATTATTTCCTCGTAAGGGGAAAAATGCATAATCAGAAAGTTTCCCTTCTTGTTGTTCTAGAAATCGCTGTAACTTTTGTTTAGCCGAGTCATTACTAAATATCACATCAGCTTGCAGATTTTTTGTAAAAACAGTGTCTATGTGTGTTGTAAAGGGTTGATAAAACTGTGGTCTTTTATCAATATCAGGTTGTTGGTTTAGCACGATATCCAGAATAAGATCTGATTTTTTCTGTTCATTTTCAGGTAATTTAGCAACAACGAGTTCGGGGGAGGATAAAAATAAACGATTAAAGTCTTTATACCAAGGTTGATAAGGGAAAATTTCACTGACATTGGTTAATGTAAAACGATCACCTGTAAATACGGCATAGGCGGGATGTTTTAAGAATAAGGAATAAGCGCCAAAAACAAACGCAATAATTTGTATGCCTAACAGCACATTGATATCAAATTTCAGATATTTTTTTCCTTCTTTAAAGACAATAAAAACCAGCAGAGGCCCTAAAATAAGGTCAGCAAAAATCAACATTAGAGCGGTTTTAGTGAAACCACCTAGCGTAGAAAATGAATAAGGAAACCAAGTAAAGTAAGCAAATATTAAAAATAATATGATGAGCGCTTGGCTAATAATTAGGTTTCTTAAAGCTACTTTAGTTCTCAAACTTAGTCCATGCATAGTAAAAAAGTGTACTTTACAGAGGTGTTCAAAACAAGGTTATAAACTTCTTGATCAAAGGTTAAGAATAACTGAGCGTTAGATATATCGTGTTTAGAATCTAATGACTGTGTTATCGTCATCGTCGTGTTTTTATTGAGGCTGAAGTTATGCAACAAAGAGTCATTACAACTTTATTGGTGAGTATTTTCTTACTGCTCAGTGCTTGCAGTCAAAATGCGAGTCACCTACCTTCATTATTTGATATTCCCAGTACGATTGGTTCGGTGTTTGAGAATGCAAACTATAATGCGAAACGTAAAAAGGTTGCTGCTTATGTCACAAAGCATTATCTAGCGTTGAGGAAAGATGTTTCAAGCGAAGGTGGAGAGGTTTTAGAAGGGGCTTTCGATGTTGCAGACATTAAACAATCGAAACGTAAAAAAGCTAGACAAATACTTTATTCAAGCAAAAAAACGACCTATGAAAATGCGGGTTTAGTGGCAGATTCTTTAGTGCAAATTTTTGCTGCATTATATGTTAATGAAAGTAGTCCAAAAGATAAAAGGATTAATGGATTAAGTTACTTTGATGCACAACAACTAATCACACAATATGCAGAAAAAAACTTTGACTCACTGCGAATCGTGATTAAGGAAGGGCGGGGCGCTGTTTTAGAGGGTTTAATGCAGACGTTAAATATTAATAACCCTGCTAAGCAAAGCATTTTTAAAACCAAGGCAAAAAGTCAGTACTATAGAATTTATCTCGATATTGTTGTTACCAGTATTATGATAAATACCTAGTATTTATTTCATGCTGCACTGTGGCAATATTTTCTTTAGTGATTTATTTGTTAGTGGCATGTGGTTAAGTCGTCAATTTTTTATTTGTTTACCAGAGTGCTCTTCTATTGCTTTTGCGAGAATAAAGTCTCGCTCGGTAATAGCATTGACTTCGTGAGTGGTTAAATCAATTATAACTTTGTTATACACATTAAACCACTCTGGGTGATGTTTAAAGCGCTCGGCAGTTAGGGCAACTTGTGTCATAAAATCAAATGCTGTGACAAAGTCTGTAAATTGGTATTTCCGATGAAGTTTTTTATCTTTAAGCGCCCAGCTTTTATACTGTGTAAGAAATAGTTCGATTTGATGTGTTGTAGCTGGTTTGATTATTGGCATCGTATTGTTTAAAGCCCAAATTCACTAAAAGGTATAAAAGCTACATTGTCACCTTGTGTCACCGTAGTATCAAAAGGAATAAATACTAAGCCATTTGCCCAAGTGGTCGAACTTAGAACTCCAGAACCTTGCTGCGGGTAGAGTTCAATTTGACCATTTTCAATACGCCCCCTTAAATATTCATTACGAGACCCAGCTTTACTTCGAGTAAAATTAGCGGGTAACTGAAACTCAGTAGCTTCTGTGTTATTACAGCCTTGAGCTTTTAATATAAAGGGGCGTGCAAATATACAAAAGGTGGCAAATACGGATACAGGGTTGCCTGGCATTCCTAAAAATACGGTATCTCCTTGTGCAGTTTTGATGTTGCCAAATGCTAATGGTTTACCCGGTTTAATATTAACGCGCCATAATTCAAGTTGGCCGAGTGCCTCAACCGCCACGCGGATATGGTCTTCTTCACCGACGGATACACCGCCGCTGGTGATGACTAAATCAGCTTGTTCGGCAGCTTTTTGTAAGGCGCTCTTAGTCGCTTTTAAACTATCTTCAATAATACCTAAGTCAATAATCGTGCAACCAAGGCTTTGCAGTAAACCGGTTATAGTGTAACGATTTGAATTGTAAATCTCACCACTTTCTAGTGGCTCATCGGGTTCACGAAGCTCATCACCGGTTGAAAAAATGGCCACTTTCAAAGGCTCGTAAACGGGGATTTTACTAATCCCAACGGAAGCCGCTAAACCAAGCTCTTGTGGGCGAACTTTTGTGCCGGCCTGTAAGATGATGTCGCCTTGATTAATATCCTCACCTGCTTTTCGAATATTATTGCCAGCAGTAAGTGAGCCCATTATTTTGACAGTGTCGTTATCACGCTGACAAACTTCCTGCATGACAACGACATCTGCTCCTACGGGTATAGGTGCACCTGTAAAAACGCGCGCAGCTGTACCTTTTATTAATGGTTTGCCGATGCTTCCCGCAGGGATTCGTTGGCTAACTTCAAGGCTATTTTCATGCGCATCTAACAGGTCGCTACTATTAACCGCATAGCCATCCATCGCGCTGTTATCGAATGGCGGTACTTGAATGTTTGAGGATAAATCAGTAGCTAAAACTCTTCCCAAGGCTTTATTTAGAGGCAGGGCCGTTATTTTGGCAGATTTAGCAATGCGCTCTGCTTGCTCTAACAATTGTTTTAAAGTTTCATCAATAGAAAGTAATGTTTGTCCAATATCACAATTTTGATCAGTTGGATTATTATCGGTGTTTGCCATGCTACTTCTCCAAAAAACGTGGCATGATTTCGACCAAATTACACGGTTGGGTTGTTGCATCAAGCTGGTGTGAAATAATTCCATCCCAAGCGTCTTTGCAGGCCCCAGGTGAGCCCGGTAACGTAAAGATTACCGTGCCATTGGCAAGCCCTGCAATTGCGCGCGACTGTATGGTTGAGGTTTTAATTAAGTCATAAGAGAGTTGACGAAAGATCTCACCAAAGCCATCAATTTCTTTATCGTATAGCGGCTTCATCGCCTCTGGCGTTACATCACGCCCCGTTAAGCCGGTGCCACCAGTAGTAATAATTACTTGTACTTCTGGGTTGGCAATCCATGTTGATACCACCGCACGCATTTGGTAAATATCATCAATCACTATGTTCTTTTCGAATAAAATATGCCCAGCATTTGTGAGGCGATCTACTAGAAGATTTCCTGACTTATCATCAGCCTTGGTACGAGAATCCGAAACAGTCATTATGGCGATGTTTAGTGCTTTAAAATCCATTTATTGTCCTGCTATAAGTTATATCGAGTGAGTTGATTATAAGGTAAATATTATCAAGCGCTAATAATAAGACTATTTTTAACGATTGATGAGTTTATTAATCTAAAAAATAGAACGTAATAATAAAAACAAACTATTTTACAGAATATAAAATCAGACTTACACTGTAAGACTAACAGTAAATAGGAGAATAAAATGTCAAACGAAGGCTACCATGAACCCATCAGTGAATTAACCGATGAAACCCGCGATATGCACCGCGCTATAACATCTTTAATGGAAGAGCTAGAAGCAGTTGATTGGTATAATCAACGTGTTGATGCGTGTAAGGATGCAGAGCTAAAGGCGATTCTTGAACACAACCGTGATGAAGAGAAAGAACATGCCGCAATGGTATTGGAATGGATACGTCGTAAAGACTCTGTTATGGATAAAGAGTTAAAATATTATTTATTTACGGATAAACCCATCGCACATAAATAGCGGTTAACGGTATACTGCGTCTAAATTAACAGAATTAAAATTTAAGGAATACACATGAGCAAACATTACGACCTAATCGCAATCGGTGCCGGCAGTGGCGGGCTATCAATAGCGGAGCGTGCCGCATCTTACGGCGCAAAAACAGCAGTGATTGAAGCGGGCGAACTGGGCGGCACTTGTGTGAATGTCGGTTGTGTTCCGAAAAAAGTGATGTGGTACGGCGCGGGCGTAGCGCAAGGTTTGAAGGATGCACAAGATTATGGTTTTAATATCGACTTAGAAGGTGACTTTGATGGTAAAAAATCAGGGAAATTAAACTGGGAAAAGCTAGTCATGAAGCGAGAAAACTTCATCGGTGGAATCTTAGACTGGTACGATGGTTACATGGGCGAAGCAGGGGTTGATGTTATTAATGGCTACGCTAAGTTTATTAATAATACGACCATTTCTGTCGATGGCGAAACCTATACCGCCGATAATATTGTGATCGCAACAGGTGGTCGCCCAATCATCCCGAGTGATATTGAAGGCGCGCAGCTAGGTATGACATCAGACGGATTTTTTCAAGATTTAGATGAGGTTCAACCGCAAAAAGTTGTCGTCGTTGGTGGCGGTTACATAGCCCTAGAACTCGCCATGTTGATGGATGGTTTAGGCTCAGATGTATCGGTGCTTCACCAGGGTTGGCCAGTGCTAGAAGGCTTTGATGGCACCATCCAAAAAGCACTACGCAAACAGATGGAAGACGATAAAATTGCACTTTATGACGACGAAATTATTGCCAAGGTGGAAGAGCAATCAGACAGCAGTGAAGATAAAAAACTGCTGACTATTCATTTTAAAGACGGCAGTAGTATCAACGATGTAGAGGCGCTAATTTGGGCCATCGGGCGTAAGCCTAATACAGATACTATTGGATTAGAAAATACCGATGTACGATTAGACCCGCGCGGTATGGTAATAGTCGATGACTTTGAGAAAACCAGCGTTGAAGGCATCTATGCGATTGGCGATATTATCGGCAAAGCACCACTAACACCCGTAGCAATCGCCGCAGGGCGTCGCCTAGGTGATCGCTTATACGGCGGCAAGCCCGAGCGTAAAATGTCATACGACAATATCGCTACCGTCATGTTTACCCATCCGCCAATAGGCACGCTAGGCATGAGTGAAGAAAAAGCACGAGAAGAGCATGGCGATGTCGTAAAAGTTTACCAAACCGACTTTGTGCCGCTGTATCACCAAATGACACGTCATAAAGCTAAAACGCATATGAAGTTGATCGTACTAGGTGAAGAAGAAAAAATTATCGGCTGTCACGTGATTGGCTTAGGTGCAGATGAAATGCTGCAAGGATTTGCTGTGGCGATTCGTATGGGGGCTACTAAGGCAGATTTTGATGATACGATTGCGATACATCCGGTGAGTGCGGAAGAGTTAGTTACGCTTAAATGAAATTGCTTTCTAGAGCGCCCTAGGCGCTAGAAAGTACATCGCTACACCTTCCGTAGGTAAGTGTCGATGTTGGTTACAGCAAGGGAGACGCTAGTTAATTCTACAATGCGTTGCCGACTGTACTAGAGTGCATCATGTACTGATTGTACGCTCAGACATTCGCCGTGCAGTCGCACGCCTTGATATGAGCCAATAATATAAGCACTCTAAGCAATTTTAGCCATTTTCACTCGTCATCTGAGGTATGCTGAGCTCTCAGGTAGTTGCAAAGTTAATTATTTTTTCTTTATTGTTCTCAAAGGGAGTTACTTGTACGCCAAGCCCAATAGTTTGTAGAGCAAGATGTTGGGCTTCATACTCAGCGTCAAATCATATCCCAACATTTCAGTCGAAATAAGCTTAAAATCAGCTTCGCTAATTTTTAAATGCCCAAAACGAAAGGCGTAGCCCCAGTTTTTTATTTTTTATAAAGTCTAACTGTTCTATTAAGGGTCTAATGGGCATCTTTACATGCTAGAAGTTCAATGTCGCGGCGAAAGGGAATAAAGCCTAGAAACATTTCGAACTCGTATGCCTCATCCCCCGTTACTTTGCCTATGGCAGTAAACTTCTGGCAGGGTGTTTTTTCTTCAAACACTTCTTTGGGTGAGTAATAAATTATTCAGCCGCTTGTTTTCATGCGTTTTAGGGGGAGGGCTTTGCCGTGACAAAGCTGGCAAAAACCGCCTTCTACGCCTCGTGTAATATGATCTCTGGAGGCTACGCCTATTCAGTAGCTCATTAGTGGCTCTTTTATATTATTGTGAGGTCTGTATATTATTTAATCGCTAAACGTAAGTTTGTTTTAATCTCTTGGGTTAATTGCTCAAATACGCCCGCTTGTTCTGCATAGTTTTGCCAGTTTTTGACCACATCCATGACTTGATCAAAAATCTGCTGTGATTCTTTTTTGAAATTGCCAATCAGTTCTGCCACGACGAATAGGTCATCGCGGCTAAAGTTATCGCGTTTTCCGTTGATGCTCATTTGGTGGGCATTGACCCACGGTGAGTCTTTTTTGTAGCTGTAGGCAATGTCAAAAGCGGGTGACAGTCGCCAAGCTGCTTTGGGATTGTCTAAAATAAAGCCGGTGTTTTTGGTGTGGTCGTCGTGGTTGCGTGCAATCACGTTAAAGACCATACGGCGGTATATTTCGATGGCATCTTGTCGTGGTAGTTTGAGTTGTCTTGCGACGCTGAGCAGTTGTTCATAGCTGTAGCTGCCGGGTTGTTTGTAGTCGGCGTGGTCAATGGAACAGAGTGAGGCGTAGTGTTTTTTACGGTTAGGATTTTTGTCACTGCCACGGTCGAAGCGTTGGGTGATAAAGTGAGCGCGTTCGCCATCGATGAATAATTCAGAATGCGAGATATTGATGCCAGCATCTTTTGCCATTAGGTAGTAGGCGTATTCCATGCGGCCGTATCCTTGCGGATCACCAAACACTTCGCTGTCGGTTTTGTGTTCTTCCATCCCGTCAAATTTTAATAAGAAATGCTCAAAACCGGCGGGCATATCCACCTGACCTGAGCGTAATTCGGTGCGATCTTTATTGATGGCAACCAGCGCTTTGGCACGCGCGCCACCCGCTGATGTGCCAACTTGAAACAGTGCGGACATGGCATCGTCGTTATCATCTTTGATATTTTTTGCAAGCTTGCTACGCTGATCTAAAATTGTCTGTGCCATTTGGATTAATGAATTCAGCTCAAGTTGTTGGCTGGTGCTTTTGGCTCTAGCGATGGCAGGTTCAAACTCCAGTGCGCCCATGCCGCGGTTGCCGATATACAATAGGCGTTCCAGCGCATTGAATGAGTTGCTATCCCGTCCATTTCTTGCCAGCCATGCGTTGATGACGGCATTACCAAAGTCATCGGGCAGGGTATCGGCAAATAGGGCAGGTAGCCCGTGATAGGTTGTGGGACTTAAGTTAGGAAATTGATATTTTCGAGAGGCAGATGAACTAGTAGGTAGCGGCATATGGATGGGCGCAATTTCAACGCCGCTCTGAATCCAGTTGGATGAATATTCAAAGCGACTTATTTGGCTTGCAGGGTCATAGACCAGCGCGCCAACTAATTTCCCCCAAAGATGAATTTCCGCAAGATTTTGCATCGTTTACGAGTACCTCACCAGCCTAAATCAGGCTTGGGTTCATTAACTTCATTATTGTGTTTTTTAGAGGCACGCTTGCGTTGTTTGCCTTTTAGCTTGAGTTGTTGCATTGGGCTAAAGCCTGTTTCGGGGATGAATTTTTCGAGTTGATCAAGCTGGTTTAGCACCCGTAAAACGGCAATAATATTTTCAAACTTGCCCGAGCCTTTAACCAAATTACGATACGATACACGTGACAAACCAATCTCATCAGCCAATTGTTGTTGAGTGAGATTTTGCTCCAAGCGGAGTCGCTCAATACGCTCACCAAGCTCTGCCGCAATCGCTTTGTTTGTCATGCCAGTAAAATTCATAATGATAATATAACTATACTTTAGAAGATTAAAGTATGATTAATGTATAATAATATTGTCATAATAATGGTGTATTTTTGTATAAGTTGCAATAGTTTTTTGATGGTGGGGTGTTATCACACGATATGATTTGTATCTGAATCCTGATTTCGATACGGAAAACAATGCGGATAACAGAGTGTAGGAAATTGGTTTAGCACGGGGTTTAACTCTACTGTATTATCACCCCATGACAGATAAATTAAGTGACCAGAATAGTAAAAAATTTATAACTGAACTGAAGCAACGCCTTAGATTAGTTAACAGGAGTTCAAATAGTTCGATAGATAATCGTTTAAAGCTCATTCTACATGTCGGCACACCTAAAACAGGAACAACAAGTGTGCAGGTCTATTTAGATAAAAAACAACGTAAACTTCGCTTACAGGGTATTCTCTATCCGACTCGTTTTCATAACCCGAATGCGCCAAGACATCAGTGGTTTGAGCGAAACTTAGTAAGCAGTAATTTCGAAAGCTTGCTAGAGAATTTTGTAGATATTTTAAATCATGTTGAAGAACACACGCATACTATCTTGTTATCATCAGAAGGCATTTACAATCATTGGTGGGATTTTCCAGAAGAGTCAAAAGCTTTATTGCTTGAGTTAAATAACTTATTTGATGTTGAAGTATGGGCATGGTTTCGTGAGCCGCTAGTGTTTGCTGAGAGCTTTTATAAACAGTGTCTGCGTAACCCTCAGGTTGGTCATATCAGTTGCTATGGCAGGGACTTATCCTTTGCCGAGATGTTAGCAGACCCGTGGTTTAGTCAGCATTTAGATTATATTGGTTTTGTAAATGAGTGTGATGAGTTGTTTGGTAAAGACTCAGTGAGTGTATTTGATTGTCAAACGGACACAGTAAAAACAGTGATTAATCTTTTGGGTTTAACGACACCGCATGATAACCCTACACCACGTAAAAATAACTGCATGACTTCGGTAACTGCGGAGTTGTATCGGGTGATTAATCGTTTGCCTTTAGCCGCGAAAGAGAAAGAGAAATTAGTGCCATTTGTTAATGAGTTGGACTCCGCGCTAATGCTATATAGTGATAGAGAAAATAACTCTTTAATTGATAATGAATCGAGAGATAAAATCATTAAAATGACGTCTGAAGGGATGTTGGGGATACAGAAACGTTTTGTTGTGTAGCCCTTCCTTTGTTAGATAATAACGATAAAAGTTACTTATATTTAGTAAACTGAGACTTTTCACGACTAGGATGACAAGTAAAAATGGCTGAAAGCGCACTAGTTTTCGTTGAAAAACTAGCTAATAACGCAATCAGTGAAAACTCATCCGATTTTTCTTTCGCTATCGACTCGTGCAAAGGTCTCGGATTATGTTAATTATTAGATGTTTTTATTCAAAAGGTATTAAATAAAATGTTATGAATTTTAATAAAGCTAGACTAAAACTACTTAAAATTATTAGCCTTGCTCTTTTATTACTGGGTTGTACTCCTGAGCAAAAAAACACAGGTGGGGTTGACGAGCCAGAAATAACAAATGGTGTCAGCTTTTATAAAGAAACGCTAAGGCGAGTTGGTACTGGCGGGGTAGCAGGTGATAATTGGTGCGTAACATGGGCTAATGATGATAGTCAGATAATATCGATGGATGATGGCTCATGGCTGGATCCAACGGGAAGCTATCATAACCGCCTTTATAAAATAACAGGCTCCAGTGATTTTAGACATAATAGCGATGTAACTGAGATTGAGAACTATCCTTATTTTAGAGATGGTGGTGGCGAGCGTGGCTGGTATGGCTATGGCGTTGTCTCTATTGGCAATACACTTTATACCACGCTGTCTTTGACGCCGAATACCAAGTTTAATCCCTTTATAGGTGTGAAAATATTGAAATCACCAGACAACGGTGAAAATTGGTATCGAGTTAATAAACAGGGCAAAGAAAGAAAACTATCAACTGATAATTTGGCTAATTATGAAACAGATTCTGGTGAAATGTTTTTCGATAGGGAGTTTGGTAAAACAGGTCATGGGCGCACCTCTTACCCCTTTGTTTGGCTTAGTTTTGTTCAAAATGGTAAAGCAGCCGCTGCCTCAAAGGATGGCTATATCTATATTTATTCACCAGAAGGTTCAGATGCTTCTCAGCTCTTACTCGCAAGGGTAAAGGAAGATAAGTTTGAGGCAAGGTCGAACTGGGCGTTTTTTAAAAGCTGGAATGGCTCAATACCTGTTTGGACAAAGGATATAAACCAGCGAGGAGTGCTTCATAAATTCCCTGATAAAAACAAAAATAATGATTACTTTGGTTGGTATTCTTGGTTGCCATCGGTTGTGTGGAACGAGGGTTTAGGTGTTTATATTATGGTAAATGGTGGCACTTATGCGGGAATGAGGCGAACACAATCACGCTCAGATTATTATAATAGTTGGATACATACTAAGACGGGTAGTCTAGGCTTTTGGTATTCTAAAAATCCTTATGGCCCTTGGACAAAGTTTTATTATACTGAATATTTCACGGTTGATAATAAAAATAACCGTACCTACCAACCTAAATTGTCGCCTAAATGGATTAGTGAAGATGGTAAAAAAATGGTCTTGATTTGGTCAGACGCAGGTCAGAATAGCAAAGGAGAATATTATTCTGATAATTACACTTGGAACCAAATGCAAATAGAAATTAAAAATGAACTGTGGAAAAAGTAAAATATTTTCTACATAGTGAGATCTTTGCGTAAATCAGATGACGAGAAAAAATCCCAAGATTCCATTTCTTCGTTGAAAACTGCTAATAACCTGCTGATATCGTAATCCATCTAAATACTGTGCTAACGCTATATCTGGATAGACAGAACACGCTGATTGATAAATGTACTTTAAGTCCTTTTTGAATACGGGTGAAACTTTTGTCCTTACCCCAATAGGGATATTCAGAACTTAGTTCAGTCACGTATACTCCATCCACAATTTTCATAAACTATTTACCCATTTCAAGAGGATAAGCAAATGAATCAGGAATATTACGACGCAGTTGTATCAATGGAAAAAGCAGGAGTTGATGCTGAGTATTTACAAGGTTGGCAGGGCGGATACCTTGTAAACCCTGAGCGTGAAGAGCAGCGAGTAACAGATGCTTATGAAGCTGGTTACGCTGATGGTGTTGAGCATAATATGGATGGTTATAAAAGCTGGGTTAAGTAGTAATACTCTAGTTAGTTTTATATTAAAAAAACCCCCTTGTTTATCAGAGCAAGGGGTTTTTTTTTAATATTTTTTCCTTATTGTAAATATATATCCCCCGATAAGCATGAATAGAAACCATTAGTTGGTTAATATTTATACTACTTGTCGCTTGTATAGCTACTATCATCAAGAACTTACTACAAAAGATTATTAATCTAATAGAAACTAGTTAAATCCAAAGTGGCTAGGAGCTATTATGATAACAAAACAAACGGAACTGCTCGGAAATGGAAGTTGGTATGAGAAGCTGGCAGATAGTAAAACGAATTTTTTAGATAAAGTCTATGATTTACTTACTGATTCACACCATACTTCACTTACGAACAATAACGAGCAGAAAATGAGCCACAATAAAAAAGTAATTTTGCATGTAGGTGGTGAAGATGTGCGAATGCGGATTCCAATGCTTACTATACTCTCATCAAATAATTTTAATGTAGGCGCTATTGGTTGTGAGGATTATGAAGCCTTTGAAAGAACCGATATTCCTTATTTCAACTATACTTTACACCGTTGGCTGACACCCTTTGCTGATGAAGCTAGTAAAAAAGAGCTCATCGGGATTTTTAAAAATGTTGAGCCCGATCTAATTCATCTTTTTGATACGAAGCCCGGCGTTCTTACCCCGAAAGTTGCTAAACAATCTGGTGTGAAATATGTGGTTAGGACCGTCACAGGAATGGGTTATGTTTTTTCATCAAATTCAGTTATTGCGCAGCTCTTAAAGCCTTTCTATCGAATGGCACAAAAACGCGCAATTGCATACACCGATGTTGTAATTTTTCAAAATGAAGATGATAAAGCTTATTTCGAAAAATATAAATTAGTTCCTGCAGAAAAAAGTAAATTGGTGCGTAGTTCAGGCTTAAATGTAGAAGACTTTCTGAAAAATAAGCCAAATGAAACTGAGGTGGTTAAAATTCGTAAACAGCTTCATGCTGGCGAGAATGATGTTGTCGTGACTATGGTTGCGCGCTTAGTAAAAGATAAAGGTGTGTTAGAGTTTTTAAAAACCGCTAAGCAATTATCACAATATTCGAATATTAAGTTCGTACTAGTAGGGCCTTTAGGTTCTGAAGGCAAACAAGCTATTGAGAAAAAAACTATTGAATACTATGCGCAATATGTTAATTATATCGGCTCAGTAAGTAATGTTGTAAAAGTGTTAGCAGCATCGGATATGTTTGTATTACCTACCTACTACCGAGAAGGATTACCGAGAATACTGCTAGAAGCTGGTGCCTTAGGTTTACCCTTGATCACAACGGATATGCCGGGCTGTCGTGATGTAGTAAAAGATGGCTGGAATGGTTATTTAGTGCCTACACGTGATTCAAATGCATTAGCTAATGCGGTTAAAAAGCTATCTGATAACAAAGAGCTACGCGAAGAGATGGGTGCAAAAAATCCTATTTTCATAAAAAATAACTTTAGTTTATCTCAAGTATCTAGTGCTTATATGGATATTTATAATAAATTACTCAATAAGTTGTAAAGGTTTCTTATAAGTATTAACTAGTTAGGGAATTCCTGATCAAGTCCAATTATTTTTAGCTTGCTAAAACAGCCGATATTTTCCACGAAGTTCGGCGCAAGGGAATGACCATTACGTCTCACTTCGTGAAAATAGCGACAGTTTTTTCTACACTAAATTCTAATCGACTTAATCAGGCTTTCCTTAGAAAATCTCAATAATTTATTTAATAGATAATTCACCTAGATCGAAGTTTCACAAGATGGTAGTTTAAACATTCTGAAATAGAATGTTTAAACAAATGAAACAACAAAGTTCTAAATTTCGTAAATTAATTGCATTCGCAATTTTACTGATCACCTTGCTCTTGTTACTGTTTGTTTTTTCAGCAACTAGAAGTGCTTTAGATGTTTGGGATAGACTTCAACAGTTACCCGAAGCCTTATTTTATACTTATTCTGCCCTAATCATTGCGGGCTTGTTTTTTAGTTTCTATCTCATCTATAAGCTCTTACGCCCATCTTCAGCGTTATCTGCTAAGCAAGAGCATGAATATGTATCCCAAGAAACAGTATTAAAAGAGATTTCTAATGCTGAAGAGTCAGGTATGGAAACAAGTGCTCTGCACCGAGAAATAGAGCATTTAGAAGAGCGTAAAGCAACGGGTAAAGTGTATATTGCTTTATTCGGGGATGTTAGTACGGGTAAATCATCCATCATTAAAGCATTACTTCCTGAAGCAAAGGTAGATATCAATGTTCAAGGTGGGTCAACTCAGGATATTCATCAATACACATGGGCAAGCACCTCAGGGGATGAATTGGTACTTACTGATTTACCTGGCAGAAGTGAGGCAGAAGGCTCATTAGACTTGATGGCGCAAGAAGAAGCCATTCGTGCCCAAGTTGTGGTTTATGTGACGGATTCGGATTTATCACGCAGTCAATTTAATGATATTTTAGAGTTACAAAGCTTTGGCAAGCCCTTAATCATTGCGGTCAATAAAAGTGACCGTTTTAATAATGAGGAAAAAGATTTAATCAGAGCTCGGTTTACTGAGCATTTTATAGAAGGTGACTCTAATTCATCTTCTATGAAAATAGTCTTTGTTCAATCAGGGGGGGAAGAAGAAGTTCTAAAAATATATCCCGATGGGCGGGAAGAAAAAATTCAACGTAAGAGAAAAGCAGATGTTGCGGCGTTAGCAGAATCCCTGCAGAGTGAAATTGATACACAAACAGAGCTATTAGAATCATTACGGGATGCCAGTGTCTTTGTGCTGGTGAAACAAAAACTTGATAAAGCAAAAGATCAATTCCGACAAGAAAAGGCTGAGTCTATTATTAAAAGCTCAACGCGCAAAGCAGTGTTGGGTGCATTAGCAGCGGTAAGTCCAGGTTCTGATCTAGTCATTCAGGGTGTCTTAGGTACACAAATGGTTAAAGGTCTATGCGCCTTATATGATGTACCTGTACGCCAACTTGATATTGATAAATTATTAAATTTTAGTGGTAGTCAAATGAAGAAAAGTACCCCATTGTTATTGGCAGTTGCAGGCAATGGTATGAAGGCATTTCCGGGGATTGGTACGGTTACGGGTGGCTTAACGCACGCCGTTGCTTATGGGCTAATTTTTGATGCATTAGGCCATGCGGTCAATAAAACCTTGCAACAACGTGGTAAGCTACAAGCAGCACCGGCAGCGATTACCTTTAAGGAGATGTTAAGTGAAGATCTTGAATCACGTGCAAAGTTATTTGCCAAGCTGGTTTTCGACAAGCAACGAGCAGACAAATGAGGACACTACAAATAATAATGCCATGTCGAACAATAGTCATACCACAGTCATGAATAAAGGTGATTCTAATATTGATTTAGCTAAAGAGTCTTTAACAGCGCTGCTTGATGATCGTCGAGTTCCTGATTCTGTGCGTAATGTTTTACAGGAAGATTACCAGCAGTTACGGATCATGTTGGATAAGTTGGAAAATGGTCATTTACATATCGCGGTATTTGGTCGTGTGAGTGTCGGTAAATCATCGGTTCTTAATGCTTTACTGGGTAAAGATGCGTTTAGCGTTAGTATTTTGCATGGTGAAACTAAAACTGAAGGCATTGAAGAATGGCAAGAGGTTGATGCTGGTGGGGTTTACCTCATTGATACACCAGGGATTAATGAAATAGATGGTGAGGAAAGAGAGCGTCTAGCGCATGAAGTCGCTAATCGTTCAGACTTATTGTTATTTGTAGTTGATAGTGATTTAACGGATGTAGAGCTGAGTGCGTTAAAAACAGTTGCCGCAACCAACCGGCCAATAATTTTGGTGGTTAATAAATCTGATCAATATAATGAAAAAGAAGTTCTGCAACTACGTACTATTATTCGTAAACGTGTAACAGGGCTTATTGCTCCTGAAAATATTGTATTTACGGCAGCATCACCCAGTCAGCAAACCGTTATTATGGTGGATGATGAGGGCAATGAGACTGAAACAATCCGCCAACGACCTGTTGATATAATAAATTTAAAGTCTCGACTTTGGGATATTATCGAGGCGGAAGGTAAAACACTGTCAGCATTAAATGCCTCGTTATTTGCGGGTAGCTTAAGCGAGCAACTGGGTGAAAAGTTACTCTCAGCGCGTAAACAAGTGGGCGAGGACACTATTCATATGTATTGTATTGGAAAGGGTATTGCAGTTGCACTTAACCCTGTACCAGTGGCTGATTTACTAGCAGCTGCCGCTATCGACGTTAGTATGGTTATTCACTTGTCTCGTATCTATGGTTTACCCATGAGTAAATCAGAAGCAGGGGAGTTGATCAAAACAATTGCGGCTCAAATGTTGGTGCTGTATGCAACTTTTTGGGCAATACACTTGGCTTCATCGGCATTAAAAATTGGCACGGTAGGGTTTTCTACGATTGTGACAGGGGTGGCGCAAGGGGCTGTAGCTTGGTATAGCACCTTGGTTGTAGGTCGAGTGGCGGAAGACTACTTAGCAAAAGGGAAGTCTTGGGGAGAAACGGGGCCTAAGCTTACCGTACAAAATATTTTGGATAGCTTGGATCGAGATTCGATCATGAGTGAGGCAAAAGAAGAAATTGTAGCGTATTTGAAAACATCAAAAAAACCGAAAAAGTCCTAAGCGGAAGATAATAAGCATCATCAGACCTTTTTCGGTAGTGAGTTTATTTAGTTTTTAACCAACCGACAGGAGAAGTATGTATGAATATTTTAGCTTTTGGACCCAATGGTAGTGGCAAAGGAACGCAGGGCGCAATTGTAAAAGAAAAATATGGTTTAGATCATATTGAATCAGGTGCTATTTTTAGAGAGCACATCAAAGGTGGTACTGAATTAGGTATGAAGGCGAAGGCCTTTATTGATAGCGGTGACCTTGTTCCTGATGAGATTACGATACCAATGGTATTAGAAACTTTGAGTAATTCGAAAGAGAAAGGCTGGTTGTTAGATGGTTTTCCAAGATCATTAGTGCAGGCAGAAGCTTTAGATGCAGCGCTTAAAGAGGCAGGTATGGATCTTGATTTTATGATTGAAATAGAACTAGATCGTGAAATTGCTAAGCAACGCATCATGGGACGAAGACTTTGTGCAAATGATAATAATCACCCGAACCACATTGCTTTTGATGCGATAAAACCGGTAGAAAAGGAGGGTGAACTGTTTTGTCGAGTTTGCGGTGGTGAATTATCAGCGCGCGCTGATGATCAGGATGAAGAAGCGATTAATAAACGTCATAATATTTATTATGATAATAAGACAGGCACAATGGCAGCCGTTAACTACTTTAAAAATGAGGCTGGGGCTAAGGTGATTTCAGTGAATGGATCTAAAGCGATTGGTGATATTTCTGAGGAAATAATGTCTCAACTGACATAAAAAATTAGATTGAAACTAACTTGTTTCAGTGATGAGCGTCTTTCGTTACTGATACAATAAAAAAGCGTTCGGCCTACAGGCTAGCGCTTTTTTATTGGTAATTTTTAATTACAGTGATCGAACTTTTGCTGTTCTTTGAACATTTTGAGTAGTCGCGTAAGAATAATACTTTTGGTTATATTCAGGGTTAATGGCCCGGCTTAAACGCGTTAAAACACTTCCAAGCAGGTTGGCTTTTGCGCTCTCTAAACGTTTAAGACTATCGAGCAAACTAGCTTTTTGGGTTACGCCTGCTTGCACCGTTACAATGGTGGCTTCGGCTAGATTAGCAATCACAAGCGCATCTGCCAAACCTAAAACAGGCGGGCCATCAATAATAATATGATCATATTCTTGAGATGCTTTGTCTAATAATTCGACCATTTTTTGCCCTGATAAAAGCTCTACTGGGTCTGAAGGAATAGGACCAGATGTGATCACTCTTAAGTTTTTAATCATACAAGGGTGGCTAGCATCCTCATAAGGCGCTGTGGTATTGGCTAGTACATTGGTCAAGCCTTCAATATTATTTAATTCTAGTAATTTATGAATACTAGGATTCCTAAGATCAGAGTCGATTAAAAGTACTTTATTTCCAGTTTGAGCGTAAGCCGTAGCAAGGTTGAGTGCAATTGTACTTTTTCCTTCTGCTGCTCCAGAGCTGGTGATGAAAATTGTTTTTGGTGCGCCACTGCGTGTTGAAAAACGTAAGCTAGTTCGTAAAGATTTTATCGCTTCCGTTAATGGAGATCGAGGTTCTAGTGCAACTTGAAGTGCTAACTTTTTAGGATCAGTATCCTTAATATCAGGTAATTGGGTCAATACGGGGAGCCCTGTTGTACGCTCAAGGACCCGATGATCTTTTATCGTATCATCCGTAAACTCACGCAAAAAGGCAATTCCCATACCGAGTAATAATCCTAGTAATGAACCAAATAATAAATTAGTTTTTAAGTTGGGCTTGTACCTTTTACTGGGTGGGCTAGCTTTATCAATGATCGTAATGTTATTTGAATTTACATTGATGGCGGTATTAATTTCCATCAGCTGTTCAAGCTGTTTATTGTAAGAGAGTTGATTAATTTCTACTTCTCTCAATAAACGATTGTATTTTGTGTTTTTAGCTTGCCCACTTAATGCACTTTTTTTAAGCACTTCAAGTTGGGTGCGCAACATATTTTCTTTTTGTTGAGCTTCTAAAAAACGGGTCTTGAGTGATGATTTGATATTATTTGTTTCGGCATTGATATCACCTAAAATATTATCAATTTGTTTGCGTAAACGACGAGCGCTTGCGGTGCGTTTGTTCTTTAGTGACTGATATTTAGCCTCATTTTTTGCCGCTGCTTTCTTTAAAGATAGAATATAAGGGTCATTAATGGTAGCTGAGATACCATTTTCTGGGTTTTTTCGGTGCAGTGTAAATGCAGCTTCGGCTTCTATTCTTTCTTTCTCTGCGAGCACCACTTCTTCTGTGTGCTTTTTTAAAGTGAAGCTACCACTTGATTGTCCATCTGCATCTTGCACAATACCTTCAGCACGCGCGTACTCATTGAGCTTCTGTTCTGCTTCTTCTAGGCTTCTTTTAGCAATCGTGATATTTTCATTCACATAAGCTTTGGAGCTAGTTGCGGTATCAAATCGACGTTCTAAGTTTTGTCTGACAAAGGTCTTAGCTACGGAGTTGCTTATTTGGGCAGCAAGCTGAGGATCAGATGAGTCATAACTCACTTTTAATAATTGAGAGGTTCCAATGGGTTTTACTGTCAGTCCTTCCAAGAAGAGCAGTTCTACCTGATCTTTTTTATTGGTATTTTTTGAGCCGAAAATACTATTTTTAATTCTGGATAAGAATCCACCAGTAACATTTTTAGTATCCAACTTCAGTTCATCAATAACGCGACGGGCGAGCGTTTTTGTTTGTAGTAATTGGATTTGGGTTTCAAAATAATCACGGTCGCTTCGTGAAACTTCTGTTTTCAAAATGTCACTGGTGTTAGAGCCTGCCGCGTTACGTTCTACTTTAATTGTAGAGTCGGCTCGGTAAACAGGCTTCATGAGTAAAGTAGAAAGTAAGGCAAGCAATAAGGTGGCAAGAGTCGTTGCTAACACTAATTTTTTACGACGAGCTAGTACAGTCATAAATTCTTTAAGATCAAGACCACTTGATTCATCAAGTAACTCTTCAGGGTAAATTGAACTAGGGTGTTTAACCAAATTTGTATGAGACGAATTAGTTTTGGGGGGTAGGTTATTGGTTGAATTCATAAAATTTCGGTTCTAAATTATTTTAAGGTTATTGCTAGTATCTAACGCTTTTTCTTCTTGATCAAACAGGTTGAGGATAGAGAAGTCTTTTCTAACGACAAAGTACCTATTAGAGACCTTTGCTCGACTCTGATGATGAGTAAAAATAGTAGAAGCTCCGCTGCTTTTGGTTGGGAAATTTACTAATAACTCGTTATTAGTTGCATTCATCGTCTCAATCAGTGAAATTTCATCTGATTTTTCTTTTCGCCAGAGATCGTGCAAAGGTCTCTATTCATTAAAATAGCTAAACTTTAAGGGTAACCTTATCTAGCCCAGTTATTTTTAACTTGCTGAAACTACTGCTATTTCCACGTTAAATTATAATCGACTTAATCAGGCGTTCCTGAAGAAAGCGGACGCAGTATAACAGTTTACTTATATTGGAACAAATTGCTGATAGTTAGTTTTTAAGAAAATTTATTACGAAAAAATTTTCTCATGGGTGTTTCTAAAAAATGATAAGAGACAATTGAAAGCATGATTAAAAAAACTAAGAAAATATAGAAGTGCTGTGTATCAGATAATAATAGTCTTGGCACTATAATTTTGTCGTAAAGACCGTGAATAGGTTTTTGTAGTATATATAAAGAATAACTAGCTTCGCCTAATAAAATAAGCCAAGGGTGGCTTAATAGTCGTGAAAATAGTCCTCGGTCTTTTGCTAAAATGATGATAAAAAATAAAAAAGCAGGAGCAAGTAAACCGTTCGTTAATGCGATTTTAAAGCCTAAGATATTCTCAAGATGAGGTCTGCCCCAAATAAATAGAAAGATAATGATGAAGGAGAAAATAATCCAAAAAGTATTATCTTTTCTCTGTGAGTCAGTTGCGCTGTGCTTAAAGAAAATGCCAACGACTAAGCCCGCGATAAAAGAGTTCAGATGCATGAGAGGATTGTAATAAATAAAGTCATGTAAGAGTGTTTTGGGTGCGTATAGGTCTGAGTTAAGGCTTGTCAATAAAACAAGTTGGGTGATTAGCCATAAGCTAATACCAAAAATGGCTAAGGAGCGAATCCCAAATTTATAGACCCATAGTAATAAAAAAGGTAAACAAAGATAAAAGAATGCTTCAACCGATAATGACCAACCAGGCGTGTTAAGCGTGATTGGGTAACCAGGAATCCATGACTGGAGGAGTAATAAGTGCAAAGGTAACTGTGCTGGGTTATTGGCAATAACGCTTACTTTTACGGCTGCAATTAATAATAACGCAACGAGGTAAACAGGGTAAATTCTGGCAAAGCGTGCAACCCAATATTTCTTTTTATTGATAGCATGTTGTTTGTTTTTATCTGTCTGGTAATAGGCAATGGCCATAATGAAACCAGATAAAACATAAAAATAGCCTACAGCAATAGGCCCGGCCGTAACATTTTCGAATAAAAAGGGGATGTTAGCAGGGAATACGCTCTGCCCGTAGTGAAAAAAAACAACCGAGAGAGCGGCAATAAAACGCGTAAATGTTATTTGATCAAGTTGCAAAGAGACTTGTTAGCTTAGTAAGCATTCTTATCATTAAAACCACGGAAGATGGTTAAGAAGATGATTTTCATATCAAGCCATAAATCAAACTCGATACGCTTACGCATTTTATGAATTGTATTAGTTTCGCCACGCCAGCCGTTGACTTGTGCCCAACCTGTAATCCCGGGCTTCACTAAATGGCGCAACATATAACCAGGAATGATTTGTCGGTATTGCTCATTATGCGCGACAGCATGTGGACGAGGGCCTACTATAGACATAGTACCTTGTAGTACATTGAAAAATTGGGGTAATTCATCCAAAGAGGTTCTACGTAAAAACGCACCAATTTTAGTGTAACGACTATCACCACGCGTGGCTTGTGTGACAGTATCACCGTCTTCACAGACAGTCATCGAACGAAACTTCCAGACACGTATTTTCTCACCTTTTTGACCATAACGGGTTTGTTTGAATAACACAGGGCCTTTTGAGGTTACTTTAACGGCGATCGCAATAGCCACTAAAATGGGTGAAATTAAGGTCAGAATAATACTGCCAACCAATAAATCTTCAACCCGTTTAATGAAGGCGTGATCAGCTGAAAAAGGTGAATCATAAATACACAGTACGGGATTGTCTGCAATTTCAATAAATTTGCTTTTAAGTAAATTTGTGGTGAAAAAATCGGGTAACAGGCGAACAGGGGTCGCGCTATCAGAGAGTTGATCAAGTAGACGCAACATGCGCTTACGTGCCTCTACAGGTAACGCGATATAGATTTGATCCCACTCACCGTTACGAGCAGATTTTATCATATCGTCAAAATCACCTAAGTTTTGATAGTGGTTTAGTACATCTTTGTGGATCCGGTCTTCACGGTCATCATAGAAGCCAGCAACTTTATAACCAAACTCTGGTTTGCTTTCCAAGTCTTTAGCGAAATTTAGTCCGTTTCGAGTCATGCCTACGATAGCAACAGTACGGTTGTTAACCCCCATTTTCCGTAAACGTGAAAATATTTGACGTAAAATAAACCGTGCACTAATAAGTAGTACGGGTGTCGCAATAAGCCATGCGACAAGCACTACGCGCGAGAATTGTTCGCTGGTTTTAGTGATAAAAGCGATAAAGACCAAAGACATAAATGTCAAAATCCACGCTAAGGTTACTCTGATGGCTTCATCGCTTAAAGGACGGCCACTCCAAGAGGTATAAATATCAGTAAAACGGCCAACTAAGCCAAAAATAACTACAGCACTTAAGCCTGCAACTAAATAACCTTCGACATTATAAAAGTTAGTATAAGGAGCGCCTAGAAATAGAATAAATAGAATAACCAGAATATCCGTAATTCGATAAATTAGCTCAGAGCTTATGTGTCGATCATCCATGAGGTTAGTTTCCTGAGTTAATAATTAATAGGTTTTCACTCTATTGGGGGTAATTATTAATCTAAAGTTCAATAAAAAGCAGGTTAGGATAACTTTTCTAGCCTACTATTTTGCACTATTGTTGTATAAAAGCAACATATTTTCAGATAAAAGCAAAAACGGGGTGTTAATATCTCACAAGCTTATCATTAACGAGATGATGTGTCTTTTTCCCATTGATAAGACTGAATTTTTTTAAATTGAGCGCTAGCCCTTAGTCTTATGATTGATGCAGTGATGATATAAATAATAGTCGGGATAAAGTCTTTGCTTAGTAGCTTTTTTTTCATCACACTACCGTAATTCTTTTTTTCAATCACTGGGCACTTTTTCTTCGCGATTAACTCCATATTACCGAGTCGGGCACGGGTTTTTATTTTTATCAAAGAGTAAAAATCACGGGGGGCAGTAATATAAATTTCAGCGCCTTTGATATTGGATATTTCACTGTTTTTAAAATGACAACGAATAAAACCATCATCTCCAATCACATTGGCAAACTTATCAAAACGCAGTCTACCTTGTTCGCTGACAATAAAGCTACAGGTCGCGATAACACCTTCCTTAATATAAGGTAGGCTGGTCCAAACCTTGTAGTATGTTTTTACCAACCAAGAAGATTTTCTGGTATCAATAATAGGGGTTGGAGCAGATAATAAAATATCACCAGCGGCCATTTTTTGAGTAATTAGGGGAATGCAGTTATCGCTTAACTGGGTGTCGGCATCAATATAAAAAATAGGGTAGGTAACACCTAGTTCCTGTGCTTTTTGTTCTGCAACATTAAGCGCATTGGTTTTAGAGGGTTTTTTTATATTTAAACAAACAACATGAGGGAATTTATCTTCTACGATTTCAACCGTGTTATCGGTGCAGCCGTTGCAGGGCACAATGATGTGATCAATACCTGATTGATTAACGATACTGTTAAGGCAGTCTTCAATTACGCTTGCTTCATTATGAGCAGGGACGATTACGGTAGCCATAAGTTTATTGGTAGCCCTTTAACCATTGTTTGCGCTGCTTATAAATGGTGCGCCATTCATTACGCTCAGGTATTTTGTCTTTTTTAATGAGTGAAACGAGGTTAAATGCCATTAATTTATTAGCGACATGCGCTAGTAGTAAGCCTTTATATAAGGGTTTTTTCCAGCTTGCATAGTGTTTATTGATTAGCTCGGCCTTTCCTTTCAATAGCTTAAGCATTTTCCCCGATAAGTTGGTTTCGCTGACACCGCCATGGTGGATAATTTTTGCCAGCGGTGTAACGCGAGGTTGATAACCTTTCTTAATCGCTCTGATACAATAGTCTGCTTCTTCGGCATACATAAAGAACGTTTCATCTAGTCCATCTAATTCTTCCCACAGTTTTCTGGGTGTTAAAAAGAAACACCCGGTGATGACATCGACCTCACGTTCACTGTTTCGTCCCCAGCAACCATAATTATCATGATTGAAAAAGCAGCTTTTTTTAAATAGTTTACTTAGCCCAGTTGCGCTAAAAAACAGGTTTTTGAAAGATAGTTGGGCGCGGGCATTATTGGGGTTTAGGCTTAAATCATTGTTTAAAGTCACGCCACCCCAAATGCCTGCTTGAGGTGTTTTTTTGGCATATTCCATTAATTTGTCAACAGCCCCTTCAAGAATTACGGTGTCAGGATTTAGTAACAAAATAAATTCGCTATCGCTGGCTTTAGTGCCGACATTAACACCGCCAGCAAAGCCTAAGTTTGCACCCGTTTGGATAATTTCAACATTAGGAAAGTGTTCAGCGACTAATTCAACCGAGTTATCACTCGAATTATTATCCACCATAATAATGTTAAACGTGGTCTGTTTGGTTTCATCGTAAACAGATTCAATCGCGCGTTTTGTGTAATCGGCGGTATTGTAAGAAACGAGAATAATATCAAGCTGGTTCATTGCTGACTCTATCCAAATGTTGGTTTTTTTCAGGTGTTGCCTGCGCTAAATATTCTTCTGTTAACATGCCGTAGGCAATCGTATCTATACCTGTTTTGATGATTTTAGCAGGGTTTCCTGCAACGATACAGTTATCAGGCACATCCCGAGTAACGACACTGCCAGCGGCAATAATACAATGGTTGCCGATAGTAATATTGGGCAAGATAACGGAAGCACAACCAATAAAGCAATGTGAGCCTATTACCGTTTTTGCTGAGTGGCGACGTGAAGCATAATCATGCGAAAGCACTACCGCATCAAAAGTTACCATGGTTTTTTCACCAATGGTTAAACCTTGTGGGTTGGTTTTATCAATCCGTGCTTTAAATGAAATGCGTACATCTTTGGCGATATTCATGCCGTACATTGTGCGCAAATACCAAGTTCTGGCGTAAAGTAATTTATTGCGCAAGTTAACCAGAGTCATAAACATAGTTTGATTAATGAAGCGCGCTCTCATGGTTGTTCACCGTGAGGTGATGGTATTAATGTCTTATTCTGCTGCTGTCTCTTACGAGCGGAGCGTGAGCGTGCCCTTTGACTCATAGCGCTAATAATTTTATTTAGTTTGGGATAATTATTTGCCCAGCCGATTGAGCCTAAAATAAAGAAAAAGAGTGGTTGAATTTTGCCAAAGTAATCGACGGTAAAACCAATTAAAATAAGCGACATAAAGGCTAGAATCCACGATTTAACCATCCAGCGGCTGGCTGGGTGATGTTTATGTAAGCGATTTAAAACATGAAAAACAGCATATAAAGATAAGAATAAAAGTATAAAGCTGGCAATAATACCGTGTTGTAATGTCATTAATAACCAGAAACTATCAATACTATTATTCATCCAACTTGGGCGTGACCAATCATGTAAACCAATGCCAAACAGCGGGTGATCCGTAATATCATCCATGGTGTACTTCCACTGCAACATTCGCCAATAACCAGTGGCTGGATTGAATGTTAGGTTGGAGATTAGGATGGCAAAAAAGCCACGGTTAGACATTGAGCTAATTAAAATCATGCCAGATATTGCAATAAAACCAAAACCAAACCAAAAACGTTTCCCACCTGACCAGAAGCGCGCTAATACTGCTGTCATTCCTTGAAAAGCAATCGATAGTAAAGGTGCGGATGATAATGTGGAAATCATCCCGATAAAGAGAGCAAGTGCTTTTGTAAGATTGCTGAGTTTAAATTTATACAGCGTTAACAAAACAATAAAAGGAAAAAATATTGCACCGATCGTGCCGTAAAGAATAGGGTGGGCGAAGAGGTTGGTTGTTCGTAAAATACCCATGCGGATGTAGTGATGGGTATACAGGCGATAGTCCAGCGCATCGTTACCGGTAATATTCTTTGCCCATTCATGCAAAATGCGGTGTTTGGCAAAGGCTTCGTAGAGTGAAAATCCCACCAATACTGCTAAGGCAAGAACAAACCAACTATTAATTTGGTAGTAGGCTTTAGGTGTGGTAATAAATAAGCGCGCAAGGTAGAACGCTCCAAGAATTTCTATAATTAATATTCCAGCTGACTCCACGCCCTTTTGTGGGCCATGATTATAGATTAAGCTTGCGCTGGCTAAAATCACAAAAAAGAAGAGTAAAATATCAATAATATCGGCACTTTTAAGGACATGGCGGATATTGATAAAAGCATAAATTAACGCTAGCGCCAGCACAATCCGGTATGCCTCTAGGCGTAATGACCCAGCAAGTATATGGAATTCTACAGGAATAAAAATCGACACCACAAAGAGCAGGCCAAGCAATCGAATGATCATGTTAACTTTCCTCCTGTGGTTGCTGTAAGAGTTTATGGAAATAAAATAGCGATAATACGGCAATTAATAAAAAGACATTAGCAAATAATGTCGCTAACGCTGCTCCGTTAATCCCGTAGGAGGGAATTAAAAAGGCATTACTAATTAGGTTAGTCGCTAGCGCCAAACCTAAAATAATATTCAAATAACGGACTTTTTCACGAATTATAAACATAAATGAAAAGGTGAGGCTGATGGCTCTAAAGAGTTGTGCGAACAATAGTATATGTAAAGATTCGCTAGCCAATGTGTAGTTGTTAGAGGCATTACCAAAAAAGCTTAAAATTAAATCAGACAAAAAATACATCGCTAAACTAATGCTGAATACAATGGCAATGACCAGTGCTGTCGATTGCCAGAAGAACGAACGTAGTTGCGCAGGTTTTTGGCTGGCAACATTTAAGAGTCGTGGGTAAATAGTCGCTTCTAAAGCGCCGAGAAAAAATAACACGATAAATGAAATGCGCCCTGCAATTTCATACAAAGCGACATCTGCATTCGTCAGATAAAGTCCCACCATAATTTTATCAGCAAAAATCATTAAGAATGAAATAAAGGAGATAGGTGCTAAAGGAAGTGATTTCTTAATCAGTGTTTTAAAGCGTTGAGAATTTTTTGCAGTTGCCGCTTGACTAAACAGTGCTGCTTTTGTCATAAAAACTGCGACAACACCTGCAAGGAATAGGGATAGGGTATACAGGTTGATAAAGGCTTGATTTTTTGGGAAGTTATTCCAGAAAAGTGCGATTAAAATTAATAAAGTTATAGCGGGTAAGGCGTTTTGAGATAAGACTGCTTTAACGGTTTGTTTAATTGCCTTGAGGTAAGTACTGTTAATAATAACGATGTTATAAAACAGAATGCCTACGCTCGCGAGCATTAAGTAATTAAGATTAATTTGATTGTCAAAAAAATATTTTTGTAAAAGAGGGCTAAGAACCAGCCAAAATGTGATGAAACCGAGTGAAAAAATACCAATAAAACGATAGCTACTACGCAAAAAACCGTGCTTAAAAGCATCATCACTATCTTTGGCTGATGCTACTTCTTTAACTAATAACTGATCAATGCCAATGCGGCTAAACAAGGCAAAGCCTGTTACAAAGGTCATTAATAAAAATAACATACCTGCTTCGGCGCGGGGTAATTCAGTTGTAATGATTTTAGCGACAGCAAAGTTGAGAGCAACCCCAATAAAGCGGGCAGCAATCGATAATAAACTTTGCAATAGCAGCGGGTTACGGAGTACTTTTTTAAGCATGACCCTGATAGTTTTTATAGTTCATTCTAAAGCTTCACCAAAGATTCTTTATTGTCACCATGAAGAATAAAGTCGGCGATAGTATCACTCAGATGTTGATTGCCTACATGAGAGTTCTTTGCAGGTTTTAAGTCATTAATATGTTGAAGGTGTTGATAAAGCTCTTCTTGAGTCGATGCGGTATAAACACCATCGAGTTTCCCCATCCATTTGAGACCGTCGGCCTGATGGTCGTTGCGATGCTCACCTAAAATAATTTGACGATTAATAACAATAATCGGTGTTTGTTGTTCGCGCGCACTAATAATATTCCCCATACCTGCGTGGGATACAAAGACAGAAGCCTGGCGAACATTTTGGTTATAGGTTTCGCCGCTCATAAAGCGTTCGTATTCAATATTAGTAGGCAAGTAATCACCCTCTGAAATTTGAGCAATAACATTTTCTTGTGTTTTATTGTTATCTGAAATCGCCCAATCATCCATATATTGGATTAAACGATTAAATGGAAACTGTGTCCCAACGGCTACAAAGATCATAATATAGAGCCTTGATAAGTTATTTTGTGCCCATCACTTAAAGGCTCCCACTGGGTGATAACCTTGTCCGCAATATTTTTTACCATGCGCCCAGAACGTGAAAGTTGTGCAACATTCGCAATACTATCCACCCAAATTGTTCTGATGGGTAAAATTTTCGCTAATAATATGGCAATCGCACCTGGCGCCGCTCCTGTTGAAATAATGGCTGTTGGGCGCTCTTTAATGAAAATGGTAAGCAGTTGAAAAACCAGCGGGATAATCTTTAACTTACTATCAGCGCTAGCATCAGTAATATTAAGTATTCTTTTATTTTTGTTGGTGGTGCTATATTGCGCGCCAGGGGTAATATAAACCACATCAAATTGACTTTCTAAAGGCTGGCATATTTTATATAATTGTATCCAATGCCCTCCGGGTGAGGCAATGGCTAATACTTTTTGTTTACTATTAGGGTTCATTTATGCAGGTTTCTTAAGGTAGAAAGCAGCTTGATCGCCTGATTTCGTACGGTTTAACTCTTTACTATGCTCTTCAAACTCACGAATATCTTCTGCATTAAAACGTGATTTATCAGGGTTAACAGCATACGAATTTTCATCTTGTAAAGCAATGTCGTGTTGATACTGAATACTACCCCAACTTTGAAAGGCAAATGAATCATAAACTACATCATCTAAATTAAGCCCGGTTTGATCGGCTAATAACTGCATGCTGCGGATTGAATGTAAGAAAAAGTGACGAGGAGCGTCAAGTTGTACCCAGTCAACCCCGTAACTACGCCAAGCCCATGAAGTTACGGTAGGGATGCGAATCATACAAACACCACCGGGTTTGAGTAATTCAAAAACCTTTTCAAGTACATCATGTTGGTCAAAAACATGCTCAAAGGAATGATTGAACATGATTAAATCCCAATCACCTGACTCATGATTAAGCGTTAAATCATGGATTGATTTCTTTTCAATTTTTAATCCATTGTCATAGTTGATGTCTTCGTTGTTAAAAGGGTCGATACCTAATAAGTTTTTAAAGCCAGCCTCTTTCATAGCGTGTAAAAGATGCGCTGCACCGCAACCCACATCAAGAATTTTTGAATCAAGCTTGACGTTGGCATATAGTAGCGAAGGTAGCTTGTCATGGGGTTGGAAGCGTTGCATGATTTTGCCGAGCAAGCACGAACCTGTGGCAGCGTATCGGTCACGCTTTTTAATTAAAAAACCTTTAATGCCTGAGACAGCTTTAACTTTGTCATAAGAATAGTAATCATCACTGGGGTAGAATGACTGAATATTATCAGGCACTTCGGTGATTTGTAAGCAGCCGCAATCTGCACATTCAAAATAACTGTGCAGTGTTCGTAAACCAAGCATCATTTCACGCACTTCATGGGTAATATTGTGATCAGAATTTTCACAGATTCGACACACCGTCATGTTGGCTGATGACTGTTTATTGCTAGATTCTATTGACGTTGTTTCTGTCATTTTAGTGGTACTCATTGTTCTTGTTAGTTTTATTCATTCTATTGCGTTTTTCGAGAGAAAGTGTCTTTCTTTAGCCGTGAAGTCCTACTTCAACAATATCAATAAGATATTGACCATAACCACTTTTCTTTAAAGGCTCGGCAAGTGCCAGTAGTTGTTCACGATTAATATAACTCATAAATAAAGCAATCTCTTCGGGGCAGGCGATTTTTAAGCCTTGGCGTTCTTCAATGATACGAATGTAGTTACCAGCATCTAGTAAAGAGGCATGAGTCCCCGTATCTAACCACGCTGTGCCGCGTTTAAGCATCTCAACTTCAAGCGTGCCACGCTCAAGGTAAACTTTGTTAATATCAGTAATTTCAAGCTCGCCACGAGGTGAGGGCTTAATAGTGGCGGCTATATCGAGCACATCATTATCATAAAAATATAAACCCGTTACGGCATAGTTTGATTTAGCGACCTCGGGCTTTTCCTCAATACTTAGCGCCTTGCCGTTGTCATCAAATTCGACCACGCCATAGCGCTCAGGGTCGCGCACATAATAACCAAAAACGGTAGCACCTGATTCTTGTTTGGAAAGCTCAAATAAACGATCAGATAAGCCTTCGCCATAAAAAATATTATCACCTAGAATTAAGGTAACTGGGTCGTTACCGACAAACTCTCTACCAATAATAAAGGCTTGTGCGAGTCCTTCAGGTTCTGGCTGAACGGCGTATTGAATATTCAATCCCCACTTTGAACCATCACCTAATTGTTGTTGAAAAGCGCTGCTATCATGGGGCGTGGTGATAATTAAAATATCCCGAATTCCCGCTAACATTAGAACGGTTAAAGGGTAGTAAATCATCGGCTTGTCGTAAACAGGCATTAATTGCTTACTAACAACTTGAGTTAATGGGTGTAAGCGTGTTCCGCTACCGCCTGCGAGTATAATGCCTTTTCTCATTTTCTGCCCTTTCTTTGTATGTGCTTAGCTTTTTAAGTATTATTAGTATAATGTTACAGTAAATACTATTGTTTTCCAATAGCTTATAGCTTGAATATTAAGCAGTACATTATTGATGTGATGTTTTTCAAGGGCTTAGATAAATTGTTTCTTGGCTTGTTCAATCGCTTTTGAATCATCAATAAAAACATTACGCGTACCTTGAAGTTCTTCAATCAAATCATTTCGGCGCATTTCCTCTTTGCTGGGCTGATCAACTTTATTCCAATAAGCCAGCGTTTCTGCTTGTTTAGCAAAGATTATCAGGTCGTAAGTGGTTGCCATGTGGTACATCGATCGGGCTACTTCACCTTGGCTGGCTGGGGCGGGTTCAATAATGCGGCGTTTATTATCCAGTTTGAAATCAAAAGAGCCAAATAAGCGAAGCTCACCTTTAACCTTGCCAAAGCGATGACTGGCGCGCAGCATGTTTAAATCTCGCCGACTGGGGTAAAGGTTATGTAAATCTGATTCGATGAAGTTGAATCGCTTTTTATTATAACGACAATCACGTCGATCTTTGCATTTTAAAGCATTGACTACCCACGCCATGGGGAAAATATGCTCGATATTAATCCAGTCTGGTTTTACTGGGCCAAACTGTTGTTGGCTGTAAATGGCTTTACCGCCGGTGGCATAGAGTTCTTTCCAAAATAGGCGAATGGCTTTTTGGTAACTATTGATTTCTTGTTGGGGTAAAGAACGCAACATAGGCTGTGATGAAGAATGTGGGTTGGATTTGAGGCTCATGTGGATTAACTCTAGCACATTTGCCATAATCAACGGATCTTAATTTTCATGAAGATGGTCTTATGCCAATTATTCCTAGCTCTTTTCCAAGTGTCCGAATGCGCCGTATGCGCAAAGATGATTTTTCGCGTCGATTGATGCGTGAGAATGTCTTAACGGTGGATGATTTAATTTATCCGGTATTTGTTATTGAAGGTGAGAACAAGCGAGAGGCGATCGCATCAATGCCGGGGGTTGAGCGTTTGAGTCTTGATCTATTGGTCGAACAAGCGCTTAAAGTGGCTGAGTTGGGTGTACCCATGATGGCATTATTTCCTGTGGTGGGTAGTGATAATAAATCCGATAATGCTGAAGAGGCATTTAACCCAGAAGGTTTAGCCCAGCGAGCGATTCGTGCCATTAAAAAAGCTGTGCCTGAACTTGGTGTAATGACAGATGTGGCGCTCGATCCATTCACCTTACACGGTCAAGATGGTTTGATGAACGAGGTGGGTTACATAGTTAATGATGAAACCGTCGAAGTGTTGGTCAAGCAAGCCATTTCACATGCCGATGCGGGTGCAGATGTCGTCGCGCCGTCAGATATGATGGATGGGCGCATTGGCAGTATCCGACAAGCACTAGAGAAGGCAGGGCATACTAATACCCGCATCATGGCATATTCAGCCAAATATGCGTCGAGTTTTTACGGGCCTTTTCGTGATGCAGTGGGCTCAGCAGGAAACCTCGGTGGCGGCAATAAATACGGCTATCAGCAAGACCCAGCCAACTCGGATGAGGCTTTGTATGAAGTCGCTTTAGACTTGCAAGAAGGTGCCGACATGGTGATGGTAAAACCCGGTATGCCGTATTTGGATATTGTGCGGCGTGTCAAAGATGAATTTAAAGCGCCAACTTATGTGTATCAAGTCAGTGGTGAATACGCGATGTTAAAAGCCGCTGCACAAAACGGCTGGTTGGATGAAAAAGAGGTTGTATTGGAATCCTTACTTGCATTTAAACGTGCCGGGGCAGATGGTATTCTGACCTATTTTGCTAAAGATGTGGCACAGTGGTTAAAGGCTAAATCTTAACTGATCACATGCCATTGCCAAACTTATCGGTTTGAGTGACCCCGCTTTTTCGTACTTGTTTGAGCGCAATAGCATATTCTTTGAGTTGAGCTAAAGTCCAATCAATGCGTTCTTTAAAGTAAGCATCTGCTTCGATATTGTTAGCATCAGTATTCTCATTTAAGACAGATTCAACGTTGCGAATAATCAGATGCTCTGGCATATAACACAGCTTATTATTTTTATAACTACTCATGCGCAACTCTGCCACAGGGTAGGAGCCACCATCCGCTGAAGATACGCCAACTATCAAGGCAGGTTTGTGAGATAACTCATGTTTCCACATTAAAAAGAAATTTTTCAATGCGGCGGGTACTTGTCCATGATACTCCGGCGCGATAATGACAAAGCCATCGCTCTCACTAAGTTCTTTTGAAATGGGTTCAAGGATCACTTTCCATTTTTCGTCTCCGTTCCAGATACCTTCATCCCATAGAGGGAGTGGGTTTCCTGCTAGACTAAATAAATAAGTTTCATCGGAAAAAGTGTTGCTGAGTAATGACTTTTCAATATGTTTGGCAACTTTAATACTTTGTGAGTTTTGGCGGTGACTGCCGCTAATAATGGCTATTTTCATTGTTTTCTCGATTAAGATAGTGAATTACTTGCAGTATTCAATCTTACAAGTTTTTTTAGAATATGCTAATTTATAAATTTAAGGAAGGATTAACGGTATGACAGGTTCACTTCAAGATCAGTTTTTAGCCGCGGGTTTGGTTAAAAAACAAAAAGCTAAGAATATTCAAACAGCAAAGAAAAAAGCACTGAAACAAAGTCGCGCAAATAAGGTCGAACTGGTTGATGAGGCAGCAGAGCTGGCAAAAAAAGTACAGCAAGAGCAAAGGATAAAGTCACAGAAGCTAAACCAACAGCGTAAAGCAGCCGCAGAGGAAAAAGCGCTTATGGCTCAAATACGCCAAATAATTACGCTCAATAGTATAGCAAAATCATCCCAGAAAACTCCCGAAGATGCGCTTTCTAGTTATAGCTTTAGTCACAACAATAAAGTTAAAACACTTACAGTTTCAGCTGAAAACCATGATTTAATTACACGTGGTGTTATTGCAATCGTTAGTTTAGGTGAATTAGAGGGTGGCTGTGATGGCTCAACTTATCATCTGATTCCTGCGCAAGCTGCCCGTAAAATCAGTCAGCGCGATGCTGATACGGTAGTATTGCTCAATGGTTTTTTAGCGCAGACTGGCAATACTAATGAAAAGACGCAGCAGGATGACCCATACGCAGACTTCGAAGTACCTGATGATTTGATATGGTAGAATTGTACCTTTAGTCGCTGATAGTTAGCACATTCTTGATCTATGTAAGGTTGTGTTAGCAGGTAAACATCAGTCATTACATATCATAACCACGCTCTTCATGATCAATAATGTCTAGCCCTTGATTTTCTTCATCTGGGTTAACCCGTAAGCCTGTAACCATGGCTACGATTTTAAGTAAAATATATGTCACAACGGCAGTGTAAATGAAGGTGGCTACTACGCCGATAGCTTGAACTTTTAACTGCTCGCTCATTGAAGAGATACCTTCAGCAAAGCCTTGTCCGCTAAAGATACCTAGTTCGCTGGAAGCAAAAATACCCGCCATTAATGTGCCAATAATACCGCCGACACCATGCACGGGGAATACATCTAAGGAATCGTCAATTTTCCATTTTTGTTTAATAATGATAACTGCGTTAAAACAAATTATACCTGCTATAAAGCCAATCACTAAAGCGCCTGCTGGGCCAACAAAGCCAGAGGCTGGAGTAATTGTGCCTAAGCCTGCTACCATGCCAGTAACGGTGCCAAGAGCTGTTGGCTTGCCGAATTTGATCCATTCATAAAACATCCAGGTGACGGCACCTGTGGCTGCAGAGATATGGGTGACCAGCATTGCCATTGCAGCATCGCCATTGGCAGCAAGTGCGCTACCGCCATTAAAGCCAAACCAGCCAACCCAGAGCATGCCTGCACCGGTTACTGTCATGGTGAGGTTGTGGGGAGTCGTTGCTGACTTACCAAAGCTCTTTCTAGGGCCAATCACAATGGCGGCGACTAATGCGGCAACTCCTGCAGTGATATGGACTACCGTTCCGCCAGCAAAATCTAATAAGCCCATCTGTTGCAACCAACCACCGCCCCAAACCCAATGCGTAATAGGTGCGTATACTAAAATTAACCAGAGGGCAGAAAATAGAACCACGGCTGAAAATTTTGTGCGTTCTGCAAAACCACCAATAATAAGGGCGGGTGTGATAATTGCAAAGGTCATTTGGAACATGGCAAATAAAGATTCAGGGATATCGCCAGCTAAGGTTGATTCTGAAATGCCGTTAAAAAACATTTTGCCAAAACCACCAAAGTAAGGGTTGCCTTCATCAAAGGCGATGCTGTAACCGACGACAACCCATAAAATACTGGCGATGCCTGCAATGGCAAAGCACTGCATTAAAATGAATAATATGTTTTTACTTCTCACTAAGCCGCCATAAAATAACGCCAGGCCTGGTAAAGTCATCATTAGAACAAGTGCCGTTGAGGTCATAATCCATGCGGTATTAGCCGCGTTTAACTCGTCTGCTTGAGTAAGAAAAGGCAATAAGGTGAGTAGAATTAAAAAGCTTAATTTAAAAGGTGAGCGAGTTACGGCTATCATTAAAGTGCCTCCTGACCTGTTTCACCCGTACGAATTCTGATAGTTTGTTCAATATTAGTAACAAAAATTTTACCATCGCCAATTTTGCCAGTATTGGCAGCTTTGATAATGGCTTCCGTCGCTTGTTCTAGTGCATCACTAGAAACAGCCGCTTCTAGTTTTAGCTTAGGTAAAAAATCCACAATATACTCTGCACCACGATAAAGCTCAGTATGCCCTTTTTGGCGGCCAAAGCCTTTTACTTCAGTTACGGTCATACCGTGAATGCCAATATCTGATAAGGCATCACGAACTTCATCAAGTTTGAAGGGTTTGATTATAGCGGTAATCATTTTCATGTTAATATCCTCGCACCATTAGTGTGCGTAAGAATACATGAGTTTTAAGTAATTGAAAGCGCTAATAGAGGTGCTAAATGCTAAATTAATGGAATTAGTCAAAGGTGATCAAGCATGTAAATAGCGAACATCTGCTTTAGTGGCTGATTCATTACTGGGGATATAAAAGTGAGGGGAGGCAAATGCAGGTGGTATTTCATCTGCTGTTATTAATAGTGTGAGTTCTTGTTTTGCACGGCTCATCGCAATAGTGAGTTGTCGTGCATTTTTCATAATTAAATCTTGTTCTTTTTCAGCATCGTTATGAAACTGCTTTTCACTAGCTGTTTGTAAATGGAGGTCGCTGATAAAAACATATGCCGCACTTAAATTGTATTCATGCAAGAAAGACAGTGTGCAAATTGCAATGTGATCAGCCGAGCGTTGAATATTTTCATTATTTAAGCAAGAGCATGGTACATCTAAAGTGCTCTCAATAAGAGCTTTAAGTGATTTTTGTGTGGTATGGCTGGTGGTGACTAGCAGAATGCTATTAGCGCTTACCTCGCCATGAATAAGGTTTTTAACTTCAGATAATAGTCTGTTTCTTTCATCTTTTTGCTGAAGAAAATGGAGTAACTTAGGTCGTAAAAACTCAGAGTCAATGGCATTGTAGTCCTTAATAGGTATTACTTGGGCATCAAGCTTCTTTCTTAAATAAGCATTGGCGGCAATAAGAATTAACGGATTGCTGGTTTTTGTTCTTGTTAAGCTGGTTGTCATATTGATTATTATAAAATTATTATTCAATAACTTTAGCATGGCTTAAATGAACCTAAGGTAAATAGGGAGTCTTACTTTAGTGGAAAGCGATAAGCGGCGTTTTGCGGGGTTATGATGATTTATCATAATGATGGAGCTGCATTAATAGGGTGTTTAGCCTTCTAGTGTAAAATATAAAAAAGGATGTTAACTTGGCAGTATACGCAATAGGGGATCTACAGGGTTGTTATGATTCATTACAACGCTTGTTAGAAAAATTAGATTTCTCGCCGCAGAATGACCAACTTTGGCTAGTGGGTGATTTAGTTAACCGTGGTAAAAAATCTTTAAAAACACTGCGTTTAATCCAAAGCTTGGGTGATTCAGCAATTACGGTATTAGGTAATCATGATATTAGTTTAATCGCTATGCATTATGGTGTTCTGCCTCCGAGTAAATCATTAAGAAAATTATTGAATTCTCCTTATCGAGAAGATTTAGTCGAATGGTTGCGTCATAAATCTTTTTTACATGTGGATGAAAGCCTAGGTTTTTGTATGGCACATGCAGGTATTTCACCCCAATGGACACTGCTAGAGGCGCAAATACATGCGAAAGAAATCGAAACTGCACTTCAAGGTGATAATCAAGCGGTAAGCGAGTGGTTAAAGCATGCTTATGGCAATAAGCCCAGAATATGGTCAGGGGACTTATCAGGAGTGGAGCGCCATCGCTATATCTTAAATGCGTTTACACGTATGCGTTACTGTAATGCTAAAACAAGCTCTTTTAATTTCAAACTTACAAAACCACCTAGAATAAAAAAAGCAAAAACAGCTAAACATGTACCTTGGTTTTTGGTGAAAAATAGAAAGCGACTTCCCGTTACGGTAGTTTTTGGTCATTGGTCAAGCCTAGGTTATTATCAAGATGACAATGTGTTGTCGCTGGATACGGGCTGTGTTTGGGGTGGGCAACTTACTGCAGCACGCATAGATGCATCTCCTATTACCTTGGTTAGCGAGCCCTGTAGGGATAAAAAGTAAAAAAACTATGAATGACGAAAGCCAAGGTAAAGAAAGTGATGAGGATCAAGCGGAGCACTATGATTCGTTTAATACTCCTGCAGGTAGCTTAAAGTTCGTTATAAAAAACACCGAATATTTGGTGCGAATCATGCGGCCATCAGGTAGTGCAACTTTGCACGAACTGCAAAAATCATTACAGCGTAACCGTGATATGCTGGATGAAAGCTATGCTGATATGGTTAAGGCAAGCCGTAAAGAAATTATTCACAAAAAAGGTGGGGTTGATTATCTTTCACCCACACAAAATGCCTTGGTCGCGCGTGCCAATATTGATTTACTCATTCCGTTGATTAATGTGCGCGGAGGAATTGCAAGTTATAAAGGCAAGCAAGAAGCAATGCCCATCGAAAAACATATTGAAGGCCTGCGTAAAAAAGCCATTAAAAAAGTTGAGGCAGAAATTTCTTCAACACGTTTAGGTAGCTTTATTATTATTAGCGTGGTGTTGGTGATAGCGGGTTTTTTCCTTTGGTTGCTTATGTAAGGCTTTGCAATTTTTTTAGAATCTCTTATGCCCATGAGAATTAAGAGGTATACTGAAACCAGAGTCCATAATAAGTACGGTAAAATTGATAATTACTAATGTGCCCCAACACTCAATAGCAATGTTATAAAAAGAGAGTCTTATGTCAAGTTCAGAGTCTAATTCAGAAAACAGTAAAGTCATTAATAATATTCCTGTTCTCACGCTAAGGGATGTTGTTGTCTATCCGCATATGGTTATCCCATTGTTTGTAGGGCGAGAAAAGTCGATTCGTTCTTTAGATGAAGCAATGGAAAATGATAAACAGATTTTACTGGTTGCTCAAAAAAGTGCAGAAGTAGATGAACCAGGTGCTGCTGATGTCTTTGAAATAGGTACGTTAGCAACCATTTTACAGCTTTTAAAATTACCTGATGGAACATTAAAGGTGTTGGTTGAAGGTGTTGAGCGCGTAAAAATAGCGTCAATGGATACTAAGGGTGAGTACTTTACAGCAAATGTGAGCGTGGTTGCTGAAAGCGACGCTGGTAGTGATGATGAGCAGCGTAAAACAGAGCTGCTTTCCCGCGCATTGGTTAATCTTTTTGATAAATACGTCAACCTAAATAAAAAAGTCCCGCCAGAGATTCTTTCATCATTATCGGGTATTGATGACCCTGATCGTTTGTCAGACGCTATCGCCGCGCACTTGGGTTTGAAAGTGACTCAGAAACAAAAAATTCTAGAAATTATTTCGGTAAAAGAGCGTCTTGAGCATTTAGTTTCTTTAGTTGAGGGTGAGATTGATTTACTGCAAGTTGAAAAACGTATCCGCGGACGTGTAAAACAGCAAATGGATCGTAGCCAGCGCGAGTATTATCTTAATGAGCAGATGAAGGCGATTCAAAAAGAATTGGGCGATTTGGAAGATGCGCCAGAAAATGAAATGGATGAACTCGCATCAAAGCTAGAAAAAGCCAAAATGCCTAAAGAGGCCAAAGAAAAAGCCGAAGAAGAACTTAAAAAATTAAAAATGATGTCGCCGATGTCGGCAGAAGCCACCGTGGTAAGAAACTATATTGACTGGATGGTGGGTTTACCGTGGAGCAAAAAATCTAAAATATCAAAAGATTTATCCAAAGCACAAAAAATTCTTGATGAAGATCACTACGGTCTTGACGAAGTTAAAGAGCGTATTGTTGAATACCTTGCGGTACAACAACGGGTGAAAAAACTAAAAGGTCCGATCATGTGTTTGGTGGGTCCTCCAGGTGTCGGTAAAACCTCATTGGGTAAATCATTAGCGCGTGCGACAGGGCGTAAGTACACCCGTATGGCGCTTGGTGGAGTTAGGGATGAAGCTGAGATTCGTGGTCATCGCCGTACCTATATTGGTGCATTGCCGGGTAAAATCATTCAAAATTTATCACGTGTTAAAACCAGTAATCCGTTATTTTTGCTGGATGAAATTGATAAAATGGCAACCGATTTTCGAGGCGATCCGGCATCAGCGATGCTAGAAGTGCTCGACCCTGAGCAAAATAACGCGTTTGCTGATCATTATTTAGAGGTCGATTTTGATTTATCAGACGTGATGTTTGTGGCTACAGCAAATAGTTTGAATATTCCAGGGCCGTTATTGGATCGTATGGAAATCATCCGTATCCCAGGTTACACCGAAGATGAAAAATTAAATATTGCTAAAAACTACCTTATTCCAAAGCAGTATAAAGATAACGGTGTAAAAAAAGGTGAAGTATCGATTAGTGATTCTGCTGTGCTATCTATTATCAGGCATTACACACGTGAGGCTGGTGTTCGTGGATTAGAGCGCGAAGTTTCAAAAATCTGCCGTAAAGTTATTCGTGAGCATTTATTGGGTAAAAAATCAAAATCAGCTATTTCTGCTAAGAATATCTCTAAATACTTAGGTGTCGAGAAGTTTGATTTTGGTAGAGCAGATAAAAAGAGTCAAGTAGGGCAAGTAACAGGCTTGGCGTGGACATCAGTAGGAGGCGAGCTATTAACTATCGAAAGCGTGGTTGTTGCAGGTAACGGTCATGTTAAAAGCACTGGTAGCCTTGGTAAGGTGATGCAAGAGTCAATACAGGCGGCAGAAACCGTGGTAAAGAGTCGTTCTCGTTTGTTAGGTATTACGCAGAAGTTTTTAAAGAAAAATAACGTCCATATCCATGTGCCTGAAGGTGCAACGCCCAAAGATGGCCCGAGTGCAGGTGTAGGTATGGTTACGGCAATTGTGTCTTCAATGACAGGTATTCCGGTCAAAGCAGAAGTTGCTATGACGGGTGAAATAACCCTGCGTGGCGAAGTATTACCTATTGGTGGCTTAAAAGAGAAATTGTTAGCCGCACACCGTGGGGGTATCACAACAGTATTGATTCCCAAAGATAATGAAAAAGATTTGACTGATGTGCCTGATAATGTCAAAAAAGGTTTATCCATTAAGCCTGTGAAGTGGATTGATGAAGTTTTAGAGCTTGCTTTAGAGTCTCTGCCGGTTGCATTGACCGAAGAGGAGGACGAAGATGTTGCCGATAATGATAAAAGCACACAGGCGGGAGACTACGATAAAGATGGTGAGCTACGAGCGCATTAATATTATGAGAACCTTAGCATAACTCGTGAACGGATAAAAAAAGGCTGTAATTTTCCATTTTTCATCCAGAGTTATAGGTGAGGTCTCATTGTAAAAAATAACGCTGCTTTTATGTGGTGTGCTATGAAGTTGTTGATGTGGCTTGCTTTGAGTGAGTATTATCGAATTACTAAAGTAAAAAATGCATTATTTTAGGCTTAATAAGCTAATTCAGTCATATTTTTAGCTTATTCGGTTGAAAGTTGGTAGAAGCACTGGTATAAATGCACGGCTTACAGGGATGGGGCAATATAAGCCTCAAATGATGATAATAAGAACTGTAAGTTTTTTAAATATCACAAGTAATTATTACAACCAATGGAAGGAAATATAAAATGAACAAATCAGAACTAATCGAAGCAGTAGCAGATAAATCAGGTCTAACAAAAGCTGACGCAGAACGCGCAGTAAAAGGTTTCATTGAAACAGTGACAGATACTCTAAAAGCTGGCGACCCAGTTACTCTAATTGGCTTTGGTACTTTTTTGGTACGTGAGCGTAAAGCACGTCAAGGACGCAATCCTCGCACGGGCGAAACTATCCAAATTAAAGCTGCAAATAATCCTGCATTTAAGGCTGGTAAAGCATTAAAAGATGCAGTAAACTAGCGCGCTTTCCAAGGTGAATGATTATTTAAACCTTGGAGCCACTTGGTATTTTGAGCGTTAAAATATCCTGTGGGTGATTAGCTCAGTTGGTAGAGCGTCGCCCTTACAAGGCGAATGTCGGGAGTTCGAGCCTCTCATCACCCACCATTTTTTTTTTGCATTTTTTATTAAAAAAGTGTGATTTCGGAGCGGTAGTTCAGCTGGTTAGAATACCGGCCTGTCACGCCGGGGGTCGCGGGTTCGAGTCCCGTCCGCTCCGCCATATAAATAAAGGCGCTATGTGTTAAACATAGTGCCTTTTTTTTTCCTGAAAAACCAGGTGGTTAGCGAGTATTTTGTTTCGACTTATTATGCATTTAGGTGCAGTTACGATAGACTGACTGTAGACTCTGAAAAAGGTGACTCATGGATAAGAACGATATTAAACAAGCGGGTTTGAAAATAACCAAGCCACGTATTGAAATATTAAAACTGCTTGAAACTTCTAAAAAACAACATTTTACGGCTGAAGAAATCTATCAAGAATTACTGGCGCATGATACGAAAGTCGGCATTGCGACCGTTTACCGTGTGTTAACCCAGTTTGTCGCAGCAGGCTTAATTATGAAACATAATTTTGAAGGTGATCAATGTGTGTTCGAACTTGATCGCGGCGAACACCATGATCATATGGTGGATATGAAGTCAGGGAAGATTGTCGAATTTCACGATGAAATTATTGAGCAAAGACAACGAGAAATTGCCAAAGAGCACGGCTTTGAACTGCTGGATCATTCACTTACGCTTTATGGTGAATTCAAAAAATAGCAGTTAAGCTGGATGCTTATATACTAAATCCTCAAATTGAAGCGTGAGTGAAAGTGTAAGACTTGGTTTCATTCTTTTAGTTTGCACGAGTACATTTCAAAAATAGCCGTTTCACTTGTAGATTTAGTGAGCGCTACCCACTCAATTCAATCATTGAACGAGTACATGAGTCGTTAATAACGAGTAGTGCATACAACGGGATTTTTGGGTATCTTACGGAGCCAAAGTCTTATGCTGCCATCGTATTTCTAATCTGGGGTTAGGGATATAGACTATAGCATGATGGTCATCAAGTTTGTTCTAGTCTTGATTAAAACCCTTAACGCAAATGATAATAGTTATTGACAGCATTGCCTCTCCCGTTTACTCTCGCTATCGTATTAAGAATAGTTATCATTATCTATTCAGCCTTGTTTTTAAGTATGCTAAAAGAGAGTTGCGGAGATTAATTATGTCAGTACAGTTTAATAACATCGCCATCAAGGTATTATTAGGTGGGGTAATCCTAAGCTTTGCCACTATGCCGGTCATTGCAACGGCGGACGGCGAGGTAAGCCTTTACTCGGCACGTAAGGAAAAGCTCATTAAACCTTTATTAGATAAATTCACAGCATTAACGGGAATTACCGTTAATCTTGTTACCGGTAAGGCAGATGCTTTGCTCAAGCGTTTAGAAGTTGAGGGAAAAAATAGCCCTGCCGATTTATTTATCACAACCGATGCGGGTCGTTTGCATCGCGCAAAAGTGGCGGGTGTTTTACAAAAAGTTGATTCTGATATCCTAAATAAAGCCATTCCAAGCAATTTACGTGATAAAGACGGTACATGGTTTGGGTTGTCACAACGTGCTCGTCCTATTATGTATGTCAAAGGCAAAATAAAGCCTGAAGAGCTATCGACGTACGAAGCATTGGCAGATGCTAAGTGGAAAAACCGTATCTGTATTCGTGGGTCAGGCAATATTTATAATCAGTCTCTAGTCGCCTCAATGATTTCAAGCATCGGTGTTGAAAAAACCGAAGCATGGGCAAAGAAATTTGTTGCAAATTTTGCGCGCCCGCCCAAGGGTGGCGATCGAGATCAAATAAAAGCGGCAGCAGCAGGGCAGTGTGATATCGCCATCGCGAATACTTACTACCTAGGAAAAATGATTCACGGCAAAGATGAGTACCAAAAGAAAGCGGCTGCTGCGGTAGCTATTTTTTGGCCTAATCAAGATGGTCGTGGTGGGCATGTTAATGTGAGTGGTGTGGCGATGACAAAGTCTGCTAAGAATAAAAATAATGCTAAAAAGCTGATGGAATTTTTAGTTAACAAAGATTCGCAACAATGGTACGCAAGTTCTAATCATGAGTACCCTGTAGTGGCTGATACCAAATGGTCAGACACATTAACAAGCTGGGGCAAGTTTAAAGCAGATCAACTTAACCTGTCCAAATTAGGTGAGCTGAATGCTGATGCGGTAAAATTAATGGATAGAGCGGGTTGGAAATAGCGTTGGATGTGTATCATTTAGCTGTAAATGTTAGGTATTTAGTTTTATTAAATGTGCTACTCGATTATTAAGCACATCTGTTGAGTGGAGTAGTAGTGCTCACTAGCGACTCTCGTGCACTCGTTCTAATAATTGAGTGCGGTAGCGCTTACTAAGTCTATGGGTGAAACGGCTATTTCAGGAATGCCCTGTGAGGCCAAAGCTTACGCACACGTTTGCGTTTCTATCCGAGGGTTAGGATAAATGATAATGCTTCTTATTTCATTTTAAGCTAAGATAAAAAACCTATTCGTATCTTGCGGATGGGCTTTTTGTTACTGGTCTCATATATTTCCACTATGTCACAAGCACTCACTACTCATAAGCTCCACAAAGGCACAAAATTTAAAACCCCTAATCGTTGGGTGATGTTGACGGTGCTTATTGCGTTGATTATGTCTTTGCCAGTGCTGGTTGTTGGTAGCGCTATTTTCGTGCCTTTTAATGATAACTGGCAGCATCTTAAGGAATTCTTGCTAATAGAATATATCAGTAATTCCCTGATTCTTATGCTTGGGGTGAGTGTTGGCGTGCTATCGATGGGGGTTATTACCGCATGGTTGACCAGTATGTGCGAGTTCCCTCAGCGGCGTTTATTCTCGTGGTTATTGTTACTGCCACTGGCGATTCCTGCCTATATTATTGCTTATACTTACACGGGTCTATTAGATTTTTCGGGTCCGATTCAAACACAGTTGCGTGAGTTGACCGGCTGGGGTTATGGTGATTATTGGTTTCCTGAGGTGCGTTCTATCGAAGGTGCTATTGTGATGCTGTCACTGGTTTTATATCCTTATGTTTATATGATGGCACGCGTTGCTTTTTTAGAACAATCCGCAGGTGCGCTTGAAGTAAGTCGTACCTTAGGTAGTACACCATTAAATGGCTTTTTCCGCGTGGCATTGCCGTTAGCTCGACCCGCTATTATTACGGGTTTATCATTGGCCTTAATGGAAACATTGGCTGACTTTGGTACCGTACAGTATTTTGGTATAGCTACATTTACTACCGGTATTTTTCGCACATGGTTTGGCGTGGGGGATGGTACTACAGCATCGCAGTTAGCGGTGATGATGCTGTTTTTTGTGTTTGCATTAATCTTACTAGAACGCTGGTCGCGCAAGCGGGCAAAATTTCACAATACTAGTCAAAAGCACATGGCAATTAAACGTTTTAAATTGAAAGGTGCTAAAGCATTTTGGGCGTGGCTTGCATGTTTGTTGCCGGTATTGTTTGGTTTTATTTTACCCGCTTTGCAGCTGTTATGGTGGTTTTTTACAACCGCAGAAGAAACTATTGATGCCTCCTTTTTTAGTTTAACCATCAATACGATGTTACTGGCAATAAGTGCAGCAATGATAGCGGTAACAATTGCTTTATTGTTGGCCTATGGCAAACGCCTTCATTATAAACCCTTGATACGCTCAGGTGTTTCTATTGCTTCCCTTGGCTATGCCGTGCCAGGCACCGTTATTGCGGTAGGTATAATGACACCGCTTGCATTTATAGATAATACAGTCGATGCTTGGATGCGTGAGAGCTTTAATGTTTCAACAGGCTTATTGTTGTCAGGTACGGTATTTGCTTTGTTATTTGCATACACGGTGCGTTTTTTAGCGGTGTCGGTCAATGCGGTTGAGTCCGGTTTGGGGAAAATTAAACCAACAATGGATGATGCGGGACGCTCAATGGGCTTATCGCCACTTGGCGTGTTACGGCAGATACACTTACCCTTAATGCGTGGCACCGTGTTAACCGCTTTGCTTTTAGTTTTTGTTGATGTTTTAAAAGAGTTGCCAGCGACTTTGATTTTGCGCCCCTTCAACTTTAATACACTCGCGGTTCGCGCCCATGAATTAGCTGCAGATGAACGCTTAGCCGATGCTGCGACTCCAGCACTAATGATTGTATTAGTGGGAATACTTCCCGTCATTTTATTGAGTCGCGCAATTAGCCACTCGCGTGTAGGAGAGAAATAAATGCCTGATTCTCAGAAAAATCCACAGCAAAAAATAATGCTAGCCGTTAATCATGTATCTATCGCATATGGCAGAAATGCTGTGGTAGAGGATGTTTCGCTGCAATTAAAAAAAGGTGAAATTGGTTGTTTTCTCGGTCCTAGTGGTTGCGGTAAAACCACCTTACTGCGTGCTATTGCAGGTTTTGAGCCCTTGAAAAAAGGTGACGTTCAAATAAATAAAAGTGTCGTCAGTAGTATTAACACGCACCTAGCACCTGAGAAGCGTAATATCGGTATGGTGTTTCAAGATTTTGCGTTATTCCCGCACCTAACGATTGCCGATAATATCGCTTTTGGTATCCGATATTTAAAACGTGTCGAGCAGCAACTGCGTATCCAACAACTATTGGAAATGGTTTCATTGGGCGATTACGGGAACCGTTACCCTCATGAGTTATCTGGTGGGCAGCAACAACGAATTGCGTTGATTCGTGCGTTAGCACCGAAGCCTGATTTGCTGTTAATGGATGAGCCTTTTTCCAGTATGGATGTGGAGTTACGCCAAGAACTCGCCACTGAAATTAGAGATATTCTAAAGCAAGAAAACATAACCGCAATCCTCGTTACCCACGATCAAAATGAAGCCTTTTTAGTCGCTGATACCATTGGCGTAATGCAACAGGGAAGACTCACGCAGTGGGCAGAAGGCTATGAACTTTATCATCAGCCTGCTAATGCCTTTATAGCTGACTTCATAGGGCAGGGCGTATTTATTGAAGGAGAGGTATTGTGTGAACACAGTATCAAGACACCGTTAGAAATTGTTCACGAAAAAGTCCCCAAAGGCTGTCAGCCGGGCTGTAAGGTTAATGTGTTTGTACGACCTGATGATATTATTCTTGATGAAAGTGCAGACTTAAAAGCAACCGTTGTCGGGCGAGAGTTTCGTGGTGCAAACTTTATTTACTCCCTTGAGCTTGCCGATGGTAATAGGCTCTTAACTCTAGAGCATTCGCATCATCGTCATGCTATTGGTGATGAAGTAGGGTTGCGGCTTGATTTAGAGCATGTGGTTGTGTTTGCAATTAAGTAAAGCCTGTCTGGTATTCTCTAGTTGATGTAACGCCATTAATCTCGCTGTAAGGCTTTGAATAGTAATTGATATAAGTCAATATATTCATATTTGTGTTCTTGTTATTATATTTATCTATAGTGGAGAATAGAATTTGTTTCTAATTATAGTTGAAATAGCCGTTTGTAAGTGATAGTGTGTGAGCGTGAAAAATTCACCGCTAACCGTTGCTATATATAAGCTTTCACTTATTTAGCCGCACTTAAAAAGGAGTCTCAATAATATGTTAACTACCAACCCATTCGCAGAGCTTGCTAATGTCTCAGAGCTTATCTCGCCGACAACGATGCAAATTTATGCGGTTTTAATGTTTCTTTTAGTTGTCGGTGGAACCATTCTCGACATAGTACACAAGAAAAGCATGAAGTACTTTAATGAATATACTGACAAGGCTAACGCTAAAGCTACCAAGCAAGTAAGCGCAAGTGATATGGCTAGTATGCGAGTAAAAGTATTAACCAGTGAAGTTTTAACCTCTTCAGAATTTTCAAATCAAAAACGTCGTTTGTCGCATTTGTTAACGATGTATGGTTTTACACTTTTTGTTATTACATCGGCGATCATGATCTTTTTCTACGGTGATGCGGCGGGTGGTGAAACACCTTCAATCTGGCCTTTATTATGGCACCTAGGTGCATTAATGCTGTGTGTGGGTGGTTACTGGTTCTGGTTTGCTATCCGTGTGGATGTCGCTGCAGAAGGTAAGAAGTGGTACGATATCGCTCCAAGAGCTGATATGTTCATCCTTTCTTTATTGGGTACTTGTACCTTTGCATTACTTTGGTCTTTCACCAGTGGTGCAGGAATATTCTTCTTATTATTCCTAATTTCTAGTTTGTTCTTATTTGGTGGTGTGTATTGGTCGAAATTTGCTCATATGTTCTTTAAGCCTGCTGCTGCTTATCAGAAGAAAGTGCTTGAAGCTAATGGTCATAATCAAAACTTGCCTTATGTCCCAGACTTATCAAGTGCTGAAGTGCATGAAAAATACCCTGATATTCCTACTTACATGGGTAAAAACCCACCTAATATGGGGCCTGGTATCAGACGCGAATCAGCTAATCATTACTAAACCAAATTAACCGTTAGAAGAATTTAAGAGGAATTTATTATGCCTACATATGTACATATGACTCGATGTGATGGTTGTGGCGAATGTGTTGACATTTGCCCATCAGATATCATGCACATTGATAAAACGATACGCCGTGCTTACAACATAGAACCCAATATGTGTTGGGAGTGTTATTCTTGTGTAAAAGCTTGCCCACATAATGCAATTGACGTGCGTGGTTATGCTGACTTCACACCGTTAGGAAGCTCCGTTCGCGTACACCGTGATGAAGAGAAAGGCGTTATCGCCTGGAGAATTATCTTCCGTAACGGAACCAAAGATTTTGAATTGCTTGCACCCATAACTACCAAACCATGGGGAGAAGGTATACCTGATCTAAATACTGCTGAAGCACCGAGCGATGAAATGCGTAATAGTCAGTTGCTCTATAACGAGCCGAAGTATATTCGTATGGATGAAGGTGGTTTACACACCTTTGAAACCAATAAGTTATCATTGAAAGAAGGGGTTTACTACTAATGGCTTACAAGACTATTATTGAAGATGATATTGATGTGCTTGTAGCAGGTGCTGGTCTAGGTGGTACAGGTGCTGCTTTTGAAGCGAGATACTGGGGCAAAGACAAGAAGATTATTATTGCTGAGAAAGCAAATATTGATCGTTCTGGAGCTGTTGCGCAGGGTCTTTACGCCATCAACTGTTACATGGGAACGCGTTTCGGTGAAAACAACCCAGAAGATCACGTACGTTATGCACGTATGGATTTAATGGGTATGGTACGTGAAGATTTACTGTTTGATATGGCGCGCCATGTGGATTCGGCAGTACACCAGTTTGAAGAATGGGGTATGCCAATCATGAAAGACCCAGAGACAGGTAATTACCTGCGTGAAGGTCGTTGGCAAATAATGATTCATGGTGAGTCATATAAGCCTATGGTTGCAGAAGCGGCTAAGAAATCAGCCGACAAAGTCTTTAACCGTATTTGTGTAACACATCTTCTTATGGATGAGTCTACAGAAAACCGTGTTGCTGGTGCAGTTGGTTTTAATGTGCGTACCGGTAACTACCACGTATTTAAATCAAAGACAGTAATCGTGGGTGCTGGTGGTGCTTCAAATATTTACAAGCCTCGTTCAGTAGGTGAGGGCGCTGGTCGTGTTTGGTATGCACCATGGTCATCAGGTTCTGCTTACGGTCTTATGATTGAAGCGGGTGCTAAAATGACCCAGATGGAGAACAAAATAGTTCTTTGTCGTTTTAAGGATGGTTATGGTCCTGTTGGCGCATACTTCTTACATCTTAAGACTTATACGCAGAATGCTGCGGGTGAAGAGTACGAATCAAAGTGGTTCCCATCATTGTCTAAAGACATTGTAGGTAAAGAATACTTGGATACGGAAGGTCAGCATTTATCACATAAGCCGATTCCAACCTGTTTACGTAATCATGCCTTTATTAACGAAGTAAATGCAGGTCGTGGCCCGATATACATGGTTACAACAGAAGCATTCCAAGATCCGCATCTTGAAGAAATTGGATGGCATAACTTCTTAGGTATGACGGTTGGTCAAGCAGTACTTTGGGCAGCTACTGATGTTGACCCCAAATACGAAAACCCTGAACTTACAACATCTGAGCCTTATGTAATGGGTTCTCACGCTACTGGTTGTGGCGCATGGTGTTCTGGTCCTGAAGATTTATCGCCTAAAGAGTACTTCTGGGGGTATAATCGCATGACCACTGTTCAAGGTTTATTCGGTTGTGGTGATGCTGTTGGTGGAACACCGCATGCATTCTCCTCAGGTTCATTTACTGAAGGTCGTTTAGCGGCAAAAGCGGCAATTCAATATATTGCTGATGGTAAAGCTGATGGTATTAGTGTTACCGATGCGCAGATTGAAAAGCGTCGTGAAGAAGTTTATAAACCAATGGATATTTACCGTACTTATCGTAATCATATTACAGCAGGTTCAGTAAACCCATATTATATTAACCCAAGACAAGGTCTTGATCGTCTACAAAAGATCATGGATGAGTACTGTGGTGGTGTAACGGTAAGTTACATGACTAACGCTAATCTTTTGACAATAGGTCTTAAGAAGATGGGTCTACTGGCTGAAGATTGGCAAAATGGTATAGCTGCAGAAGATATTCATGAGTTACTACGTGCTTGGGAACTTAAGCATCGTATATTAACTTCTGAGTCTGTATTGCAACATACGCTTTTCCGTGATGAGACACGCTGGCCTGGTTACTACTACCGTGGCGATAAAATGAAGCTGGATGACAAGAATTGGCATGTATTAACTGTTTCTCAGCGTAATCCAGAAACAGGTGAATACACCATGGAAAAGGCACCGCTTTATCATTTAGCTGATGATGATGAGGGAGCTAAAGCAGGTAAGTTGGAAAAAAAGAAGTAGACTACTTGTAGGTACGTTTTAGTAAGCGTATTTATTGTAGATAAAAAAAGGCCAGCATTTTGCTGGTCTTTTTTTATCCCAGCTTCAAGAATGGTAGTCTTCTTGTTAGGATGCCTTCTTCAAAGAAGGCATAGTTAAGTCATTAGAAAACTGGAGTTATTATGAATATCATTGATCTTAAAGATGAAGATATATTAAAAGTTGCTGAACCCTATTGGGATGACCTTGTTAAATACTCTAATAATAAGAATTATGGTGCATTTACGAGACACTTTTCTCACAAAATGAAATTAGCAGCGAATGAAGTTGAAATCGGCAAGCAGTTTGCGAAAAGTCAATTAACCAAAAACTTGGCAAAAGAGAGAGAATACCTTGGTATCATTCGTCGTGGAGAGCATGTGACCGTTCTTTACAAGCAAACTAACACCAAGCAAGAGGGTGAGTGGCTAGGGCGATTGGTTTTAGGTTTTGAAGGCGAGGAAATCAAAATATTTGGTGCTACCCTTTTTTAAAAAACATTGATTCTTTTAAGGAAAGACTGATTAAGTCCAATTACTTTATACTGGCTAGAATCATCCTGAATTTTCAAGAAGTGAACGAGAATAGTTGCTCTATTGTCGCGAACTTCGTGGAAATTCAGGATGATTCTAGCCAGCTGAAAATAATTGGACTTAATCAGGATCTCCTTAATGCAGGTGATGGTTTGAGTACATCACTTAATAATGAATTTTTCTATACTAAGACCTTCAAAACCGTATTATGGATTACTAATAAATTTTATTATGAAAGAAATTATTCAAAAAGATAAGCTGGTAGAACTCAGTTACAAAATAGTCGATCAAAAGTCAGGTGAAGTTTTAACGTTAGTTGAATTTCCTGTGGCATATGTTCAAGGCGCAGGTTCTGTTTTAGCACCTGAGGTGACAGCGGAACTAGAAGGTAAGTCAGTCGGTGATATTATCGAAGTACCTATTGATTGTAACGAGCTCTACGGTCCTAGAGATGAGTCACTCGTTTTTACTGATCGTATTGAGAATGTTCCTAAAGAATATCAAGAAGTAGGTTTGACGATCACCATGGAAAGTGAAAAAGGCGATCCTAAAAACTTTATTGTAACCCGTTTTGATGATGAAACATTAACGGTTGATGGCAATAACCCCTTGTGTGGAAGAGAAGTTATTTTCAAACTTGAAATATTGTTGGTACGTGATGCAAGTGATGAAGAAATTGCATTGGGTGGTAAGCCTGATGATGATTCTGCCCCTGAGATTGAAGGAATGGTTGAAATCTAGTTTCAGAAATTCTCTCATTAAAAACTAACTAAGGCATAAAATATAGATGGCAAATAAAGCACTTGAAGCATTTGAAAAAGAACTTTCAGGGTTAAATGAAAAGCTAGCCCCGTTAGAATGGGCTTCACCTAGGAATAATTTAGGCTATGCATTAGTTGCATTAGGTCAAAATAAGTCTGGAATAGAGCATTTAAAAAAGTCAATTACTGAAATGGGCGATGTACTGGAAGCTTCTGACCCAAAAGATGCACTTGATGACTGGGTTTCCTTACAGCTTACCTATGCAGCTGCACTCCATGCTTTAGGGCAACGTAATACGGGAGAGACGGTATCGCTTCTTAATAAGTCGATGGAGGCTTATAAAAAAATATTACCCGTATTAAAACGTCAAGAATCGCCGTTAGAATGGGCGTTAATGATGCATAATATTGCGATGGTATTTCAAGACCTAGGTGAGCACTCGGAAGGATCGAGAACCTTAGAACGGTCAATTACCGCATATAACAATGCCTTAACGCAACGATCAGCTAATGTAGTACCTTTGCAATGGGCGTTGTCTCAAAATAACGCTGCGGTTTCATTGCAAGTATTGGGTGAGATTCAACAAGATTCAGAAATACTAAAAGATGCGGTTGTATCCTACGGCAATGCCTGTCATAAATTAACACAATCAAAACATGCGGTTGCTTGGGTGATTACAACGGGTAACTTGGGTAGCGTACGTACACTTTTAGCAGAGAAAACCAACGATGCTGAAATGGCACGCCAAGCAGTTAATAACCTTAACGAGATTGTTGATTTTTTAAGTGGCGTGGCCAATACTAAATACTTAGTATTGGCAGAGCGCTTCCGAGATAAGGCAAAAGCGGTATTGGAAAAAATTAACACATAGTTATTTATAGGTAGCAACTGCTAGAGTATTTGCACGAACAGCAGTGAAATAAAAACAGCTTATTAAGTCGTTTTTCAATGAAAGCAATAGGGTTTAGCCCTGTCTAGTCGCTCATTTTTTTCGTATATGGGTTCTATTTAAGAGGATAAAAATTTTGGCAATAAATGAAGCAACAGTAACTTTTGCAATGGGTGGTTACAGCTTTGATACTGATGAAGTATCTCAGATTCTAGAAATTGAGCCGACAGCAGTAATGAATGGTAATACTAGGCTGGGTGATGATCTTCCTGCGGTGAGCTCATGGGAGTATTCATCTGAAAAAGTAATCGATGATGATATTGATATTTATTACATGACGCGAATGCTAATTAAGGAAATTGAACCTGCCAAAGATAATATTATCATTGCAGCGGAGCGTTATAATTTAGTACCTAAAATTATCGTGAAGCTCGTTATATCTGCCGACAAAGATGAAGCTGTACCTGATATTGGAATTAGTACTAGAAATTTACGATTTTTATCAGAGATTGGTGCTTTTGTAGATATTAATATAAAGAAGCGATAAATATTTGCACTAAGTCTATCAATCACCTTGGTAATTAATTATAGAGAACTCTTTAGATATTTGGTATCTCTGAACTAATAATGTAATATAGACCGCTTGAGATTCAGCAGTTGTAGGGCTATTTGCTGAAATATTATAGACTATAAAAAAAGAGATATTATGCTTCAGAGTATTAACGATAGAGCGAGCAGCTGGCTGGCTTATGTAATTATTGGGTTAATTGTTTTTTCATTTGCATTGTTTGGAATTGGCTCATACCTAGGTGGAAGTGATGCATTAGTTGCAGCCACGGTGAATGGTGAAAAAATTCTAGCTGACCGAATTCAAAGCACGGTTGTTTCCTTAAGACAGCGTGGTCAAAATGACCCAGCGATTAAGCAAAAAGTCCTAGAGTCAGCTGTTAATGACGTAATTTTAAGTCAGCAAGCGAAAGAGAGTGGCTTTAGAGCCAGTAATCAAGAAGTCTATGATTGGATTTCATCAAATCCAGAGTTTCAAAAAGACGGTAAATTTGACCCTGCAACCTATGAGTTATTATTGGCTTCGTCTCGGCGTTCTAAAGTAGACTACGAAGCTAATATTAGAAGTATGTTAACAAACCAGCAGATGACTCGTGCGATTAGCGAGTCGGCATTCCTGCCTGTTGCTGAATTACAACGGTTTCAAAAGTTACAAAATCAAACACGTAGTGGTGAAACGGTTACTTTGAGAATGTCTGATTTTGAGTCTAGTGTTAAGATAGACGATGCTGAAATTAAAACCTATTACGACGCAAACCTTGCAAAATTCATGACGAAAGAGAAGGTGAAGTTACAAGCTGTTGCGCTGAATCAAGCAGATTTAGAGGGAAAAGTTGAGTTGATGGGTGATACTTTGCAAACAATTTATGATGATAACCTTGATCGTTATGTAGAGCCTGAGCAACGTAAACTGGCTCATATTTTAATTAAAATAGGTGAGGGGCCGGATGCAGAAAATAAGGCAAAAGAGAAAGCCTTAACACTGTTTGATGACATTATCGCTGACGAAATAACGTTCGAAAAAGCGGCAACGACGATTTCTGAAGATAAAATAGCGGCAAAAAAATCGGGTGAACTTGGCTTGATTGTTAGAGGTGATATGGGGAAAGCATTTGAGGATGCTGCTTTCTCACTAGAAAAAGGAAAAATATCTGAGCCTACACTGACAGATGCGGGGTTTGAGATTATTAAGTTACTGGACATTGTTCCATCAAAGCAAAAGTCGTTTGATGTCGTTAAAACCGATATTGAGAAAGAGTATCGTGTTGAACAAGCTGAAAAGACGTTTGCTAATAACTCTGAAAAATTAGAAACTTTAGCATTTGAAAATGATTCAAGTTTAGAAATGGCAGCAGACTCATTAGAAACAAAAGTGCAAGAGTCTGACTGGATAGAAAGGGGAATGGTAGTAAAACCAAATCCTGATAATCTATTTATGTCACCAAAAATATTGGCTACTGCATTTGGTGAGGATGTTTTAAATAAAGGGAAAAACTCAGAACTCATTGAAATAGATAGTCAAACGGTTGCGGTAATACGTGTACAAGAGCATCAGTTGCCACAACAAAAGTCTATGGCGGATGTAGCTGATGATATTAAAGCAATTCTGAAAACAGACAAGACGCGTAAATTGTTAATAGAAAAAGGTGAATTAGCGCTTAAAACGGTGCAGAAATCTGGTCAGTGGTCTTCAATCAGCAGTACGATAGGTTCACTTGATAAGTTGGAAAAGCTTGAGTCTGTAAGGCGTACGGATAGAAAAATATCTGCTGAACTTGTTGATAAGTTCTTTAGTATGGGTAAGCCAAGCGGTGAAAAAACACTATTCTCAAATGTTATTTTACCCTCAGGTGATTATGTTTTGGTGGGCTTAAATACTGTAAAAGAGGGTGTGGTAGAAAAGACTGAAGCTGACATTATGCAGACTGTTCTAGCAAGTTCTTATGCCTCTGCAGAACAAAATGCACTCCTAAAATCATTAAGAAATCAGGCAAAAGTAGAGCTTTTCCCTGAAATAATTGAGTAGTTACCGCCTTTGGGTCTATTTAATAGCTGGTAAGTGAGGCGATGTTATTAATAACATCGCCTTTTTATTTAAAGCTCGAAAGGTTAGTGTCTTAAACCCTAGTTCCCAGATAGAAACGAGAGTGAGAGTGCAAACCATGGTTTGCAGGGCATTTCAAAATAACCGATTCGCTGTAGGTTTACCTGAAATTTGAGGTGTCTGTGGAATTAAAGACGCTGCTATCATGTGCTTCTATCTGGGGTTAGGGCTAAGTACGATAGAGCTCATGCCAAAGATAATAACGCCAAATTTCTGTCGGGTTGAAACTTATGCTATAAAGCTAGTCTTACTAGAAAGTTGAATTAATCAATAGAGCTATTTGAGTCTTCAGATAATAAAGGTTTCTTAACAGGAAAATACCATGAACAAAAGCCCATTAAAATCATTATTATTTATCGTATTGAGTATCGTTTTATTATTAACAGCTTGTACCGAGACTCAATCTCCTAAGCAGGTGAGCCAACAGTTTTGGGAGGCCGTACAGAAACGTGATATGGAAACCGCAAAGCAATTATCAACATGGGAGACGGTTGATTATCTTAAGTATCTGAAAGTTGACAAACTCCACCCGGAACGTTTTGAGTTGGGCGAAGAGATGTTGGGCGAAAAAAGCGCACAGATTAGCACCACTTTATACACCAGCCGCCAAGGGTCGTCGGGTATTAAAGTTCCAGGTGTGACCGTGTTGGTTAAGATAGAGCAGGGCTGGCGTGTTGATGTGAAGCAAACCCTCAGCACAGTAGTCAAAGAAACGGTGAATAATGTGTTTGAGCAATTAAATGGTTTGATGCAAGAAGGTGTGAGTGAACTTGATAAAGTGTTATCTGAATCGATGAATGAACTGGGTAAGGCGCTTGACCAAGGAGCTAAAGAGCTAAGAAAGGAGCTCTTAATAAGCCAATTTTTCCACAACCTCGGCGATTGCAACCGCAACCCGAAAAGAATATCAGCTTATAAGTACTTAATTTCTAGATAGGTAGTTGGTAGTTAGATAGTAGTGCTGGAGCGGTTAACTTAATCAGGCTCTTCTTACGGATATAAAGTGGCTTTCCGTTGCTATGTAATTCAGTGGAACATCCCAATATTCAGCCTTTAAGGATGCTACTTCCTGAAAACTATAAGCAACCCCTATTAATAGTGGCTTGCGAGTCTTTTTCTTAAGAAACTCAAAGGTTCTATCGTAAAAACCACCACCCATGCCTAAACGGTTACCCTGTTTATCGAAGCCTAATAAAGGCATTAAAACTAAATCTAACGCATCGCCTGTGATTAATTCATCTTTATTACAGACGGGTTCTGGGATTGAAAAACGATTTTCGGAAAATTCACTTTCACTTGAAAAAGGTGCAAATAACAATGATTCATTGTCGCCTTGTAAAATGGGTAGGTAGAACTGCTTGTTATTATTGGCAGCGAAACTTCTTAGTTGGGCGAGAGGAAGAGGGTCAGCTTCACCTTGAACAGGTGAGTAGACGGCAATATGTTTTGCTGATACGTATGCAGATGAATGGGATATATGTAAAACAATACTCGCAGATTTTTCCTGTTGCAAGGTGCTAGAAAGGTCATTTCGTTGTTGACGGAGTGACTTTCGTAAGGCTTGTTTATCGTCTGAGGTTCGCTGCATATTTTCATTGTCTGATAAATTCATCACCAAATTATGGCAATAAAAAAGCCATCTGAAAAGATGGCTTTTTTAGGTGGATAATTTAAGAGTATCGTTTACCTTTTCTCAAGGCAACTTTGAGTCGTTTCCCAGGCCAAATTTTATTACTTCTTAGCTTGTTTAAACGTTTTAAACGTTTAACAGAGATGCCGTGCCTTTTGGCTATTTGATAAAGATTATCACCTAGCTTTACTCTTACATAGCGATAACGTCTCTTTTTGGAGTAACGCTTTTTATAACGTTTCTTTTTGCTAGGTTGGTATGCATATTTATTATGTACATCACGCGCAGTAGGAAGGCGGTGAATAATTTGTGTTAAACGTCCTGCGTGACGGCGCGGTAATAGTATCTCATTTGAAATACGTGGTGTGGTTATACCGTGTAAGAATGCAGAGTTGAGTATCGTTAAGGTATCTGAAGGAAGGCCTGCTGTAGTGGCTGCCTTTCTTAGGTTTACCGCTTTATTAATACGTATACTGGTTAATGCAATTTGGTTCGGAATGCCGCGCAAGTGAACGCCATAAGCTCTTGGATTGCGGAATATTTGTTTAAAGGCTAATAGACGCGGTACATATTGTCTGGTTTCTCTTGGGAGGTTTAAGCTCCAGTAGTCAGTGCGCATACCACGACGTCTATTGTTAGCTATTTCGCGTGCAACACGGTATTCGCCACAATTGTAAGCCGCTAAAGAGAGTAACCAATCACCTTTAAACTGGCGATTCAGCGTTTGTAAGTAAGACAGGGCAGCCTTAGTTGCTTTAATCGGGTCAAGTCGTGCATCATAACTGCGGGTTCGGTGTAGTCCAAAACGACGACCTGTACCTGGAATAAACTGCCACATCCCCGCAGCGCCTGCATGTGAATATGCAGCGTTACGGTATGCACTTTCTACGAAGGGTAATAAGGCAAGTTCTGTTGGCATGTTACGGCGGTTGATTTCATTCACAACCATGTACAAAAAGTCTGAAGAGCGATCAGCTAACTGTTGAATCCTTGCCGGACTTCTTGAAAATTCCCTCGTAAATCGTTTTACTAAAGGCTTATGCTTATGGTTATAATCCCTAATTCTGAAGCCTTGGTATATACGGTCCCAAACATTGTTATGGGTTTGTTGTGGGCGGTATTGTTGTCTAGCCTGTGGAGCTCGATATTGATGGGTGCTACGTGAATTACTTACGTGCCTAGCTTGAGCAAGTTGACGTTGCCTTTGTTGGATTTTTTGTTGGCGTTGTACGTTGAGACGATACATATGCGCTTTTCTACGCGCGGTATTTTCTTTTAGTATTTGTAAGCGTTTGCGGGCGTAAGGGTCAGCTTTTCTGACTTGTCTGATTCTTTGTAGCTGTGTACTAGGTTTTTGTTTTACGATTCTCGCCGGTCTAGCAGGTGCAGGTCGTGCTTGCTGCTTGGGTGCGCGGTAAACAGGTGGAGTGTTAGTTAAGCCGAGTTGAGCGGCAGCAGCACGTAAATCACTATTGACAGGCTGAGCAATAGCAGGTGTAGTGAAAAAGCTGGCACAAAAAATGAGTGTGGTAACAAGCGAAAGTGTTACCTTAGACGGTCTTTTATTAGTCATGAATCCCTTTAATCCCTAAATTAATTCGTACGACAGAAGTCATTTTAGTGCTTTATTTTATTTTCATGTTTATTATGAAAATATATGAAAAATATAAAGTTTTTAGTATGTATGTCGAACGGTGGCTAAATATAGTACGATATGGCTCTAATCGCAAGGAGAGAATGGTTTATGAAATTGAAAAAAAAGTCTATTGAGTCTCTTTCGGGGTGGTATAAAACGCAATCTGGCCAAGCTACTTTAACTAAGTTGGATGAGCAATGTGCGGAGGTGTTGTCTGAAATATTTGGTTATTATGCGGTTGAAATGGGCGTGTTAAGTGGTCAACACAGTCTATTGCAACAAACAAGAATCGCCACAAGTTTTACGCTGATTGACAAAGCAGGAAGCAACTTATTATCTATTAAGCCGAAAAAAAGAATTGAAGGTGATCAGCTAGAAACTTTTTCAACCTTAATTTCTAGTAATGAACAACTGCCTCTTGCAACCGACAATATTGATTTAGTATTAGGGACACACGTATTAGAATTATCGAAAGACCCGCATCAAGTACTGCGTGAAATTGATAGGGTATTGGTTCCCGAAGGACATTGTATTTTAATTGGTTTTAATCCTTTTGCCATTAGTGGTTTGGCTGATCAATTGCGGTCAAAAATATTACGAAAAAAAGAGCCTTTTGAATTGCGGAGTGCTTCTAGGATCAGGGATTGGTTCTCTTTATTAGGATTTGAGGTTTTAGATGTTCACTACATGGGATTACGCCCAAATGTGAAAAGTAAAAAATTATTTGATAGCCTCTCTAAGTTAGAAAATTGGGGCGAAATAGCAGGGCCGCTTTTAGGTAAGTTATATATGATACACGCGAAAAAACAGGTGGTGGCGATGACACCGTACAAGAAGGTTTGGCGTGCACCTGCAGTGCTTAGTGGTGGGAAAGTCGTGTTGAATAATACCGCACAAAAAGTACGCCGTGAAAATTACTCAAATTATTAATACCTCGTAACCTTATGTCTACAAATGAAAATAAAGTGACCATCTATACGGATGGTGGATGTCGCGGTAACCCAGGCCCTGGTGGTTGGGGGGCTGTTTTAGAGTATGGAAGTTCTACCAAAGAGCTTTACGGCTACGAACAAGAAACAACTAACAATCGTATGGAGTTAATGGCGGCTATTCAAGCTTTAGAGCTTCTGAAGCGCCCTTGCACCGTATCATTAACAACAGACTCACAATATGTTCGCCAAGGTATACTTGAGTGGATGGAAGGATGGAAGTCACGGGGCTGGAAAACAGCAGCGAAAAAGCCTGTGAAAAATAAAGACTTATGGCAGCGTCTTGATGAAGCCACTCAAAAACATGAAATTGAATGGCATTGGGTGAAAGGCCATAGTGGGCACGCTGGCAATGAACGAGCAGATGATTTGGCTAATCGTGCGATGGATGAAAAATCGGGAAATTCGTAAAGAATATTGGAAAGCAAAAGAATGAAAGAAGCAGAAGGGCATCGGCAAATATTTTTAGACACTGAAACCACGGGTTTAGAGATTCGTGAAGGAAACCGAATTATCGAAATAGGTTGTGTCGAAATGATTGACCGTAAGCTGACGGGTAATAACTATCATCAATATATAAAAGTAGACCGCGAAAGTGAGGAAGGCGCATTAGCGGTTCATGGGATTACTACCGCATTCTTATTCGATAAGCCGGTCTTTTCAGAAATCATTGGTACATTTTTAAGTTATATACAAGGTGCAGAATTAATTATTCATAACGCACCTTTTGATATTGGTTTCTTGAATAATGAGTTATTGCTTGCGGATTACTCGCAAAAGATTGAGACGCTTTGTGATATTAACGATAGCCTTGTGCTTGCAAGGCAAATGCACCCTGGGCAAAGAAACACCTTGGATGCGTTGTGTAAACGTTATGATATAAAAAATGAGCACCGTACTTTACACGGCGCACTATTAGACTCAGAAATTTTGGCAGATGTTTACCTTGCGATGACGGGAGGTCAAAAGGGTTTATCGTTTGGTGAAGAAAACTCAGGTGAGTCAGGTGTTGCTAATTATTCCTTTGAAAAGCTTTCTTCGCTGCGAAGCCCAACTTTGGTGATTAAAGCTTCCGATGAAGAATTACTGGCGCACCAGAAATATCTAGAAAATATAGAAAAGGATGGTGTAAAGCCAATCTGGCATTAATGCTTCTTTAGTTTTTCTTAACGACCTTTTAAAATTCGTTGTTTATCACGATTCCAATCTCGCTCTTTGGAAACTGCACGTTTATCGTGTGTTTGTTTGCCTTTACCAACACCAATTTCAAGTTTGACCTTATTGTGTTTCCAATACAAAGATAGAGGTAAAATGGTATAACCTTTGCGATCCACCGCAGCGGCTAATTTCACAATCTCATAATCATGTAATAATAACTTTCGAATCCGTGTGGCCATCGGGTTGATATGGGTGGATGCCGAAAGTAATGGGGTGAACTGCGCGCCCGACATCCATACCTCACGATTTTTGACAAAAACATAGGCTTCTTTGAGTTGGGCGCGACCATCCCGCAGGCTTTTGACTTCCCAGCCTTCCAGTACGAGACCAGCCTCGTAAGTATCTTCGATAAAATAGTCATGGCGCGCAACTTTATTGGTTGCGATAGTTTTTCCGCCGTGACCTTTCTTCTTTTTATTTTTTTTTGCCATGTGTTTTTTGCTAGATAAGTAAAGCGTTAAGATTAAAAAGAGGATTATAGCGCAACACACTGCTAGAATGCCTTATATTATTTCAGTAGTTGGTTTGAAAAGAATGCCTCATATCTCTCGTAGCGCCTTAGTCCCATTTAGTGCCGAGCAAATGTATAACTTGGTCGATAAAATTGATGCTTATCATGAGTTTTTACCATGGTGTGGCTATTCACAAGAAATAGATCGAGGCGACGACTGGGTTAAAGGCTCAGTAACGATTGAGAAAGGAGGGCTCAATAAAACCTTTACGACAAAAAACTACCTTAAAAAAAATGAGAAAATTGAATTAACACTGGTGGATGGGCCTTTTAAAGAGTTGCAAGGCTTTTGGACATTTGATGCTTTAAAAGAAGATGCATGTAAAATATCTTTAGAATTGGACTATGAATTTTCGAGTAAAATGTTAGGTCTTGTGGTTGGTCCTGTATTTAACCAGATCGCCAATGCCATGGTAGATTCATTTGTAAAAGAGGCACGTGTGAAATATGGCTGATAACAAACTCGCTGTAGAAGTTGTATATGCTTTGCCTGAGGAGCAAACACTGCTCAGTGTTATGGTTGAAGACGGCGCTACCGTTAAAGATGTCATATTACAGTCTACTATATTGCAAGAGTACCCTGATCTTAATATCGATTCGTTAACCGTTGGGTTATTCGGTAAAGCCACAAAAATGACTCAAGTCGTTCGAGAAAAGGATAGGGTAGAGATATACCGTCCTTTAATTGCAGACCCTAAAGAGGTTCGTAAACGCAAAGCAGCAGAAGGTAAAAAACTAAAAAAAGGCGGCGCTGATGCATCAGAAAATAAGGTGATACAATGAGGGGGATGGTGCCGATGGACCCTCAAACTAGCGTATCTCAACAGCAGTTTGCTCTGATTTACTTGCCGAATAAAGATCGCACAACAAAAAAACGCCGTAATAAACGCTTTCCAGCAAGTTGTGTGGAAGTTAAAGAATCAAAGAGTCTGGCGATCGAAGCCGCTAAAGTTAACGATAAAAAGTATGCTGCAATCGTGATAGGGCCATCGAAATCATCAGAAGGGCAATACATATACTACTTACAAGCGTGGCTGGAGTAGGAGGAGGCATTAATGCCTCTTAGTTCTTGATATTTACAAGTTGTTCATTTTTAAAGATTAAAGTAACGCTTTTCTTGAAGGCGGCTGCTCTTCCTTTTTTGCTAAAGTACACATAATCCCAGCGATTACTTCTGAAATTATCCTGTAGCAATGATGTGCCTAGTAGTGTGGCAACTTCTGCCTTACTCATTCCTGTTTTTAATTGTGCTACGGTTTCACTCGAGAGTATGTTTCCCTGTTGAATATCCATTTTATAAAGTGAGCAATTGCTCAATAAAAGACTAAGAAAAATAATAAGGAGTGATGATTTCTTCATGTTATTTGTGTGTATATTAATGGTTGAATTGTGTGTGTTTATTCTACCGTAGGCATGAAGGTAACGCAGTAGTTTTAACGCAGAAATTGAAAAATAGCGTTAGTTTTAACAAAATACTTTTAAAATATTCTTATTTTGAGTTTTATTTTATGCTCATGAGGGCGTATAATGTGCCGTTCAGTTTTTAAATAAAATATCAAAAGAGCTATTAAACTATGCCAAGCGTAAAATTAAGAGATAACGAGCCGTTTGAAATTGCACTTCGTCGTTTTAAACGTACCTGTGAAAAAGCAGGCGTTGTTGCAGAAGTAAGAAGTCGTGAATATTACGAAAAGCCTACTTCAGTACGCAAAAGGGAAAAAGCAGCAGCAGTAAAGCGTAATATTAAAAACTTGAAGCGTGAAATAAATCGTCGCGTTAGAATGTATTAAAGTCGTTTCAACACGTTAATTACATTTATATTATGTCATCCCAACTGCAGCAACGTATAACAGAAGATATGAAAGCTGCAATGCGCGCGAAAGAGAAGGATCGTCTGCTGACGATTCGTAATATTCTCGCCGCGATTAAACAGCAAGAAGTTGATACCCGTGAATCAGTAGATGATACGGCTGTGCTCGCCATAGTCAATAAGATGTGTAAGCAACGTCGTGAATCTATTTCACAGTTTAACGATGCGGGGCGTGATGACTTGGTTGCTCAAGAAGAATTAGAACTTGGTTTTCTACAAGACTACCTACCCGAAGCAATGAGCGATTCAGAAGTGAAAGCGTTAATACAAGAAGCACTTGAATTTACTGGCGCAAGCAGTATGAAAGACATGGGTAGCGTGATGGCTTATATAAAGCCTAAAGCACAGGGGCGTGCCGATATGGGGAAAATCAGCGGACTCATAAAGTCAGCAATAAGCTGATTTGACAGCATACTGAGGTCTCAGAATCTCCCTTTCAAAGTTTGACTTCTAACTAAACCCCTTTTAAATCCTTCAATTCTAGGTTTTCTCATGACTGAATTAAAGAACGATCGTTTTTTACGCGCGCTATTAAGGCAACCCGTCGATACCACACCTATTTGGATTATGCGTCAAGCAGGTCGATATTTACCAGAATATAAAGCTACTCGTGCAAAAGCAGGTAGTTTTATGGATTTGTGTGAAAATCCTGATTTAGCGTGTGAAGTGACCTTACAGCCGCTTAAACGTTACGACCTTGATGCCGCGATTTTATTTTCGGATATTTTAACCATACCGGATGCGATGGGGTTAGAACTTTACTTTTCCGAAGGTGAAGGGCCTAAGTTTAAAAACCCGGTGCGTGATCTGGCGAGTATTAAAAACCTCCCTGATCCTGATCCTGAACAAGAATTACGCTATGTGATGGATGCTGTGCGTACGATTCGCCGAGAGTTAGACGGCAGTGTACCCTTAATTGGCTTTTCTGGTAGTCCGTGGACATTAGCGACTTATATGGTAGAGGGCGGGACTACCAAAGATTTTGGTAAAGTAAAGGGTTTATTGTTTGAATCACCTGAGGTGATGCATTTACTGCTGGATAAGTTAGCGAATAATGTTACAAAATATTTAAATGCGCAGATTGCGGCGGGTGCTCAAGCCGTTATGATTTTCGACACATGGGGTGGGGTGCTATCACCTGAAAACTATAAGCTATTCTCCTTAGCTTATATGGAAAAAATCGTATCGGGCTTGACTCGTGAAGCTGATGGGCGACGAGTTCCTGTAACCTTGTTTACCAAAGGCGGTGGTCAGTGGTTAGAAATAATGGCTGAAACAGGTTGCGATGCATTAGGTTTGGACTGGACACAAGATATTACGGATGCTCGTCAGCGTGTAGGTGGTCAGGTTGCTTTACAAGGAAATATGGATCCTTCCGTATTATATGGTTCACCAGAAGTTGTTCGTGAAGAAGCGAAAAAAGTTATGCAAGGTTTTGGTTCGGGCGATGGCCATGTGTTTAACCTAGGTCACGGTATACATCAGCATGTAAATCCAGATAATGTCAGTGTATTAGTTGATGCGGTGCATGAGTTTGGGAAGCGGAACTAGACTTCGATAATAAAGACTTTAGCCACGGATGGTAGGGGAAAACACGGAGGAGGGTAAGCTTTAAATTCCCTGATGGAAACCCGATTATAGCGCAAGTTGTTGACTTTAAAAGATACTTTAACTCTCGTTCACTTTCTATCTGGGGTTAGTGTATAAGACTAGAGTTAACCATAATAAAACGGTAGTGTTCTTTTTGAAGCCTATGCCTGCTAACCTGTTTCACATACAATTTGCAGAATTAATTAGCGCCTCCTTGAAGTTGTTGCAAACGTTGTTGTTCTCTTTGACGAGCTAGCGCGCGTCGTTCTTCATTTTGTTGACGTTGTAGTGCTTCACGGTGGATTCGATCTAATTGACGTGCTTTAGTCACTTCATCGGCATCGGCTAAAGCTTCTAGTTGCCGTTTTTCTAACAACTCTTCTTGGTGCTTTTGCATATACGCTTGTATTTCTTCCTCTGTTGGTATTTGTTCTGGGGTGAGTGCTTCGTTGATGGTATCAACGGTGTATTGATCTGGCGGCATTCCAGTATCGGCATCAAGTTCTACATTGATTAAGCCACTGGGTGCGAAAAGTGGCAGTGGCTGGGTATCTTTTAGTGCCGTTTTCATAAAGTCTATCCATAAGGGTAAAGCCGCACCTGCTGCAGTTTCCCTGCGTCCTAATGGTTTAATGCGATCAAAGCCGAGCCATACCGTTGTGACATTGTTGGGAGTGAAGCCACAAAACCAGGCATCTTTTTGATCATCTGTAGTGCCTGTTTTGCCCGCTAAATCTTGGCGACCTAGCATGGCACTTGCACGGGCTGCGGTGCCAACTTGCGCGACACTACGTAACATGCTGTTGATCTGATAGTTGACGTAGGGTTTCATAATACGTTTGGCAGGATTCTTCATGCTGTTTTTTAATAGTTCACTGTTTGGTTTACAATTACTTGCACATACAGCGACAGGGTCTGCGGTATAAATTTCTTCTTTGTCTCGATTGACAATTTTACGAATGAAATGACTATCGACTTTAAAACCGCCATTAGCAAAACTAGAATATGCGGTTGCCATTTCTAAAGGTGTAGCTGAGCCTGTTCCAAGTGTTAGTGTTAAATTAATAGGCAAAGTTTTTTTCTTAAAGCCAAACTTTTTTGCATAATTTAGGGCATAGCCTAAACCAATTTCTTGCAATAAACGAATAGATACTAAATTTTTGGATTTAGCCAGTGCAGTCCTTAAACGCATCGAACCACTGTAATTATGGCTATAGTTTTTAGGATTCCAGTTATTCTTATTGTTTTTAATTTCAATCGGCTCATCCAATACTGTGGTTGCAGGTGAGTAGCCTTTTGCGAGGGCGGCAGCATAAATAAAGGGCTTAAAGCTAGAGCCAGGTTGTCTTTGTGCCTGTGTGGCGCGGTTAAATTTACTCAGGTTATAATCAAATCCACCCGCAATCGCTTCAATTGCACCGTTATCAGGGTTCATGGAAACAAGTGCTCCCGATACTTTGGGTAACTGGCTGAGTTGCCAGTCTCCTTCTTTATCTTTTTGTACGCGTACAATATCGCCAGCTTTAAGTACGTTGCTGACTTTTTTAGGCCTTTTGCCACGTTTATTCTCGTTGATATAGGGTCTGGCCCATTTAAGTTTTTTGAGTGACAGCGTAATTGGCTGGTCTTGTTTATAAACGGTTAAAGTGGCTTTTTTATTTCCCGATTCTGTTACAAGAGCAGGGTATAAATCAGCGTACACATGATAACTTTTAAGCTTTTTTTGCTGCTCTTTAAGGGTTTTGAAATCATTTAATTGGAGGTTATCTTCACTGCCTCGATAGCCGTGGCGTTTGGTATATTTTAAAAGGTGCTTCCTAAGTAATGTGATGGCATTTTTCTGTGCCTTACTATCGAGAGTGGTATAAATATTTAGACCAAGCTTATAAATATTAGCCTCACCAAAGCGTTTAATAGCATCAGTACGCACCATCTCCGCCATATAGGGGGCGTAGGTTTGTGTTTCAACGCTGTGAACTGCAGCACTTAATGCTTCATTAAGTGCTGCTTGGTACTGCTTATTAGAAATATAATTGAGTTCATGCATTCTCTTCAGAATGTAATTCCGGCGTATTTTTGCCCGTTTTGGGTTTCGTATGGGATTATAGGCTGAGGGTGCTTTGGGTAGGCCCGCTATCATGGCACTTTGTGCAAGGCTGAGTTCTTCCACTTTCTTACCGTAATAGATTTCAGCGGCTGAGCCTACACCGTAAGAGCGTTTACCTAAAAATATTTTATTTAAGTAAAGCTCAAGAATCTCTTCTTTGCTTAATTCTTCTTCAATTTTTAAGGCTAATAGGGCTTCTTTTAATTTACGGGTAATACTTCTCTCGTTGGTAAGATAAAAGTTACGTGCCACTTGCATCGTGATGGTACTAGCACCTTGGGTTACTCTACCTTTTTTGAGCACGGCAACAGCGGCACGTACTATACCTCGGTAATCCACGCCTTTATGTTGATAGAATCTTGCGTCTTCTATTGCGACAAAAGCATTTTTAAGGTTATTCGGTGTATCTTCAATTTTTACTGGGCGACGTCGATGTTGCCCGAATTCAGCAATAAGTTGATCATCGGCACTGTATACCCGCAGTGGTAATTGTAATTGTGTATTTTTCAATTCATTGACTGAAGGTAGTTGTGGCAAGTAGTAGAAGTACATGCCTGCTAGTACGACGACCCCTATTAGTGAGAGCATAACTACTGGTGCAATAAGGTAGCGGTTAATAAATTTAAATAGTTTCATAGTTGTCGATGCTAAAAGCCCAGCGATTAATTAATAAATAGCGACCTTCGTACCAAGGTCTCAAGTTGTTTTTATTTTTATATACGATGCCATTTATAACTTTGTGGCAAAGTCATTTTATTATACGGAAGCATGAGACAAAACCGAAGAAGAACCGTTCAATAATAAATAAAACCTACCGCTTGTCTAAAGTAACGGCCATTAAGGAGAAAGAAGGTAGACACTCCCCGATAAGCTCGCTAGTATTACTCAACGTAACAAAAGGTGACGCACACTTCAAACGGTGTTTCATATAATAATAACAATAAATAGGACTTGAATCTGTGTTTTCCTTATCCAGTAAAAAAGGCAATTTGCTTGGCATTGATATAAGCTCATCAGCAGTAAAGTTGATCGAGTTATCACGTAGTAAAGGCAATAATTATCGAGTTGATAGTTATGCTGTAACCTCGCTTGCCGAAGGCGTAACGAGTGAGCGTGATATTAATGAGGCTGAGCAAGTAGGCGAAGCTATTAAGCAAGTCGTTAAAAAGAGTCGTACTAAGAGTCGACGTTGTGCTTTAGGTATTCCATCCTCTCAAGCGATTAATAAAATTATTTCTTTGCCTGCTTCTATACCTGCTTCTGAAATGGAAGCTCAAGTTGCACTTGAAGCGGAGCAATATATTCCATATCCGATGGATGAAGTTAATTTTGATTTCGAAGTGTTAGGCCCATCAGCAACCTCATCAGAAATGGTTGATGTGTTGATTGCTGGTACGAGAACTGAGAATGTTGAAGTGCGACTCGCCGCAGCTGAAATGGCGGGGCTTGATGTTGAAGTTGTTGACTTAGAATCTCACGCGGTAGAGTTACTCTTTAAAACCATGATTGATGACCTTGATAAACACGAAGTATTGGCTACGGTTGATTTTGGTGCCTCAATGACAGGTATCAACGTGTTTGAAAACGGTAAAGTGGTATTTTCACGAGAGCAAGTCTTTGGTGGCAAACAACTGACCCAAGAGATTACGCAACGTTATGGTCTTACTTATTCTGAAGCGGGTCTGGCTAAAAAGACGGGCAATCTTCCAGAAGGTTATATTCCTGAAGTTTTAGATCCATTTAGAGAGAATATGGTAAGACAGGTTCAACGTTTCTTACAATTCTATTATGCATCCACACAAAACGATAAAGTAGATAAAGTTTTACTATCGGGTGGTTGTGCAAGCCTTCCGGGTATTGATGAGCAGATTCAAGAAGTGATTGGTATACCAACCGCTTTGGCCAACCCATTTGCTAATGTAGTTTTACATTCAAAAGTAAATCCAGCTCGTTTTACCAGCGATATTCCTGCTATGTTAGTCCCTGCAGGCTTAGCTTTAAGAGGATTTGAATAATGTCAGGCATTAATTTATTACCGTGGCGTGAAGCGGCTCGTAAGAAAAGCCAGCAACAATTCGTTATGTCTGTTGTTGGTGCTTTAGCGGTAGGCGCTGCAGTTGTAGGCGGTGGTTACACGTATATGGAAGGGCAAATATCTTATCAAAATGAGCGTAATGCTTATATTGATAAAGAAATTAAACGACTTGATAAGGTATTAGCCGAGATTAAAACATTGGATGCTAATCGAAAAGCATTATTAGATCGAATTGATGTTATTGAGCGTTTACAGTCAACACGACCTGGAATCGTACATTTATTTGATGAAATGGTAAGTGCATTACCCAAAGGGTTATATTTAACTAAGTTGCAGCAAACTAACGATAAAATAAAATTGGAAGGAAAAGCTGAATCAAGTGCGCGAGTTTCAAGCTATATGAATCGCTTAAACTCATCACCTTGGTTGAGCTCATCTGATTTGAATACAATCTCTATTGATACTAAAAATAAAAACAAAGCTGGTTATAGCAACTTACGTTACTTTAGTTTGAATGTAACGCAGTTATTAAAGTCAGGCGAAGATAAGGAGAAGGACAATGGCAATTGATCTACAAGAATTAAATAGCTTAATTGAAGATCCAGCTAATGTGTCACTGCCCATTAAAGCAGGTGCAGTAGCAGCGGTTTTTGGGCTGGTACTTTTCATGGGATACAAACTTGTGATTGTCGATCAATTAGCGAGCTTAAAAACAGTGCAAGCCAAAGAACAGGAGAAGCGTTCCGCTTATATCATTAAACAAAAGCGTGCCAATAAGTTACCTGCATTTAAAACACAATTAGAAGAAATGCAAACATCATTTAGCGCATTGAAAGATCAGCTACCCAGTGATACTGAAATTCCCGGTTTAATTTTGGATATTTCAGAGAAAGGCTTAAGTAACGGTTTAGAAATTGATTTGTTCGAGCCAAAGCCTGAAATCCATAAAGAGTTCTTTGCAGAAAAGCCGATTAAACTCAAAGCAAAAGGTACTTATAACGAGTTGGCAGGATTTGTAAGTGACCTTTCTGCATTACCGCGTATCGTAACGATTAATGATATTCATTTAACCAGTATTGCTGATAAGTCTGATAAAAAGAAGAGAAAAGGTAATCAAAAGCTGGTGCTCGATGCAACCATTAAGACTTTTAGATATTTAGATGAAGAAGAGGGTAGCTAAATGTTATTCAATTATAATAAAAATAAATCATTAGGTTTCGTGAAAAATTTTAAAAAAGCGCCTTTGACACTTAGTTTGTGTGGCTCATTATTGTTGCTTTCAGGTTGTAACGATAGCATCAGTGACTTAGATCAGTTTTTTGCAGAAGAAAGAGCAAAGCCAGCTGCACCGATAGATCCTATTCCTGAGGTTAAGCCTTACTTACGTTACGCCTATCCTGAGCATGATAAAGACCCGTTTAATGCGGCGATGATGGCACCTGAACCTGGCCAGCGTGAAGTGAGTGATAACGGTATTCGTATCGATACCACGCGAGTTCCAGAGTTTTTGGAAGGCTACCCTTTAGATAGTTTGAGAATGGTAGGTACCGTTCATAAAGATGATACCTTATGGGCTTTAATTAAAATTCCAGATGGTGCGGTTCAAAGTGTTAAGGCTGGTAATTATCTTGGGCAAAACTATGGGAAAATCGTTTCTATCTCCGATGTGAAATTAGAGTTAAAAGAAACAGTTTCAAATGGGCTGGGTGGTTTCGAAAAGAAAGAAACATCCATCGCATTAAACCAAGACTAACGAACCATAAACTAGAATAACTAATAAATTAAAAATAAAAAGAAGTGGGTTAAAACATGAAAATTATTACGCGTACACTACTCGGTTTGAGCTTGCCAGCGTTGCTACTAGCAACCGGTAGCACCTATGCAGAAGCACGTTTGCAAAGTATTGACTCTGCAGTACAGGCTGGTAAAACAACATTGCGTTTAAACTTTGATAGTAAGGTAGCAATGCCTAAGAGCTTTGCGATGAGAGGTGGGAAAAGTATTGTACTTGATTTCCCAGGAGCAGATTCCTCCATACTTAAGCGGAGTAAACGCTTTAACTCCCGCTCATTAAAGGATGTTAAATTTGCCAAAGGCGCGAATAAACTTCGTGTGATGGTGTCACTCAACAAATTAACCAAATACTCAACACGCGTACAAGGCAATGATGTGGTATTAACGTTTGATGATAACCAAGGTAATCGACAACAACCACGTTTAGCAGCACAAACCGCGTTACAACAGCAACGTGTTCAAGCACAAAGACAGGCCCAAGCGCAACGAAATGCTCAGGCACAAAGAAATGCTAATGCTGAGAGACGAAAAGCAGTAAGCCGTCAGGCAGTAGCAAGTAACTATGTTGCTCGTCCACCGGCGCAGACATCACGCTTTAACCCAAGACAACAAAACGTAGTACATAGAGCGCCTCAGCAGCAACGTGCACAACAAGGTGGATCAAGAGTTCTTGGTGCGATTGACTTCCAAAGAACACAAGCAGGCGGAGGACGTGCTGTCATAAAGCTACCACATCCATCAACAGTCGTTGAGTCACGTAAAGTGGGTAACGTCGTTGAAGTCACGGTTAAAAATGTACGAGCACGTAGCGGTAATAAACGAATCGACGTAACTGATTTTGCAACACCAGCATCTTATTTGGACGTGACTCAAAGTGGCCGTGATGTGAAAATCAGAGTGTTAGCGAATGCAGCATTTAATTATAATGCGGTAAAGCAGGGTAACAACTATGTGGTTAACTTTAATAAAGTAAAAGCTAAAATTGTGAATGACCCCTTCAAGCTTAAAAAGAAACATTACACTGGCAAAAAGCTTTCATTAAACTTCCAAGATATCGAAGTTCGCTCAGTACTACAGTTACTCGCTGACTTTACCGACAAAAATATCGTTGTAAGTGATACGGTAAAAGGTAATATCACACTTCGCTTAAAAGATGTACCGTGGGATCAAGCCTTAGATATCGTCCTTGAAACCAAAGGCCTAGCAATGCGCAGTAACGGCAATGTTATTTGGATTGCACCGGCAAGTGAGTTAGATGCAAAAGAGCAACGTGAAATGCAAGCATTTAAGCGCAAGCAAGCACTTGAGCCATTAGTGACAGAATATATCTCAGTCAATTATGCGAAAGTAGAAGATTTAGCCGGCTTAGTTCAATCATCAGCGGGTAAAGATGAAGGTTCGCTACTATCTAAACGAGGCAGTGTCTCAGTAGATAAACGTACTAATACATTGTTAGTGCAAGATACGGCTGATCGCGTGAGTGAAATCCGTGCGATGGTCAAGACTTTAGATGTCTCTGTTAGACAGGTATCGGTTGAATCACGTATCGTTATCGCATCGGATGAGTTTAGTAAAGATTTAGGTACACGTTTTGGTGTAACTCAATTTGGTAAAAACTTATCAACATCAGGTAGCTTAGAATCAACTTCATCAATGAGTAATGATTTGCTGGGCGGATCAGGAAATGTGGGTATCCCATCACTGAATGATCGCTTGAATGTAAACATGCCTATACCAGGCGCAGCTAAAATGGCATTCTCAATCTTGAGTAAAGATTACTTGATTGATCTTGAATTATCAGCGCTACAGGCAGAAAACAAAGGCGAGATCGTATCAACCCCACGTGTTGTTACAGCTGATAAGAAGAAGGCGTTGATTGAACAAGGTGTTGAAATTCCTTATAAGACAGTCAGCTCGTCAGGTACTAAAGTACAGTTTAAGAAAGCAGTATTAGCACTTGAAGTAACGCCACAAATCACACCGGATGAACATGTCATCATGGATCTTAAAGTAAGCCAAGATACAGTGGGTGCGATTTATGATGGTGTTCCCAGTATTAATACGCGTGAAGTCAATACTCAGGTATTGGTTGCCAATGGACAGACGGTTGTACTCGGTGGGGTTCATGAAGAAGTTAACTCTAAGAAGATTGATAAAGTGCCCTTACTGGGAGATGTGCCTATCATTGGTAAGCTCTTCCAGAGAACCTTTAACCGTGACAACAAACGTGAGCTACTTATTTTTGTAACACCAAAAATATTGAAATAAGCTAAACGGGCACTAAGGTGTAAGTTTACGTGTTTTATTAAAAGGCTGGGATTATCCCAGCCTTTTTTTATTGCCGTAAAAAATAGTTTAACTTGATTCCTTTATGAGCAACTGGCATAAATAACAGTATGATAAAAAACGAAAATATAATACTGGTGGGATTAATGGGAGCCGGCAAATCAACCATAGGCAGAAATATTGCCAAACGCTTAAATAAAGACTTTTATGATTCAGACAGAGTTATTGAAGAGCGAACGGGTGTGGATATCTCCACCATATTTGAGATTGAAGGTGAGCAAGGTTTTAGAGACAGAGAAGAGCAAGTTATTGAAGAACTTTGTCAAATGAAAAATGTAGTGATAGCTACTGGTGGAGGAAGTATTTTACGTGAACAAAGCCGTAAGAATATGCGAAAGCACGGGCATGTGGTTTATCTTAGAACCAGCGCAGAGCTGCTTTATTCGCGTATCCGTTATGATAAAACTCGTCCTTTAATGCAAACTAAAAGCCCCTTAGATACCCTTAAAAAATTACTCAGTGACAGGGAGCCTTACTATTTAGAATTAGCGGATACGGTCATAAAAACAGGCAAGCAAAAAGCAGGGGTTATTATCAGGCGGCTTGAAGAATCATTAACGGCTACTACTCAGAAAGGGCCAGTATAATGAAAGTACTAGAAGTTGATTTAGGTGAGCGTAGTTACCCTATTTATATTGGTGCGGGTATCTTAGGTCGTGATGATTTAATAGCACAACACATAAAGGGGATAAGTACGGTCACGGTATCAAATACCACAGTAGCGCCACTGTATTTAAAAAATATTCATGCGCTCATTAGCGCTTTTAAAAACACCGATATTATCCTTCCCGATGGTGAGCAATATAAAACCCCCGAGACCTTAGATTTAATATACACCCAAATGTTAGAAGCACGTTGCGATCGTAAAACCACGTTGCTCGCACTCGGCGGGGGCGTGGTTGGTGATGTTTCTGGTTTTGCAGCTGCCAGTTATCAACGTGGCATAAATTTTATCCAAATTCCAACCACCTTGTTGGCAATGGTTGACTCATCCGTGGGGGGTAAAACAGGCGTTAATCACCCCTTGGGTAAAAATATGATTGGCGCGTTTCATCAGCCCCAATGCGTGATTATTGATACCGAAACACTGAATACACTTGATGACCGACAACTCAGTGCAGGCATTGCAGAAATAATAAAATACGGCTATATCAATGATCTGGCGTTTATTGATTGGTTGGATGAAAATATGGATAAACTGCTAAAGCGTGACCCAGAAGCTTTAGCTTATGCCATCCACCGCTCTTGTAAACACAAAGCCGATATTGTGGCAGCAGATGAAAAAGAAGCAGGGCAACGCGCTTTATTAAATTTAGGTCATACTTTCGGGCATGCGATTGAAACCGGCATGGGCTATGGAAACTGGCTACACGGTGAAGCAATTTCAGCAGGCATGGTAATGGCAGCTGAACTGTCGCAAAAACACGGCTGGGTGAGTGAAAGTGAAGTCGCAGGTATTCGAACCCTATTGAAAAAAGCCAATTTACCGGTAGAGCCGCCCGCAGAAATTAGTGCAGAAAAATTCTCAAAGCTGATGTCAATTGATAAAAAAGTCCAAGACGGCGTGTTACATTTAGTTTTAATGAAATCATTAGGCGAAAGTATTATCAGTAGCGACTTTGATAAAACAGCGTTACAACAGGTGCTAGCACGTGCCTGATCTTCGTCAACAAACCTAAACAACAAAATATGAATAAACAAAAAGCACCGTATGCAGCAATGCCAAAAACAAGCAGAGGGCGGCGCTTTAAAGAAACCTCGCCAACCTATCGCTCAGAATTTCAGCGCGACCGCGACCGCATTATTCATTCGACAGGCTTTCGTCGCCTAGAATATAAAACCCAAGTATTCGTCAACCACGAAGGTGATTTATACCGCACACGGTTAACCCATTCATTAGAAGTTGCACAAATCGCACGATCAATTTCTCGTACGTTACGCTTAGATGAAGACTTAACCGAAGCTATTGCCTTAGCGCATGATATTGGTCATACACCCTTTGGTCATGCGGGGCAAGATGCACTTAATGCCTGCATGAAACAATACGGTGGCTTTGAGCATAACTTACAATCTTTACGCATCGTTGATGAACTAGAAACACTCTATGCTGATTTTGCAGGCTTAAACTTGTGTTTCGAAACACGTGAAGGGATTCTTAAGCATTGTTCTTTAAAACACGCCAAAGAATTAGGAGAAGTAGGGGAACGCTTTTTAAATAAAAAGCAGGCCTCACTCGAAGCCCAACTAACCAATATTGCCGATCAAATCGCCTATAACAACCATGATATTGATGATGGACTACGTTCGGGGTTGATTACTATTGAGCAAATGCGAAATGTTGAATTATTTAGCGCACAATACGATAAAGTCATGTGGAAATATCCTGATTTAACCGGTAATCGTTGCGTGCATGAAACCATACGACGAATGATTGGCGAACAAGTTGTAGACTTGGTTGAAACCAGTCGTGCTACTATACAAACAGCTGATCCACAGAGTATAGAAGATATTAGAAATCACTCAGAGCAGCTAACCAAATTTAGTGAAGAAATGCGCACCAAAAATCAACAACTAAAAAAATTCTTACGTGATAACCTTTATTTTCACCATAAAGTGTATCGCATGACTCGTAAGGCACACCAAGTCATAGAAGCCTTATTTACCGTTTTTATGGAAGATATTCGACTGCTACCGCCAGAACATCAACAATTATGTCGTGATGCCTTATTAAAAACAGGCGAAATAGGCCAAGCCCGCGTCATTGCCGACTATGTAGCAGGAATGACAGACCGCTATGCCACTAAAGAATACGCAAGACTGTTTGGAGTACGTGGTGATGTATTTTAGCGAGCTTACCGTTTGGTTTCTTCAAACGGAAAACTCGATTATTAGAACGAACGAAGAGAGTCGTGAGCGAGCTTACCGTTTGGTTTTTTCAAACAGATAGCTCGATTATGTAGGCGTTTCTTTGCCGACGTTGTGCGCTGAAGCTTTTTCTAGGAGCCTGTCCGAGAACTGTAGCCGTAGCGAGAGAAAGCAATTTTTAGGCAGGTTTTGTGGTCATTTTCAGCAAATAGTTGTTCTCTTCGATGAAAATTAGCAGAAAATCTGACAAAAATAGCTTTTTCGCAGTAGGCTAATCAGTTCTCGGACAGGCTCCTAGGTAATAACTCTCTACAGGGTCTTATTCCGATTGTTTGAGTAATACCACAGAGAATAAACAGAAAAATCAAAAGATTGAACCATGAAGCTCATGAAGAAAAGAAAAAGACAAAAGAGCACAGTATGCTTGTTTTGTTTCCTTCATGGTAGGATCCTTTCTTTATAGCAAATAAGAAAAGTACAGTTCGTCAGCTTAAAGTAAACTGCTTAATTAAATATGAGATAATACCCAGAATAATAAAAATAAAAGAATGGCTGGAACATATAAGCCATAGGGGATTCAATTGTTTAACACACAATTTCTAATAAATTTGTTAAAAGGCGAAACAAGATCATTTTCGCGTAAACAAAAACCAGCCTTTTTCATAAGCCCAATTATGCTTCTGCTAATTAGTTTAACTGCTACAGTTAACGCAAAAGTTTCAGCTGAAAATGATAGTGATGGTGATGGTTTAACAGATACTTATGAGCTTAAAATAGGCACAGAACCATTTTTATCTGATACCGATGGTGATGGTATAAATGATAAAATTGAAGTGGGTGAGAATCTTAAAAACCCCTTAGACACCGATGGCGATAAAGTTATTAATGCGCTGGATTTTGATGATGATAACGACGGCCTTCCCACTATCTTAGAAAGCGCTATTGATACCGACAAAGATGGTTTAGCCAATTTTATTGATAAAGACTCGGATAATGATGGTATCAGCGATGGTATCGAAGCGGGCATGTTGGGTAAAGATGAAAACTTTGACATGATTGATGATGCATTTGATACACAGCAAGCTGGGTCAAAAGATGAGAATGGGGATGGTATTAATGATTTATTAAAACTTCCAGATTCAAACCAAGATGGTATTCCAGACTACTTAGATGCAACGTCACAAAAAACAGCAAAATCAAAACCAAAGGAAACGACAGAGCAAAAAATTGTTACTGAAATAATTAAGAAAGAAATTGAGTCCGTAAAAGATCAAACACCGAAAGACTTAAAAAAAGTTGTTGAAGTTAAGCAAACCGTTATTGCAGAAAAAAAACCACAAGAAAAACAAAAAGTTAAAACGGTCACGGTAAAAATCCCTAAAAGAAGAGTAGTTTTAAACCGACATACTGATACCGATAATGACGGCTTGTTAGATTCTCAAGAAATCTTGTTAGGAACAGACCCAAAAAAACGCGACAGCGATGATGATCAAGTATCTGATGCGATTGAAATTGGTCTTGATATCAACAACCCACAAGATACCGATGAAGATGGCATTATTGATGCGCTGGATAATGATGATGATAATGATGGTGTGTTGACTAAAAATGAAGATGTGAATAATGACTCTAGTCCAATCAATGATGATACGGATGAGGATGGAATTCCTAATTTCTTAGACAATGATGATGACGGAGATAAGCGTTTAACCCTTGTGGAAGGTAGTCAGTTAGATAGTGATAATGATGGAATTTTAGACTATCTAGATAAACACGATGGGGTCAAAGATAAGGTTGTTGTCGTTGCAAAAAAGGAAGCCATTCCTGATACACCAGAAGTTGTAGAAATTGACGAAGAAAAACCAGCTCAAACAAAAGACCCCGAATTATCAGATACAGCTGAAATTAATCAACCAGAAAGCTTAGCAAAGCAGACGATTGATACCACGATTGAAAATCACTCTGAAGCGATTAAGCCGTTAGAGGTTCCCAATATTGTAGTGATTAACAATAAATCAGAAAAGCCAAAGTCTGAGAAAAAAGAAGCGGGTGTGCTTAGCTGGTTAAAATCCTTCTTGCCTGATTAACTTCAAAAGCTTTGACCATGAAGCGCATGAAGTTCATGAAGAAAAGATAAAATAATTTACCACGAAGGACACGAAGTTCACGAAGGAAAAAAACTTATCCTCCTTCGTGATTCTTCGTGCCTTCGTGGTCAAATTAAATCTTTTAGGTAATGGATAGTTGACTACGAAGTTAAGTTCTCAAAGCCCAATATGGTTTTACCTTCAGGTTTTTCATGCCCTTCATAGTTCAAGCTTTTGTTTTTAAATCTGCTCAATTCACCAACATTTCTTCAGCCAAATTAAGCGTCGATTGGGTTATTTCTAGCCCACCCATCATCCGCGCTAATTCATCTACTCGTTGTTTTTTATCTAACACGATCATGCCTGTTGAGGTTGACTCTGGAGCTTATTAATAATAAGTGTGTTTTATTAAATATAATGACGTGCAAAAATTGTAGTACACCACATGATTAATTCTATAAGGCAGTAGCCTCACTTAATACATTATTTTCAACTGCTTAAAAATTATACAGCATCTAATATTTAGGTTTGTTCATAAAAATAACATTGACGAGGTATTTTTTTTTTTTGATACATTTATAGGCGTATTAAGGCAGTTAACAAGGATGTTAACCCTTAATGCGGTGGTTGTTAGAAGGTTTTATTAATCACATTCATTATTAATTGTTACATCAAAGGAGAAGAAATTATGTATAGATATACATTGGCATTATTTTTATTGATCTTTACGGTCAATCAGAATGTGTCTGCGGAACGGGTTAGGGGGTATTACAAGAGTAATGCTCTTTGGGATAAATTGGACATTTCTGTTTGTTGGGAAAGTGGAGCAATGTCTAGTGCTTTAGCAAGTCATCGTACCGCTATTATGAACGGTGCTAGGCAGTGGGAAAGATATTCATCTATAAGATTTACGGGCTGGACGGCTCGCTGTGGCTCAGCAGATCTAAAGATAAATATTGTTAATGTTGCTAGCTGTGGTGATGTTACAAGATGTGGTACACGTACCATAGGGGTGGGAAAAGAAATAAGAAACCGTAGAAATGGTGTGCAATTCAATATAAATTATACAGGTAGTATCAATACTACTTTTGGTAATGCCGTACATGAGTTTGGTCATGCGCTAGGCCTTGAACATGAGCAAGATAGACCAGATCGTAATCATGGATTGGGTGGGACTTGTCAAATAACCAGCAGTAGTGGTAACGCTATGCCAACGAGTTATGATAAAGAGTCTGTTATGAATTATTGTGCCTCTCATAATTCAATACGAAATGGAATTATAACACCAAGAGATATAGCTACAATTCAAACAATGTACCCTGGTAGGCATGCAGTGGGTATTATTCCAAATGGAACATCAGCAAATAATTGTCCTCCTATGAATGCTTATAGCAATAAGCGTGAACTAGTAACTATCCATATGGATGATGAGGATAGTAGAAATAATAACGGCCGATCTGGTTGGCATGGTGGTATTAGCTCTAGTAGGAATACAACATTTAGATTTTGTCGGGTAGATGGAACAAAATTTAAACCTAGAAATGTGTACGGACAAAATTACGCTGTTATAAAATTGGGTAGATATTGCCCTACAGGAAGTACAGAGTTTCAACGTAGGTTTGATAACGAAGATTATTGGAATGCAAATTACACCAGAGGGAATATTTACCCTAATAGTTCTAGCAATAACACAATATTAAAGTTCTGTCTTTTTAAGGGGCGTGGTGGTGGTGGAACAATGTCTAGCTTCCCTGTGTTTAGAAGTAATGGAACTAGTGGAGGTAATGTGCCTTATGGGGTTTTTGCTGCCCCAACTCTACATGTACCACATTCTTGGAAAGGTTATGTGAGAACTGATGATGAAGACAATTGGAACGGTAATCGTCATAGCGGAGATGCTACAGCCCAAAGTATAATTATAGGTGGTAGTAATACTAAATTAAATACTGCAAGAGTAAGAAGTGTTACGGAAGATTCTTCAACTGAAGATCTCGTAGTTGATATTAATATCGCGAGGGTGAAATAATGAAACAGATAATTAAAGCGATGCTATTTATAAGTGCTATTAGTTTGTTCGGGTGTAATGGCTCGTCTAGTAGTAAAGATAATGGCTCTAATGTTAGGCAATCAAATGAAAACAGTGGAACTACCTGCGATAAGGATGTTAAATGTCCAGATAGTCTGTATTTGATAAAGCCTTACCAGAAACCTGTTCCTGATGATGCTGGTGACTATAAAGTCTCTTATGTAGCTGAAGACAAGTATAGAAAAGAAGCTTACTTTTCAAATATCAAAAATTTAGAATTAAAATCTGGGTTTTCCTATAAAGTCATGGCTCATAAAGATAGTAATTCACTTGTGATTGATAAGGTTTTAGACTCATTTTTTGACCCTAATCCTTTTACAATGGATATACCTTTAATAAACCTAAAGATTGAAAAGAAAAATAATAGTAGTTACCTTCTTTTCGATGCACAGGAATTTAAGGTGAGTGAAACTGCCTTAACCGCTAGATTGGATGATCTAATTGGGCAAAGCCAGTCAATGACACCCTTTGAAGCTGAGAACAATAAGGAGGTGATTAGGCTTTATTTTGAATTTGATATTACTCCTGATATTGAAAAAATTAACCATATTGAGTTAATTAACTTTGAAAGGAATTAACTAATAAATCACTAACCTGTTGTACGGGTTAGTGATTTTAAAGTTGGAGATATAGATATGAGAAATAAAATATTAATACTTACATTAATGTTAATCCTAATGGGATGTAGCACGAATGAAGGCGCTCAAAACACAACGCTCAATAATGAAAAATTACTTAATTGTAGCGAGGTGGATAAGATTGATAACTATTATCCACTTAGGTGTCGCTATGTTATTAGTGTTCTGCCTTATGTGTCACCTAATTACTTTCGTTATGTATCTTCTGGCAAAAGAAATGCTGGGCATATTATTATTGTCTCTGCAGCGAATGAGGAAATTACTAAAGAGTTGGAGCAAGGATATACATATAGTATTAGTGCAATCTTGTATGGTTCTCAATTTCTAGAGTTGAAAGGCGCAAAGGTACTATCCAAAAAATTTAATCCTAAGAATTTTAATGCTTCGGTTCTACTTTTACATTTCAACTTCAAGAAGCTTTCTGATGAAGATTATATTGTATATTTATTTGATTATGGTCATAAGGAAAAAGATAGAAAAACTGACAAGCAATTTAAAATAAAAATTAAAGATAGCTTTGTGAAAAAAGCATTTAATAAGTTGATATACGATGCCAAAATTATACGAGATAAGTCTAGAAAAAAGTATGGTTTTGTATCTAATATTGCTGAGGACTTCTACACGGCTGATAGCGCCACTTTTACACTTCGCTTTGTTGTTAATCGCAACGGAAAACAGGTTGATTATATTGAACTAATCAATATTAAACGAGTAACCTACTAACCAAGATATAATCCAATGTGCAATAATACTTTATCTTTATTTATTACTTCCATTCTATTTTTTTCTGGTTATGTTTCAGCCACAGAGTATAAATCAGTAACTGCTAAAACAAACCCCTACACCACAAAAAAGAAAGAGTTAGTACAAATGGAAGGTAGCTTTTTTGTAAAAATAAAACCTGTTATTGATACCGAGAAATTTCTTGCTTTACATAAACTACTTTTAGAAAAAGAATACGACAACCAAGTGTTATTAGTAAAGCCAAGTAAGCCCGTAGAAGACCTATTGAAAATTATTGAGGCTTTAAAAGATAATCCGTCGGTTATTTACGCTTATCCCAATGTGCGTCATAAAGTGAAAATTCGTTAATGAAAAAAGTATTCTGGCTTTTTACTGTTTTGCTATTATCTGCTTGTGGTAGCTCTGGTAACAATGATAGATCCGCTATTCCTCATTCCACCGATAACACTGAACCTTTGTATTTTGAGCAGTGGGCAATTAATTATAATCAAGCCTTTTACACGCAAAATTCAATCAATAAAGATGCGCATATCCATGCCGAAAAAAGCATGGGAAGATATACTGGAAAAGGGATAAAACTAGCTGTTATTGATATTGGCTTTGAGGTAAATCACCCTGAATTTAGTAAAAATATAACGCATACTTTTAATAGTAAAGATTCAAGCTTATCGGTTGAATGTACGCACAGCCAGTATTGTTATCATGGCACAGCTACCACAGGCGTTATCGCTTCTAATATAAATAAACAGGGTTTAAGAGGGATTGCACCTGATGTTGACCTAACATTAATTCAATTAGATTTATCCGCTGATTATCTTTCTGATGAGAAAATTTTAAATGCGCTGGATTATGCGGACAAACAAGGTGTGGATATTATCAATAACAGCTGGGGAATAGACTTTGTTTCGCCCGTAATACAAGAAAAAATTGACAAAATGACACGAGAAGGTAGAGGTGGAAAAGGAATTGTTTTTGTTTTTGCGGTGGGAAATGATGGTGTTGATAATAAGTATGATATATCTATGTTAGATACGGTAATTGGTGTTGGCTCTACTGACGAAGGAAATGTGCGGGCTGTTTATTCTAACTATGGTGCCGGTTTGGATATTGTAGCACCAGGCGGGGGAAAGCTAGGCATTACGACAACTAATCAGGATATTATGACAAATACAGTAGATGATTATTTAAGAGCTGAAAGTGAAGACAGAGTTTTTAATGGTAGTTCAGCAGCAGCTGCAATTGTAAGCGGCTCATTGGCATTAATGTTACAAAAGGATAAAAATATTTCTCTACCAAAAGTAGTTAACGCTATACGGGAGAAGTCTGATAAAGCTGGGTACTTGCCTTATGTAAATGGGCGAAATGATTTTTATGGCTTTGGCAAACTGAATGTTGATAAGCTATTAGGGTTGTCACGTTAACAGGAAAATATGGAATCATATAGCAGTTTGTAATAGCGGACATTAGGCGCTTTTTCATTTAGAATCTTTTCTTCATCTGCTTCACGCCCTTCAGGGGTCAAGCTTTTGTTTTTAAAGTCCCCTATAGGGGATCAGTAAATCCCACGCCTTTAGGCGGTCAGGGACTAGAATTGGCACTATACTCAGAGTATGGAGCATTATAAAAGAGGAAG